>JAVBSS010000035.1:0-51252 GCA_031556525.1 Lachnospiraceae bacterium
TCAAGTAACTCAACTTTTATATAATGGTAAGATTAAGACTACTGAAGCAAGAGCTAAAGAGATCCGTAAGATCGCAGAGAGCCTTATCACTATGGCAGTTAAAGAGAAAGATAATTTCGATGAAGTAACTGTAAAAGCTAAAGTTGCTAAAAAAGATAAAGATGGTAAGAGAATCAAAGAAGTTGTAGATGGTAAGAAAGTTACTGTATACGATGAAGTTGATAAAACTATCAAAAAAGATCAACCATCAAAGCTTCATGCAAGAAGACAAATGCTTAAAGTTTTATATCCAGTAGTTGAAGTTCCAACTGAAGCAGCTGGTAAGAAAGCAGGCACTAAGAAGGTTGATTTAACAGATAAATTATTTAATGAGTATGGTACTAAATATGCAGGCCGTAACGGTGGTTACACTAGAATCGTTAAGATTGGACAACGTAAAGGTGATGCAGCAATGGAAGTTATCATTGAATTAGTTTAGGTACATTTAAAAGTGACTGATTATATTCAGTCACTTTTTTATATAATATGGCTTTGTAGACGGGGAATCTGGCAAGCTAGATTCTTTATTTATATATTAGGTGACGAAGTATGAGTATAATAGATATTAAAAATCTTATATTTGAATATTTTAGGAGAGATAATGAAGGTGATGTAACAGATGTTATAAAAGCCGTTAATGATGTATCTCTTAATGTGGTGCAAGGAGATTTTGTAGCAATAGTAGGACATAATGGATCGGGAAAATCTACTTTGGCAAAGCATATAAATGGATTATTAAAAGCATCTTCAGGAAGTGTAATGGTTAATGGATTGGATGCCTCAGATGAAGATAATGTTTGGGAAATACGAAAAAATGTCGGAATGGTGTTTCAGAATCCAGACAATCAAATAGTCGGAACTGTGGTAGAGGAAGATGTAGCATTTGGACCAGAAAATATAGGTGTACCTATAGAAGAAATATGGAATAGGGTATTAGAGAGCTTAGAAGCAGTAAGCATGTCTGAGTATGCGACTAGTTCGCCTAATAAGTTATCAGGAGGACAAAAGCAAAAGGTTGCCATAGCAGGTGTGTTGGCAATGGAGCCAAATTGTATTATTCTTGACGAATCAACAGCAATGCTTGATCCAGAGGGAAGAAGAGAATTATTAGAAACAGTAACAAGACTTAATAAAGAGAAGAATATAACTATAATACTTATAACGCATTATATGGAAGAAGTATTATATGCAAATAAAGTTTATGTAATGAATGAAGGAAAGCTTGTAATGAATGGCAATCCTGTAAAAGTATTTTCTAAATATGAAGAGTTATATAACATAGGATTGGAAGTTCCAGATGTTTCGAAGATTGCCCATATACTATATGAAAATGGGATAAATATTAATAAGGATGTATTAACGAGCAAGGAATTGATTAATCAGATAGTGGAATATAAAAAAACTAGTATAGGAAGTAATAATAGGCCTAAAAGGCGCACAAGTACCAATTTGAGAGCAATTAATCCTACAAGTGCAATTATATTAGATAATGTAGATTATACCTATAATATAGGCACAAATGATGAAAAAACAGCAATTAAAAATGTTTCTCTAGCAATTGGTAAAGGTGAATTTGTAGGCATAGTAGGACATACCGGTTCGGGAAAGTCAACGTTAATACAGCATTTAAATGGATTGTTATTACCTACAAGAGGATCTGTGTACTTTAATGGAGATGATATTACAGATAAGAAATTTGATATAAGTAAACTTAGAGAGAATGTAGGATTGGTATTTCAATATCCAGAGGATCAATTATTTGGGCAAACGGTGTTTGAAGATGTATATTTTGGACCATCTAATATGAATTTAACTCAATTAGAGTCACAAAAGAGGGCATTTGAGGCTATAGCAGCAGTCGGGCTGTCAGACGAATTATATGATACACCGCCATTTCAACTGTCAGGAGGACAAAAGAGGAGAGTGGCAATTGCTGGAGTATTAGCGATGGGGCCTGAATATTTGGTGCTTGATGAACCAGGAGCTGGATTAGATCCTAAGGGTAAGAGAGAATTATATGAATTACTTGAGAAGCTTCGAAAAGAGAAGAATATGACTATAATAGTTGTGTCTCATAGTATGGAAGAAATAAGTAATTATGCAGATAGAATAGTAGTATTAAATAAGGGTGAGGTGGCCTTTGATAATACACCAGAAAAAGTGTTCTCAAAATACGAAGAATTGGAGAATATGCATTTAGCAGCACCAATATCAACCTACATAATGATAGGAATAAGCGATATGGGCGTAGATGTGTCTACCAATATATATACTGTAGAGGACGCAGCTAGAGAGATTATAGAGGAATTACAGTAAGATAACTATTGTATTAGCTCCGATATAGTAAATGGAATTAGATTGATAGCAAAATATAATGCCATATAAGTTATAGGGATATAAAAACATTAGATAAGTTAATTAATAATTTGAGCGGGAGTTATAGATGATTAGAGAGATAACAATAGGTCAATTTTATAAAGCTAATTCAATTACTCATAGATTGGATCCGAGAACAAAGTTAGCTATTACGTTCTGGTATCTTATTAGCCTATTTGTAGCGAATAATATATATGGTTATATATTTGCAGGTATAGCTTTGTTTACTTATGTTTTACTATCTAAAGTACCTATAAAATATATTGTTAGGGGATTGAAGCCGATATTTATAATTATATTATTTACGGCAATAATGAATCTAATATCGACTCCAGGAGAAGAAATATTTAAGATGGGATTTATAACTATTACTAGTGCGGGTATAAGAAGTGCGATATTTATAAGTATTCGATTAATATTTATGATTATTGAATCATCAATAATGACATACACAACAACTCCCACAGGTCTAACTGACGGTATAGAACATTCATTTAGTTGGATGAAGAGATTCAAGGTGCCCGTTCATGAAATGGCAATGATGATGAGTATAGCTATAAGGTTTATACCAATATTAATAGAAGAGTTAGATAGAATCATGAAAGCACAGACGGCAAGAGGAGCTTCATTTAATAAGGGAAATATATTTAAACGCATAAAGGCTATGACTCCAATTATTGTGCCATTATTTGTAGCAGCAATACGTAGATCAAATGATTTAGCACTTGCTATGGATGCAAGATGTTATAGAGGTGGTGAAGGTAGAACTAAACTGAAACCATTAAAATATAAGGGTATTGATAAAATAGCATATACAATATTAGTGTTATACTTTGTTATAATGATAGCGATAGTTATATTGTTATAAAATATAGATTAACGATTAGAGAGATAAGATATATGATTATAGATAA
Organism: Lachnospiraceae bacterium; assembly: GCA_031556525.1. GTDB lineage: Bacteria > Bacillota > Clostridia > Lachnospirales > Lachnospiraceae > JAVBSN01. The sequence continues at coordinate 3,330 of JAVBSS010000035.1, forward strand.
TTAAAAGATGAAAATAATTATTCTATAAAATATTGATTTTCTATGAGGTAAGAATGAAGAGAATAAAATTGATAATTGCCTATGATGGAACAAATTATTGTGGTTGGCAGATTCAGAAAAATGGAATAACAATTGAAGAAATAATAAATAAAAAACTCTCGGAATTATTAGGTGAGAAAATAGTTGTAATAGGAGCGAGTAGGACAGATTCAGGGGTTCATGCTTATGCAAACGTAGCAGTATTTGATACCGAATCTAATATACCACCAGAGAAGTTTTCCTATGCACTAAATCAGAGATTACCTGATGATATTAGGATACAGGAATCTAAGGAAGTGCCACTTGACTTTCATCCAAGGTATTGTGATACAACAAAAACCTATGAATATAAGATAGTTAATAGACAATTTGAGATACCTACAGAAAGGTTATATTCCCATTTTGTATACTATAATTTGGATATTGATAAAATGAAACAGGCAGCCAGTTATATAATCGGAGAGCATGATTTTAAGAGCTTCTGTTCAAATAGGACACAAGTGGAAAATACAGTTAGAACGGTGTATAGTTTGGATATAGATAAAGTTGGTGATATGATTACTATAAGGATTATTGGAAATGGATTCTTATATAATATGGTTAGAATTATAGCAGGTACATTGATGAAGGTAGGAATGAATATATACCCACCAGAACATGTAGAGGAAATAATTGCAGCTAGAGACAGAACGAAGGCAGGTCCTAAAGCACCAGCCAAGGGTCTCACTTTGGTAGACATTTTATATAAATAGCAAGTTTGTATAGGAGAAAAGGTTGCAAAACTATAGAAATTAGTGTTAGAATAGATTATTGTTCGGATAAATCGAATTAAATCAAGAAAAATCGTTGACAGTTTAAAATCTTTATAATATAATAGTAAACTGTGACAGTTGAGAAATATGTACTCGAACCAAAGCCCCGGTGAGAGTGTATTATATAAATTAATTTAGATATTTAAGGAGGAAATCCAATGAAGAGTTTTATGGCTAGTCCATCAACAATTGAGAGACAATGGTATGTAGTTGACGCTACAGGACATACATTAGGACGTTTATCATCAGAGATAGCAAGTATTTTAAGAGGTAAGAACAAACCTACTTTTACACCACACATCGATACAGGTGACTATATTGTTGTTGTTAATGCAGACAAGATCAAAGTAACTGGTAAGAAGATGGATCAAAAAATCTATTATAATCACTCTGATTATGTAGGTGGTATGAGAGAGACTACATTAAAAGAGAAAATGGCTAAGAAGCCTGAAGATGTTATTTATTTAGCAGTTAAAGGTATGCTTCCAAAGGGTCCTTTAGGAAGAAGCATGATTAAGAAACTTCACGTATACGCTGGTCCAGAGCATGCACAAGCAGCTCAACAACCAAAAGTATTAGAGATTAAATATTAATTAGGAGGACATGACAGTGGCTAAAACAACAAAATTTTATGGAACTGGTAGAAGAAAAAGCAGTGTTGCTAGAGTATATTTAATGCCAGGAACAGGTAAAGTTACTATAAATAAAAAAGACATAGAAGAATACTTCGGTTTAGATACACTTAAGGTTATCGCAAAACAACCATTTGAAGCAACTTCAACAGTAGATAAATTTGATGCAATCATCAATGTTCACGGTGGTGGATTTACAGGACAAGCTGGTGCAATCAGACATGGTATTTCAAGAGCATTATTAGAGGCAGATGCAGAGTATCGTCCAGCTCTTAAAGCAGCAGGTTACTTAACTCGTGATCCAAGAATGAAAGAAAGAAAGAAATACGGACTCAAAGCAGCAAGAAGAGCTCCACAATTTTCAAAGAGATAGTTATTACGTGCAAACGTATCAAAAGAACCACAGAGAATTTATTCTCTGGTGGTTCTTTTTTTACGTTTATAGGGAATTCTGAAATGACCGAGCTGAAACGGAGTGAAGGAGAGGTTCATTGAAGAATTTGTACGTAATAACGCAGTAATCCGCATATTTATAAGTAATTCCAAACTTATTCAACAAATACTTACACAAATCCACATGTCTCGATTTACTTTTTTAAGACAATAACGTATAATGTACTATTAGAGAATAAAAGAGGTAGGAAGAAGACATGAAAATAGGATTTGATAATGAAGAATACATAAAGATGCAATCGAAGCATATTATGGAGCGAATTGCCAAGTTCGGAGATAAGTTGTATTTGGAGTTTGGTGGTAAGCTTTTTGACGATTACCATGCGGCCCGTGTACTTCCGGGATTTGCACCAGATAGTAAATTAAAAATGTTAATGCAACTTTCTGATCAGGCGGAAATTGTTATGGTTATTAGTGCATCTGACATTGAGAAAAATAAAGTTCGTGGAGATTTAGGGATTACCTATGATATGGATGTACTTCGTTTGAAAAGTGCATTTGATGAATGTGGATTATATTTTGGTAGCGTTGTCATTACTCATTATGAGGGACAACGAGGCGCAATTCAGTTTAAATCCAAGTTAGAGAAAATGAATATACCAGTTTATCTACATTACGCAATTCCTGGATATCCTTCTAATATTCCGCTTATTGTTAGTGAAGAAGGGTATGGACGTAATGATTATATTAAAACCTCACGACCTTTAGTAGTTATTACTGCACCTGGGCCAGGTAGTGGTAAAATGGCAACTTGTTTATCACAACTATACCACGATCATAAGCATGGTATTAAAGCAGGGTATGCTAAGTACGAGACTTTTCCGATTTGGAATATACCATTAAAGCATTCAATCAATATGGCTTATGAAGCGGCTACTGCTGATTTGAACGATATTAATATGATAGATCCTTTTCACTTAGAAGCATATGGAAAAACTACGGTTAATTATAATCGTGATATTGAAATTTTTCCAGTATTGAATGCTATATTTGAGGAGATTTATGGTGAAAATCCATACAAGTCCCCAACCGATATGGGTGTTAATATGGCTGGTAATTGTATTATTGATGATGACGCATGCCAATATGCATCTAATATGGAGATTTTGAGACGCTATTACACATCACTTAATCGTTTTGCACACGAAGAGTGTCAAGAGAACGAAGTGCAAAAAATAGAATTTATTATGAAGCAGGCAAAGATTAGTATTACTGATCGTAAAGTTTGTGCTGCAGCCAACCAACGTGCTGAATTGCTATCTGTTCCTTGTGCTGCTGTTGAATTGCCAGATGGCACGTTAATTACGGGAAAAACAACGGATTTATTGGGTGCATCAGCGGCTGTATTGCTAAATGCTTTAAAAGCTTTAGCTAATCTTCCTCATGAGATGCATTTTATTGCACCAGAGGTTATACAACCGATTCAGAAGTTGAAAACCACATACCTTGGTAGCAAGAACCCACGTCTACACACAGATGAAGTGTTAATTGCCTTATCAATGTGTGCCAACAATGATAAGAATGCACAGAAAGCAATGGATATGTTGCCATTGTTAAAAGGTTGTCAAGTACATACTTCTGTTATGTTATCTACAGTAGATATTAATGTATTTAAGAAATTAGGAATGATGTTGACTTGTGAACCTGCAGCTGAATAGATTTGTTTATAATTTCATTGATAGAATATAGTTTGAGTTAAATAGATGTTTGCTATGTACAATCAAACAAAAGAATCACAGAGAATTTATTCTCATGTGGTTCTTTTTTCGCTTATAAAAAATTGCCACCATTAAGGTGGCAACATAGAAGTTTTATTAATGTTATAATTATTCTAGCTAAAGAAGATTAAATTGATAAAGGTTAGTAATATTATAAGTATAAAAAATAATATTATATTTAGTAGTGATATGCCAATATGCTTTATGATAGGATTCTTATGTTGACACAATGGCATTGCTTTTTGGATATTTAAGTAGTTGCAACAAACAAAAACAATACCTAAAAATATTAGTAGGTAAGCGCTTCTTAATAACCAAGGGGTAACTATCGCTGGTTCACTAATTTTTAATGAAAAGGTGAATCCGAAAATCATTATATAACCTAAAACAGCTACCAGCATATGCCAAGGGGTGTTTGTGCGAAATCCAGGTGGAAGAAAAAATTTCCACGATTTTGTTTTTGTAGGGTTAACATGGCTATTATTTTGTTTGTTAATGGGTTCGTTACAAAGAGTATCTTTTAGTTCGGAAACCGACGTAAATCTATCTGCTGGATTAATCTGTGTACATTTTGATATTATACTATCAAATTGATGTAATGGTATTTTTGATGAAGATATAAGCTCTCTTAATAATACACCAATAGCGTATATATCAGTTTGCTGAGTTGAAGACCCAAAGCCATATTGTTCAGGAGCTGCATATCCTTGTGTGCCCAATAAAATGGTATCAGGTGAATTTATATTTGTGAAAAATTTCGCAGCATTAAAATCTAGTAAAACAACATGGTTATATGCTGTTATAAGAATATTTGATGGTTTTATGTCTCTGTGTATTATTGGAGGATTTAGACTATGTAGCCTATTTAGTATAGTACAAAGCTCCTTAATGTAGTAATATATATATCTGTGATCTAAGGAACCATTATTGATTTTATCTTGTAATGTTTCACCAGAAATATATTCTTCGATAACCGTAAGAGAATTATCATCTTCATACAGATCAATGATTTGTGGGGTTCCTTCTACATAAGAGGTTTGCAAATATTGATAAATGCTAGCATTATATACATCAAGGATTTTTTTAACAAATATCTTTTTTGTTTCTTGGTGTTGTACTATATATATTTTATGTGTCTCATTTAAAATGGATATATCTTTATATTGAGACATTGATAAATGATTTGATGAATTCATTAAGTTAAATCCTTTCATAATAGATAGGATTATTATAACAGATAGGAGGACGTTATGGGTGAAAAAAATACACAAGAATTAGAAAATATTTTGGGAAGTACACATTCTAAGAATTTTGAATCGTTTTGTGACAGCAATAAAAATAACTTGATTGATGAAAAAGATGCATTTGGAACATATGTCAAAGATTTGCTTAAGGCTAGAGGAATAACACAACAAAATGTATTTTTGAAGGCAGATATTCCAGAACGATATGGATATAAAATTCTGTCGGGTGAAAAACGTACAAGGCAGAGAGATATAATTTTAAGAATATGTTATGCAGCAGAATTTACTCTTGAAGAAACTCAGAAAACACTTAAAAAGTATGAAATGCCACAATTATACGTAAAAATACCAAGAGATGCACTTTTAATGATTGTTTTTAATGAAAGACCAGGAAGTATTATAGATGTAAACGAATTACTAAAGAAAAATAGTTTTAATCCGTTAAGAACAAGTGGTTTACAAGATTAGTTAAATTGCCACTATAAAGGGGGTAATAACTTTTGGTATTATATGTTATAATACTACTAAATATTTAGAAAGTATGAAAATCACGAAAAAACATGAATAAATATGAAGAGATAGAAAGAAAAAAAGAAAAGAGATATTTATTAGTAAATATTATAATTCCTATTTTATTAGGAGCAGTAATTTACTATTTATTTTCTCCAGATGTTCTTTTTGTAAAAAGAATTGATTCGATTACAGGTTTGAACTTTCATATTAGAATTGTTGAAAATAGCAATTTGCTGTTTAGCTTTATTAGAAATTTTTTCTTAGATATGCTGTGGGCATATGCTTTGGTTTTTGCATTATTTTATATTATTGGTGATAATACAGCAAGTTTATTGAAGGTTTTTCTTATAGCATTTTTGTTCTCATCAGCTATGGAGATTCTTCAGATTACATCTATTGTCAAAGGAACATTCGATTTTTATGATATACTAGTTGAATTTCTAGCTGAGATAGTTGCTGTTTTTATTATAAAAAAATGTTCATTAGGGAGGAATACAAAATGAAAAAGAAAACAAAATTAATAGCAGTTTTATTATGCCTAGTACTATTTGCATCTATGGCTATGGGAAGTGGATCGTCTGATTCAGCAGGAACAAAGGACGTTTCTACTGCTTCGGATGAAACAAAGGAAAATGCAACCGATGATGATAAGGAAGTAGCTACTAGTACAGATACAACAATTGAGGAAGCAGTTATTGTGGATCAAGATGGTATTGTTATTACAGCTCTAGAGTATACAACAGACTCTATTTGGGGGGAAGGAATTAAACTTCTTGTTGAGAATAACTCTGAAAAGAATGTTACTGTAAGTTGTAAATCTTTAATAGTAAATGATTATATGATTTCAGATTTATTTGTATCAAGTGTAGCTGCTGGTAAGAAAGCTAACGAAACAATGTATTTATCAAGTGCTGCATTAAAGGCTGCTGGTATTGATTCAGTTGGACAGATTGAGATTTATTTCCGTGTATATGATAGTGATTCATATGATGATATATTTAGCACAGAAGTTGTAACAATTCAGACATCAGAATTTGCAAATATGGACACAACACCAGATGATGCTGGAATAGAGCTTTATAACGAAGGTGGAGTAAGAATCGTAGGTAAAACTGTTGATGAGAATAGTTTCTGGGGAAGTGCTATCTTACTTTACATTGAGAATACTTCAGGTATTAATGTAGGTATACGCTGTGAGGATATGTCAATCAATGGATTTATGATGACACCAATCTTCTCATGTGATATATACGATGGAAAGAAAGCTATTGATGAAATTACAATCTTGTCTAGTGATTTAGAAACAAATGGAATTGAAAGCATTGATGAAGTTGAATTAAAATTCCATATCTATAATGTAGACACATATGGTACTATTGCAGATACAGAAGCTATTACATTTTCTGCACAATAAATTTTAGGGGAATTTGAAAACGTGGGTATGTAATACTTTATAAGAATTAGAATGTATAGCGTAGCAGTTTTATGACTGTTGCGCTATTTTTGTGCGCTATAATTCTTTGAAATGTAACTGCTGTTTGAGTCGAATAAGACAACTTATTTTGGTATTTGATTTTAATCTGTATATAATATAATATTTATAAAAATGAACCTTTTATACATATATGAAAATATATAAGTGAAGGGCAATGTGAAAGTCCTATTTTGACGTCAGATTTGGAGAAAAACATGAACCGAGAACAAGTTGAAAAACATATAGAGGAATATGGTAGAGATGTCTATTCATTTTGTACATATCTCACACGTAATAAAGAGGATGCTGATGATCTATATCAACAGACATTTCTTGTTGCGATACAAAAGAATGATTTAGATGATGATAATAATCCTAAGTCTTATCTTATAACCATAGCGGCAAACATATGGAATAACCATAAACGAAAATACTTATGGAGAAAAAAGAAAGCGGATATTGTCTATTTACAAAGTGAGGATATGGAGAGCATTGCAGATGAAGGAGAATCTGCTTGCGAAACTGTAGTTAAACATGATGAGATGGAAACTGTACGAAAATTTGTAGACCAACTGCCAGATAAGATGAAAATTGTTGTTTTGATGTACTACATGGAAGAGCTATCGGTGGATGAAATAGCAAAGGCATTAAATATTCCAACCGGTACGGTTAAAAGTAGAATGCATCAAGCGAAAGTAAGATTAAGAGAAAGGCTGGATGAGTATAATGAAAGATAATATGGATATTTTACTTGGAAACGCATTAAAACCGTGCATTTCCCCAAGTGTAGAAATTAATGAAGAGATTCTAAATATGAGTACAAGAAAATCAGAACACAGAATTATGAGTACAGCATTTAGATTAGCAAAAGTTGCAGCCGTTTTTATTGCAATTATTAGCATGAGTAGTGTAGTAGTATATGCAGCAAATAAGATTATTAAGGAAGTATTTGTTACGGATCATGCAATTTCTGTAGGAAATTCTGATTATGTAGATGACGCAGCAATTGCAGAGGATGAAGGCGAAGTAGATATTCAGAAAACAGGTCATGAAGATGGTGATGATTCAGTAAATTGGATTTCAAAGGACGTTGAAGTTGTAAATGGTTATGCAACAAATACTTATTACAAATACAAGGATTATGCAACAGCCATTATGGATGCAGGACTTGATAATTGGTTTAATACAACTTATAAAGATGTTGTGAGTGTAGAATATGTTCTTTCAGAAACAAGTGATTTTACGGAAAAGAGCGTATGTGTACGTTATTATTATAATGATGGAAGCTTTTTCGTATCTGAGAATATTATGACAGGAAATGTTGCAAGTGATGTGGCACATAGTATAAAACTTAAGAACACAAACAATAAGCGTGAGTACACGGCTACATCTGGAAATGAATATACACTTATAGATGAGATTACAGAAGAAGATAGTAGAACGATAATAACTACATTTGTTATGATTGCTTATGATGAATATTATGGATATATATCTTTTGAAAATCTTTCGGATGAGGAAATACAGAGTATTCTTGATACGGTTATGATTGAGTATAGGGATTAAGAATTTGGAGTAGAAAATAGTGTTGTAAATGTAGATGATATTATTGAAATAACAAATCATTTTCGTGTAATAGATTATGTTATAGAAAATGCAAGAAAACCAATATCTGAAAAAATGATAAAAGAGCTTCATATGATTTTGAAAAATGGAACTTCTGATAGTCGTGTGTCTTGGTTTGTAGTTGGAGAATATAAGAAGTTACCAAATGAAGTTGGAGGGTTAGAGACAACCCCGCCAGAAAAAGTTCATGATGAAATGAAAGAATTATTAAAAGAATACAATCAATATGAAGAATATAATATGGATGAGTTATTAGACTTTCATTATAGATTTGAGCGAATACATCCCTTTCAAGATGGTAATGGACGTGTGGGAAGATTATTGTTACTTAAAGAATGCCTAAAACATAACATTGTGCCATTTATAATAGATGATGATTTGAAGCTATTTTATTATAGAGGCTTGCGTGAATGGAAAAGTGAAAAAGGATATCTTAGAGATATGTGTCTTACAGCACAAGATACTTTTAAGCAGTATCTAGATTATTTTAAAATTGATTATGACAAATAGATACAATAAAAATAGAGGTAAAGAAATGATAATAGATTCGCATACACATATTGGAAAGTTTAAGGATTGGAATATTTCAATTGACAAACTATATGGAGAAATGTTAAAAAATAAAATAGATCAAGCAGTAGTATCAAATATTGCAGGAAACGAATTTGATTATGAGCATATAAGAATAAATGAATATACTGATGTAGAAGTAAATACAAGAACATTAGGTGAAATTAAAAGATATGAAAATGCCTTTAAAATGCTTGCATGGATAAGACCGTATTCTGGGCAAGATATAAGTGATATGGAGCATTTTATTAAGAGGAACCGTAATTATGTTGTAGGAATTAAAGTACAACCATTTACAGCAAATGTTCCGCTTTTTGATAAAAGATATGATAAGTACTTATCTTTATGTAGAGAATATAAGCTACCTTTTTGTGTTCATACAGAGAATGATGGTTATTCAAATATAGAATACGTGGACAAACTAGCAAAAGAAAATGTTGATATTAATTTTATGGCTGTACATATGGGTTTGAATACTAACCATGAAGAAGCAATAAGATGTATTCTTGATAATCAGAATGTTTATGGGGATACAACTATGGTCAATATAGAAGACATTCTTAATATATTGAATTATGGATGTGAAGATAAAATATTATTTGGATCCGATGCAGCGGTATTTGGTAGTGATAGTTATAATAGATATAGTAACTTTGAAAAAGAAATAGAATCAAACTTTGGTAAAAGAGTTGCCAATAAAATATTTTATGAGAATTGCATAAAATTCTTTGGATTGGAGGAATCATGGATAAAGAATTAATTTACCCACGAATAGGAGATAATGAAACAGTATATTTAAAAAATATAATTAGTAATCCAAACATAATTGTTGGAGATTATAGTATGTATAATGATTTTGTAAATGATCCTTGCATGTTTGAAAGGAATAATGTTTTATATCATTATCCGGTTAATAATGACAAGTTAATTATAGGTAAATATTGCTCTATAGCATGTGGCGCAAAATTTATCTTTACTTCAGCAAATCACTCAATGTCTTCACTTGCAACCTATCCGTTTCCAATATTTTATGATGAGTGGATGTTATCAGGAAGTAATGTAACAGATGCATGGGATAATAAAGGTGATATAGTAATTGGTAATGATGTTTGGATTGGTTATGAGGCTGTTATTATGGCAGGAGTTACTATTGGTAATGGTGCGATTATAGGCACTAGAGCAGTTGTAACAAAAGATGTTCCACCATATACAATTGTTGGAGGAGTCCCAGCAAAAACAATTCGAAAAAGATTTGATGATGATACTATAGAGCAGTTACAAATGATTGAATGGTGGAATTGGGATGAACAGAAAATAAAAGACAATATGCAATATATAATAACAGGTAATATTAAAAAGTTGTAGAGTATATAAAACTCTCATCCTTTTGGAAACATTAGGATGAGTTTTTTATTTCAAACCTTTCACAAACTGTAAGTGTTATATATCAACATAATTTTGTATAATACAAATATAAAGAACATGAATTAAGCTTAATGTCAAAGAGAATATATAACATAAGTAGAGAAGAGAGGAATATTAAATGAGTGAAAAGATATTTGAAGTCAAAGACCTCAAAAAATATTATGGAAAAAAAGATTCTATAACTAAAGCAATAGATGGGATAAGTTTTCAAGTAGTAAAAGGTGAATTTGTAGGAATTATGGGAAGTAGTGGTTCTGGTAAGACGACACTACTTAATTGTATTGCCACAACAACTAAACCAACATCAGGTAATATCTTATTGAATAATGAAAATATAGAGACTTATAAGGGTAAAAAACTAGCTGATTACAGAGGTAAGAAAATAGGATATCTATTTCAAAACTTTGAGTTACTTGAAAATCTAACTGCAAGAGAGAATATAATACTTCCAATAGCTATACACAATATGTTAGATGATGATATTGAAGATAGAGTAGATAAATTAGCAAGTTATATGGAAATAGAAGACGTGTTAGATAAGTTCCCTAGCGAAATGTCAGGTGGGCAAAATCAACGTGTAGCCGCAGTTAGAGCATTAGTATTAAATCCAGAAATAGTTCTTGCGGATGAACCTACAGGAGCATTGGATTCAAAAAATGCTAAATCTTTAATGCAAAAACTATCTGATTTAAATGAGGAACAAAAAACAACAATATTAATGGTAACTCATGATGCCAATGCTGCTAGCTATTGCAATCGTATCTTATTTATTCAAGATGGAAAGATATTTCATGAAGTAAGAAGAAAATATCCAGAAGAAACCAGACAAGATTTTTATGAGCGAATACTTCAAGTAATGGCACAATTGGGGGGAGGAAGTGCAAATGTTCTTTAATTTAGTAAAAACTAATAGTAGAAGAAATAGAAAAGAAAATGCTTTGTTTTTCTCATCTTTAATTATAACAATAATATCATTCTATACTATTCTATCATTGGAAAATCAAGATGTAATATTGTTTCTTAAAAAGATGGAAAGTGATGCTATAGATAAATTATTTTTACTTGTGCCAGCCATATATGCCTTCTCTCTATTTATACTGTTTTTTCTTGTATATTTTGCAGAGAATTATCAATTGAATAGGCGAAACCATGAATTGGGTATGTATCTAATGCTAGGAATGAGACGTAATAAATTGCTATTAATGTTGCTTATAGAAGAGATATGGAATAGCATTTTCTCATTAGCAATTGGAATACCTGTAGCAGTTTTTATATGTGAGATAACAAGTCTCGCAATCGCTAAGATAGTAGGATTAGGAATTGTAGGGCATCATTTTTCTTTTTCTCTTAAGGCGGTAATAGGGACAATTATTGGATATATTATAATACGTTTAGCTGCATTAATAATTCTTTGCGGTAAGTTTTCTAAAAAACAAATAAACCAATTGCTATCTGAAGAGCAAGAAAAGAAACATAAGGAAACAAGTAAAGCAGTAAATATAACACAGCTAGTAGTTGGTGTGATTTTACTTGCAATGGCTTATACAAGTGGAGTTATGGGACTTGCATGGGTGAATATGAGGCTTATGGGGGCAACTATAGCAGTTGGAACAGGTGGTGTATTCTTATTTTTTCGTGGAATCGGAATTATGTTTCAAAATGTTTTAAGTAAGAATAAAAATAAGAATGGTTTAAGTATATTTACATTTAGACAAGTGCAAGAGTCAGTGTTTCATAAATCGAATACATTAGCAATATCTTCAATACTAATTATTATGGCAATGTGTTGCTTTGCTTTTGGAATGGCGGCTAGTCTTATGTATGACCTTTCGAAAAGCCATGTGCTCGATTATACCTTTGGCGAGAATATAGATGTAGAATCAGAACTTGAAGAAAAAGATATTAATAAATATTTTGGAAGCTTATTTGAGATAAAGTTTGCCCATTATCCTTCATATGAAGAAGACTCATTTTCAGCACAAGGGATAAGTAATAAAATAATGGGATATAAGGATATAGTGGGAAAGGATACTTTAATAAATAATTTTAAGTATTTTGAACATCCATATTTAATTCAATTATCCAGTTATAATGAAATATTAAAATTATCTGGCAAGGAAGAGATAGTATTAGAAGGTAATCAAGTAGCACTTTATAATAATCCTAATTTTTCATATGAAAACTCGAAAAAAATATTAACCTACGTTCTTAATGAAGGTGCATATGTAGAAATGTATGGTGAAAAATATGAATTATTTAATGAGTTATGTCAAGAGAATTTAGTAACAGATAGGAGAATATCGATTAGTTATGGTCTTATTATTTCGGATGAATTATATGATAGTTTGACATTAGAAAGTGATAGATTTTCATATTGGAACGGGGCACTAGGAAAAGATTATGTAGAAGAAAAGGGATTAATGCAGGCTATTATGGAGGTAAATAATATTTTAAATACAACGGACCTAGAATATGAAAGTTACCTACAAAACATGGGAAGAAGTTTGTTTTATACAGTTGCTGCAAGTTATATTACAATATATTTAGCTGCTATATTTCTTGTAATATCAAATACTGTATTAGGGGTTCAATTTCTAATGCAACAGCAAAAAACTAAGAAGCGATATCAAACACTAATTAAACTTGGTGCAGATTATAAAGGATTATGTAAAACAGCAAGACAGCAAATTAATTGGTATTATTTATTACCTATTGTCGTAGCGACTGTTAGTTCAATATTTGGAGCAAGGACACTGTTTACAGGAATAGCCACAGCTACTATGCGGGATTCAGTAGGTTACTTTATGACTATATCCTGTGCTATGATTATATTTTTATATGTGATAGAATTTTGTTATATGATAGCTGTAAAAAAGATAAGCGATAATAATATAAAGAACATATTGAAAGTAAAGAGAGAGGATAATTAAAATTATGAAGATTGTGGTAGTTGAAGATGATGTCTATATGCGTGAAGAACTTGTGTCAATATTAGAAAAAGAGCAGTATGAAGTTTTATGTGTTACTGACTTTAATCAGGCAACTAGGGATATTTTAAAGCAACAGCCAGATCTTGTACTATTAGATTTGAATCTACCAAATGTATCAGGGTTTGAAATATGTAAGGCTATAAGACAAAAAAGTACAGTTCCAATACTTGTATTAACAGGGCGAGATCAGTTAAAAGATGAATTACATGCACTTAATCTAGGTGCAGATGAATATTTGAATAAACCCTGCCATAAAGAGCGATTATTAATTAGAATTACTAACCTACTTAGGCGAGCAGAAGATAGAAGTCATTTTATTGAAATACAAGGATTACGTTTAGATGTTCAAACCTATACTTTTTATAGTAATAATGTTTCGATAATATTTCCAGAAAATCAAGGCAAGATAATGGAACAGCTAATGTCCCATTATGGAGAAAATGTTACAAGCAAGATGTTGGTAGAAACCTTGTGGGGTGGATTAGATTATATTGATGAAAATGCCCTACAAGTAAATATGACTAGACTTAGAAAGACTATAAGCCAATTAGATATCAATTATAAAATTACAACAATTCGTGGCGAAGGTTATCGTCTAGAGTTAATAGGTGAAATGAAAGATGATTAAAAGACTAATAAGACTATTTGAAAAATATAAAATATGGATATTTGCACTTATAGGATTAAATATTATATATGGTTTTATAGTGTGGGTATTGGCTGGTAAGGCATTTAAATATATTTTTTCTACAATGATTCTTGGATCGTTACTATTATATTTTATAATTGGATTTATAATATTTAAAATAAGTCAAAATAGAGAAAAAGTATTATTAGATTTTCTTGAAAATCCATCTGTCAAGGATGAGGAAGAAGTAATCAAAATGTTTTCTCTATATGATAAGGATATAATACAAGAAATAGGAAAGCTATTACGAGAAAAAGATGAGGCAATTATATATCAAGAAGAACAAGTGGAAGAGTATGAGGAATATATAGAATCTTGGGCTCATGAAATTAAAACACCACTTGGACTTATGACCTTGGTAATGGATAATCGAAAAGAAGAAATGTCTCCTATTGTGTATAATCGGTTAGAATATGCAAAGACCATAATGCAAGAAGATGTAGAAAAAATGTTGTATTATGCAAGGTTAAAATCAGCCAGAAATGATTATTTTTTCACAGAATTAGTATTAGATGATATATGCAGTGAAGTAATAGAAGAATATAAAGTTTTATTACAAGAGAAAAATATAAATATAAGTACTAATATTGAAAAAGTAAAAGTTGTATCTGATAAAAAAGGGTTACAATTTGTAATCGCGCAGGTAATCAGTAACTCAATTAAGTACAAAAACGAAGAGAAAGAAAATGCGTTTATACATCTATCTACAAAATATGATGAAGCTAGTAATAAATTAAGACTATCGGTACGAGATAATGGTATAGGTATAAAAGATTATGATTTGCCATTTATATTTGAAAAAGGATTTACAGGGGAAGTAGGAGAACAAAGAAAGAATTCTACAGGTATGGGATTATATTTGGTGAAACAAGTAGCAGATCATTTAAAAATGGAAATAGAGGTTTTATCAGAATTGGGAGAGGGATTTGAGATAGTGTTTCTATTTCCAGATTCAATTAAATCTATTTAAAACGAATGTATAAAAGTCAACTAGAATTAAATGTATTTAATTCTAGTTGATTTTTTATTAAATTATCTTGACAAATATATATCGCAGTGCTATACATAATATATATCGTGGTGCGATATATTTATAGTGATGTAGGAGGAATGAAAAATGGATGCGCATATTAGAAAAGTATACGTCCCAATGACGGAAACAGGATTTTATATACTATTATGTCTACAAGAAGAGATGCATGGATACAGCATTGTTCAAAAAGTAGAGAACATGACAGATGGAGAGATAAGATTAAGTCCAGGTACAATGTATGGAAGCTTATCAAAGATGGAAAAAGATAAATTAATACAGTTTGTTAGAGAAGAAGAAAAGAGAAAAATCTATTGTACTACAGACCTTGGAAAAGAAGTACTAAGATTAGAGATGAATAGAATTGAACGTTTGTATAGAAATTCTAAGGAGGGACGATAATTATGAAAAATACTAAGGTAACAATGAAATATTTTACAGTTCCAGAATATGAGAAAGAGCAAGATTATCTTCGCAAAAAACACCAAGATGGTTGGGGATTTATAAAAGTTGTATTTCCGGGAATTTATATTTTTGAAAAATGCGAGCCAGAAGACGTAGTATATCAACTTGATTATAACCAAGAAGGCATATCACATAGAAGCCAATATGTTAAGATGTTTGAAGACTGTGAATGGGAACATATACTTGATTTTTTTGGATATAGTTATTTTAGAAAACCAGTTAGTTTAATGAAAGATGAAGAAGAGATTTTTAGTGATGCAGAATCAAAGTTAGATATGACAAAAAGAGTGTTTAGAGGTAGAATGATACCATTACTAATTATATTTTTTGGCACCATTTGTCCACAATTATTTATTCAACATAGACTTGCAGCTGAGAATGCAACAGTCAGAGGGGTGTTCTATTTATATATAGTAGCGCTAGTAGTATATATTGCAATCTTTACTTGGTTCGGAATGCACTATTGGAAACTGTACAAAAAGGTAAATAATAAGTAAATTCAGTTTATTGAATGTATTGTTGTAGCATATATGGTGAAATATTTAAATAAGAAATATATAGGATAAATTTCGAGGAGGGAAATATTATGGCAAAGAACGAAAGATTTGAGAAAACATATACACAAGGTTCGATAAATTATACTGAAATATGGGTGGACAAAGAAACAGGAGTAAATTATATTTTTCACGCAAGTGGATATGCAGGAGGAATGACACCGCTACTAGATAGAGAAGGCAAACCAATTATTACTTCTGTTGTAAATGGATAGAAGATGTAGTTGTTGGAATAGATATAAAAGCAAAATGAGACTAAAGTTATTCTAGTCTCATTTTGTTTTGTTATAAAATATATTAATCAGCCCTATTAATTTCAGCCAAAGCCTTTTTAAATTGAAATGTAAATAGCACTACAGTAAAAGTAACTGCTAATACATCAGCAATTGGCTCTGCCATATATACAGCTCGCGTTTTATCTGAACTCATAATTAAAGGCATTATATATATAAGTGGTATTAACAAAATAAACTTCCTCATAACGGCAACTAATATAGATGCCTTTGCTTTTCCAAGAGAAGTAAATGTCATCTGGCAAGCTACTTGAATACCAAACAATCCTAGAGACGCCATGTATATTCTAAGAGCTGTTTTAGTAAATGTGAGTAGTGCAGCCTCGGTTGTGAACATTGCTGCAAACATCTGAGGGAAAACCATAATACATAACCAAAGTACTACTGAATAGCAAAGACTTGCTTTTAGAAGTAACTTGAAAGCGGCTTTTACTCTATCAGAATTACCAGCACCATAGTTATAGCTAATTATCGGTTGAGCACCTTGACCTAGACCTTGTAATGGTAGCATTGCAAATTGCATAACACTAGTTAATATGGTCATAGCACCAACTGCAACATCGCCACCGTATTTTAACAATGATGAATTAAAACATATAGATATTATACTTTCACTAGCTTGCATAATAAATACTGATGAGCCAAGTGCTAGTACAGGAAAAACAATACTAGGATTTAACATAAGATTAGCTTTTCTAATTCTAAGATGAGTTTTCTTTCCGAATAGGAAAATTAATACCCATATACAAGATACAGCTTGAGATATTATTGTTGCGAGGGCAGCACCTTCTACACCCATATCAAATCCAAAGATTAAGATAGGATCTAACACAATATTAATAATTGCTCCGATTAGAACAGATAACATTCCTGTCTTTGCAAAACCTTGAGCAGTAATAAATGCATTCATACCTAGTGTTAATTGAACAAAAATTGTTCCTATAGCGTATATATTCATATATGCAACGCCATATTCAATAGTGTTCTCACTAGCGCCAAATGCTAATAGCAAATCACGATTCCATATTAGGAGAACAGCGGTTAATATAATTGAAATAATAATTTGTAGAGTGAAACAATTTCCTAATGTTTTTTCAGCAGATTCATTATCTTTCTTACCCATAAAAATAGTGGCCCTTGGAGCTCCGCCATTACCAACTAAAGCGGCAAAGGCGGAAACTATCATGATTAGAGGCATGCACACACCCACACCTGTTAATGCAAGAGAGCCATTTACTGGAATATGACCTATGTATATACGGTCTACAATGTTATATAGCATATTTATAAGTTGAGCAGCTACTGTTGGTAGTGCTAACTTTAAAAGTAATTTTCCGATTGGTTCGGTACCTAAGAAACTTTTGTTGTCATCCATGATTAATCGTCCTTCCCTAAACTGTTAATAACGTTACAATGAATACGTTTATTAAGATTTGCATATTGTTCATGTTCTTTCTTAGAAAATCCAGAAAAAATATGGTTTAATAGTCTTTGATTTTGTAATTCAATCTCTTCTACGAGTGGCATAGCATCATCTGTCAAAGATAGGTGACTTCTTCTACGATCATTAGTATCAGGAGTTCGACACAGCAGTCCTCTATTAATTAGTGATTCTACACCTTGAGATACATTTCCCTTTTGCAACATGCGCATTTCAACTATATCACTAGCGGTATCCATCTCAGGATTGTTATATAGAAAACTAATAATTGTAAGTTCAACTTGAGAAAACTTATTAGCCTTTCTAAAGTCCTCTAAATATTGTTCATATAATTTGGTAATACCACGAGTGATAAATAGTATATTTGATGTTGGTTGCATATATTGACCTTCCTTCTATAATAAGTTCTATTTAATACAGTTCTATTTAGAACTAATCATACGACTATTTTTTTCTTATGTCAATACTTAGTGTTAAAAATATCATAACCAAAATTAATAGATTTATGAATAAGACATAAGCCGTCATATTTATGTGGTATAATTATATCTGAGGTGATTATATGCAGATTAATCGAATGTTTGAGATGATATATATACTTATGAATAAGAAAACTGTTACAGCAAAAGAATTAGCAGAGCAGTTTGAGGTATCTACAAGAACTATTTACCGAGATGTTGAGACGTTATCGGCAGCAGGAATTCCTATTTATATGAGTAAAGGTAAAGGTGGAGGAATATCTATTCTAGATGACTTTGTTCTTAATAAAGCTGTATTAACAGAGGAAGAGAAAAATGATATTTTATCTGCAATGAAAGCAGTTGGTGCAATCAATTTTAGTGTAACAGATTCAGCATTGAAGAAATTAAGTAACTTATTTGGGGAGAACAGTTCTGATTGGATAGAGGTGGATTTTTCATCATGGTACAATGCAGAGAAAGAATCGGAAACTTTTGATAGTGTTAAGTCAGCAATTTTATCTAAGAAAATAATACAATTTACTTATTCAAGTGGTAAAGGCAATAGAACTTCAAGAGAAGTTGAACCACTAAAGCTTTGCTTTAAGGGTATGCAACGATATTTATATGCTTATTGTACATTAAGACAAGATTTTCGCTTTTTTAAATTAAGTAGAATAAAAGATATGGTAATAACAGAGGTACATTTTGAACGAGTAGTTACTGACCCTATATTTAAAACGGGCAATATTTTTGAAGAGCAATATATTTCCTTAAAACTAAAAATATCTTCTAAGATGGCTTATCGAGTTTATGATGAATTTGATGATTATATTGTAGATACTGATGGTAATTTTATTGCTCAAGTAAATTATCCTAAGGGTGAATGGCTATTTCCATACATAGCTTCTTTTGGTAGTGAATGTCAGGTGTTGGAACCGTTAGATATAAGAGATTCAATTAAGGAAGAATTTCAGAAGATATTAAATAATTATTTATAATATGACGCACAGGTGTCATATTAAGTGATTTATAATAGCCATATAAAATATATGGAGGTAGTTAATATGAACTATGAAATTGTAAATCTTGAAGAGAAAATTATTGTTGGTGTAAGCACAGCAACAAGCAACGAGGATCCACAAATGGGTGAGAAAATAGGTAAACTTTGGACAGACTTATATCAGGGAGGCATTAGCCAAAGTATAAAAAACAAAGTTAACGAATATGCAATAGGACTATATTCTGATTATACAGAAAAGGGTTATATTGCAACAGCAGGAAATGAAGTATCAAAGTCGGAAAATAATGAGTTTACAACGAAAGTTATTCCTGCTGGTAAATATGCAAAATTTTCTGTTCATGGACACATGGAAGAAGCAGTCGCAAAAGCATGGAGAGAAATATGGAGTATGGATTTAGATAGAAGCTTTACAGGCGATTTTGAAGAATATTTAAATAGTGATTTTGAAAATGCCGATATTGATATCTATATAGCATTAAAATAATTGTTAAAAAGGAACTGTCTACAGTCTGAGGAATTGTTGAAAAACAATTCCTTTTTTTGCCTTAGAAGTGGCAACTAATATATAGATTATAGAAAACAGCCCTTGCTTTTTGTTGCGGTATATACTAGCAAAGAGATAGACGAGATGATGTCTAATATGATAAAATATTGTAATGAAACGGCGAAAAACCTTGCAATTTTGCAAGGTTCAGTAATTAGAGCAGAAAACGTGCTACAATGTATCAGATAAAAATACAAAAAGATTGTTTTACATAGCGGGGTAAGGAAATGGAGAAGAAGAAAATTTTATTAGTAGACGATAATTTAACAAATCTGTCTATAGGAAAAAGTGCATTAGGTGCTACTTATGAAGTATACACTGTGCCATCAGGTGAAAAGGCATTGTTATTACTTTCTAAAATAATACCTGATATTATATTATTAGATATTGAAATGCCAGAAATGAATGGTTATGAAACATTAAGGAAAATAAAAGCAAATACTGAAATACCGTATATTCCAGTTATCTTTTTAACAGCAAAGTCAGATGAAGGCAGTGAACTAGAGGGACTTAATATGGGAGCAGTAGATTATGTAGTTAAACCCTTTTCGGCACCTTTATTATTAAAGAGAATAGAATCCCATCTTAGATTGCAAGACTTTACTAATAATCTACAGAAGATGGTAGATGAGAAAACAAAGAAAGTTGTTGAACTTCAAGATGCTATATTAAATGTTGTAGCAGAACTTGTAGAGTGTAGAGATGGCGCAACAGGTGGACATATAGAGCGTACACAGCATTATTTAGAAAGTTTGTTAAATAAGTTAATGAAATCGGAAATTTATTCAGAGGAAACAAAGGGACTTAACACAAAATTATTAATTCAATCAGCTCAATTACATGATGTTGGTAAGATTAGTATACCAGATGCAATTTTACAAAAACCTGGGCGATTAACAGATGAAGAGTTTGAGATTATGAAAACCCATTCAGCCCATGGACAAGAGATTATAGAAAGAATATCTAAGCAAACAGATGAGAGTGAATTCTTAGAACAAGCATCTATTCTTGCATATACACATCATGAACGTTGGGATGGAAAAGGATATCCTAATGGACTTAAAGAAAAAGAGATACCTATTCAAGGTCGCCTTATGGCAATAGCAGATGTATATGATGCATTAATATCTGAACGTCCGTACAAAAAACCATTTACACATGCAGAAGCAGTAAACATTATATTAGATGGAAAAGGTACACAGTTTGATCCAGAGTTAGTAGATTTGTTTACTGATGTACAATCAGAATTTGATGCAATTGCAAAAATTATGAGATAAATGGGGGGTATAGTATGATAAAATCATATAACATTATTATAAAAGAAATGGATGATATAGATGTTGCTATTGAAGAAGCAAAGGCGCAACTTCAAGACGGCAAGAAGAATACAGTAGGAATAGTGGCAGTGCATTCTGAGTATATAGAGACTGGTGTATTTGATGCGGTTATGGAAATTTTGCCATTTCCTGTGATTGGTTGCACTACGGTATCACAGTCAGCAGGTGAAAGTGTAGAGATGTATTTAATGTCAGTATTGGTATTAACAAGTGATGACTGTACATTTTCTTATGGATATAGTGATGAGATTCCAGAAGATGGTGATGTTAGAGCAGTAACAGAGGAATGTTATAATAGATTAAAAGAAAATCTAGATGGAGAAAATAAGTTAACTATATTTCTTCCACCACCATATGTAGCACATTGTTCATATGATTATATATCAGTTCTAACAGAATTAGATAAAAAGGTGCCAGTTTTCGGAACTATTGCTAATGAGGAGAGCGCATCTTACTATAACTCTAGAACAGTTTTCAATAACGAATTATTTAGAAATCGTTTTGTTATGTTGTTGATTTCAGGAGATGTGAACCCAAGATTCTATATGGGCTCTATTGGAGAGTCTGATATTGTATTGCCTGAAATAGGTCAGATTACAAAAGCTGAGAAAAATATTTTGTATGAAATTAATGATATGAGTGCAGGTGATTTTTTTGAAAGTTATGGATTTCAGATAGGCGGAGACCATAACGCAGCAATCTTAACAAGTACAATGATGCTGGATTATAAATCGCCAGATGGAACAACGAGAAAAGTGGCACGAGCAATTTTTACAATGCAAGGAGATAAAGGTATATGTCTATCTAACATACAAGAAGGTCATACTATATCCATTGCTCATGCAACACCAGATACAGTAATGACTACAGCAGCAGAGGTTGTTGAGAAAATAAAAGAAGAAAATCAAGGTGGAACGATTTTAATATATACATGTATGGCAAGAAGATATGCATTGCTGGGAAATCCATTAAAAGAATTTCAATTTTTATCAGATGAACTTAAAGATGATTACACATTTTTAGCAGCATGTTCAAGCGGAGAGATTTGTCCTATAACAGTAGATGATGAGACGGCAGACAATCAGGAGCATAATCATACAATAGTTGTTTGTGTACTATAGAAGAATTATAGAGAAATAATATGAAGGGTACTAGAGATACTGTATGGAAAATAATTTGACAAATGCAGAAATAGAACAATTACAAAAAGAGCTACAAAGCGAAAAAAGAGAGAAGAATCAAATGCGACGTAAGATGAAAGAGATGGAATATCAGATCTCTATTTATGAGCAAACAACTACGTTTAGGAATCATCTATATACTCTTTCGCAAGCAAGAGAGCAACAAAAAGATATATACCTACAATTGATGTTAGATCATTGGTTTGGTATTGTAATTGTTATGGATGCGAACTTGAAATATATACTTGGTTCTAGTAATTCCCTTGAGCAGTTAGGATTACAGCCACAAGCTTTAAATCAAAGAGATATTAGAGATATACTGCATCCAATTATGGACAAGCAAGAAATAGAAGAGATACATGAACGACTTGTACGAGTATTGGATACTAAGCAACCAGAGAGTACAGCGATTCAAGTGCATAATGCAGATAAAAGAATTCGTTATTATGATACCAGTATGATTCCTTTTACAGATGCAAAAGGGGAAAGTCTTGGTATTATGTTTGCAATGTATGATACAACTGAATTAATTGTAGCAAAAGAAAGTGCTGAAGCAGCATCAAAGGCTAAATCAGATTTTCTTGCAAATATGTCTCATGAAATAAGAACGCCTATGAATGCTATTGTTGGAATGACTGAATTGATATTAAGGGAAAAATTATCTCCAACAGTAAATGAAAATGCATTAGGTATTCGTTATGCAAGTAATAATTTATTGTCAATTATTAATGATATACTTGATTTCTCTAAAATAGAATCAGGAAAATTAGAATTAGTTGAAAAGGATTATTATATAGCAAGTCTAATAAATGATGTTACTAATATTGTTAAAGTTAATATTGCAAAAAAGCATATTGAGTTTGATGTAAATGTTGATATGAATATCCCTAGTGTTCTGTATGGAGATGAAGTGCGAGTTCGACAGATTTTATTAAATTTATTAGGCAATGCAACAAAATTTACTAGAGCAGGAAAAGTTACGCTTTCGTTAGAAGCTGACGTAATAGAGAATATAGCAATGCTCAAATTCAAAGTTATGGATACTGGAATAGGAATAAAAAAAGAAGATATAGATAAGTTATTCAGTAAATTCAGTCAAGTGGATCAAGTTAAGAATAAAAATATAGAAGGAACAGGTTTAGGTCTAGCTATATCAAAAAGGTTATCATTAAAAATGAATGGAGATATTGAAGTAGAAAGTGAATATGGTAGAGGTACAACATTTACCCTTACCATACCGCAGAACATAATTAACTTAGAACCTATTAATAACTTAGAATTTGGTAATGACAAGAATGTGGAGGAATATGCAATACAATTTATTGCACCCAAAGCAAGAGTTTTGGCTATAGATGATATTGATACAAACCTAAGAGTAGTAAAAGGATTATTAGCACCTTACGAAATGGAAGTCCACACAGCATCTTCAGCTATGGAAGGAATTGAATTAATAAAAGAGAATGAATATGACATAGTATTTATGGATCATATGATGCCAGAAATGGATGGAATAGAAGCAAGTATTAAGATTAGAGAAATGGGATATAAAGACTTACCGATTGTTGCTCTAACAGCAAATGCAATTTCGGGAATGAATCGTATATTTATTGAAAATGGAATGAATGATTTTCTGGCAAAACCAATAGATATGGGAAAAATGAATCAAATTCTAAACAAATGGATACCAGAAGATAAACAAGAAAAGGGTACATATCGTTGTAGACAAAGTGAGGATGTAGAATTTAAAGTTGATGGTATTGATACTGAGGTCGGGGTTCGTATGACTGGTGGAACTGTGGAAGGATATATACAAACTCTCTGTATTTTTGTTAGAGATGGGAAGAGGAAGATTGAAGAAATATGTGAATGTTATGAGAATGGAAATATATCATTATTGACTATTCACGTACATGCATTAAAAAGTGCATCAGCAAGTATTGGAGCAATGGAATTTTCAGAGTTTTCAAAACGACTTGAACATGCAGCAAAGGAAGAAAAACTATCTTATATTGAAGAGAATATACAGGCATTTTTAGAACAATTACAAAGGTTGTTAGAAGGACTTACTCCGTATGTTCATACAGAAAATAGTGCAAATGGAGATGACATATCTAATAAATTACAAAACTTAAAGAAAGCTCTTGAAAATATGGAAATGAGTAAGATTGATGAGATACTAGGTGAATTACCACAAAATGATTTGGTATTTAAGATAAATGAAAGTATATTAATGTTTGACTATGAAGAAGCCATTGGTATTATAGAGGAGGTATTGTAGCATGAAGAATAAGGGTATAAAGAATTTTGTGGAATATCTCCGTGGAACAGGTGAATTAGGTAATCGAGATACATATATAGATGAGTTAAACTATAATTGCGAAAAGATATTTTATATTATGTATTTTACAGTAGTTGTTTGGTGGGTATACTTACCTATGGATCTAAAGATACATCCGTATCCTAATCTGGTGATAACTCTTAGATTGGGATTGACACTAATTAGTTTGTGTTTAATTCAGTTAAAAAAGAATAAAGCCTTTATAAATCAGCCATTAAGGTTATTTATGGTCATGCTATTTTATTTATTTGTTGCCACTGCCATTATTACAGGAAGTGCAGGATCAGTAGCAACAATATATATTGGTGGGTATGCATTTGTTGTCATGGTACCAGTGTTCGCACCTCTTACATATAAATTTAAAACAATAGTAGTTATTTTATCTTTTGCATTGTTTTTCATTACTGGAGTGATTACTGGTCTTGATTTTTCTGATGCGGAAATTATGTATGCTTGTACGGATCTTATAACAGCTGTATTTATTAGCTTGATTTTGAATAAAGCACAAGATGCAATTCGAAGAGAGAATTGGAATCAAAGTCAAGAATTAAATAAATTAGTAATTGAACAAAAAGAAAACATGAATACTATTATGGAACTTGCTGATGAAGCGCAGAGTGCATCACGTTCAAAATCAGAGTTCTTAGCAAACATGTCTCATGAAATAAGAACACCTATGAATGCAATTATAGGTATGGCTGAATTGGGATTAAGGGAAGAATTATCACCTTCAGTTTATGAAAATATTATTGGAATTAAACATGCAGGAAATAATCTGCTTGCAATTATTAATGATATTCTTGATTTTTCTAAGATTGAATCTGGGAAAATGGAGGTATATGCAGAAGAATATTATTTGCCTTCCTTGCTAAATGATGTGGTCAACATTATACGAACAAAGGTAATGGAGAAGACGGTACTATTTGTTGTAAATATTGATAGCACATTAGCTTGTAAATTACGAGGTGATGAAGTAAGAATTAGACAGATATTGTTGAATCTGTTAGGTAATGCAACCAAATTCACAAAAAAGGGAACTGTAATCTTGAATGTAACAGGAGAAGTAAATGGAAAAGTTCTTAATATGGTATATGAGATAATTGATACAGGTATAGGAATTAGAGAAGAAGATATTGGAGAGTTGTTTGGTGAGTTTTCTCAAGTTGATAGAAAGAAGAATAGAAACGTAGAAGGAACAGGATTAGGGCTTGCTATATCGAAACGTTTAGCGAATGTTATGTATGGAGATATTACTGTGGAAAGTATATATGGGGAAGGGTCAACATTTACATTTACAGTACCACAAGAAATAATAGATGCAAGACCAATAGCTAAGGTAAAGGATGCAAATGTTTTACTGTATGAAAACAGAAAACCATATTTAGATTCTAACATATATACGTTGGAAAACCTTGGTGTTAATTATGAAACGGTAGAAGAGAAGAAATCATTTTATGAAAAAGTAGAGAAAGAGAATTATGATTTCATTTTTATGCCAACCATACTATTTGATGAAGAAATATTAGATAAAAATATAGAGGACATAAAAGAAAAACTTGTACTTAGTGCAGAGTTTGGTGAAGAGATACTAGTTAAGAATGTAAAAACAATGTCACAACCATTGAATTGTATTTCTGTTGCAAATGTCTTGAACAGAGAAGATAATGTGCATGTTGTTGGAGAAGAATTTGCAATTAGATTTAAAGCCCCAGAGGCAACAGTTCTAATCATTGATGATATACAAACCAACTTGAAAGTTGCAAAGGGACTTATGTTACCTTACGGAATGCAAATTGACACAGTGCTTTCGGGAGAAGAAGCTATAGAAATGATAAAAGCTAAGAAATATGATGTTATTTTTATGGATCATATGATGCCAGGTATGGATGGCATAGAGGCAACAGCGGAGATACGTAGACTAGGATTTGTTGATGTGCCAATAGTTGCATTGACAGCAAATGCAATTTCTGGAGTAAAGGAAATGTTTGAAAGTGCAGGAATGAATGATTTCTTAGCAAAACCAATTGAGATGTCGAAGTTGAATTCGATTCTAGAAAAGTGGATACCAAGAGGGAAACAGCAAAGAGGCACTAGTGGTAATTTATCAAAAGAAACAAAATGTGCATTAGAGATAAAGGATGTTAATGTAAAACAAGGAATCGATTATATAGGTGGAAATGTAGAAGGATATATAGAGATACTAGATGTGTATGTGAGAGACGGCAAGAAGAAAATCACGGAAATAAGTACATGCCTAGAAAACAAAGACATATCGTTGTTTACTACATATGTGCACGCTCTGAAAAGTGCATCACTAAGCATAGGAGCAAAGCCGTTATCGGAGATGGCAGCTAATCTAGAGATAGCAGGTAAAAATAATGATGTAGATTATATAAGAGGAAATGCACAAGAATTTTTAGAAAAACTTTCAGATATGCTAGATAACATAGAAGTTCATATACCTAAAAAGAATTCGTTGGTGAGTGAGGGCGCAAAGGAATTGTTTGAAAACCTTAAGGTTGCACTTCAAAATATTAATATGAATGAGATTGATGAATGTTTAGAGCAGATGTCAAATGTAACAGAAATTAGTACAATCAAAGAACATATCTTAACTTTTGATTATGACAAAGCCATAGAAGAAATAGATAAGCTGTTATAAGGATTGTATGGAGGAAAAAATATGAAACAATATGCTAAGTTAATAACGGGGGTTATAGGGGTAATTTGTTGCATTATTTTATATCTGTCGACTAATGCTAGTGGATCATTAACTGAGGGAAAGAATTTCTTGTCAAAATATATGATATCGAAATATTCGGTAAATACTAAAACATTCCCAACTAATGAGGCGAATACAGTATTGCAGACTTCAGATGGATATATGTGGTTTGGAACATACAATGGATTGATTCGTTATGATGGAATGAATTTTACTATTTGGAATGCGATATCTGAAGATGGATTTGGAAGCTCTAATATCCGTTGCTTATATGAGGATGGCGATGGAATACTATGGATAGGAACTAATGATAGAGGATTAGTAAAGAGAGAGAACGGAATATTTACTACTTATGATAAAGATGACGGAATACTATCTAATTCAATTAGGACTATTATAGAAGGTGAGGATGGTCGCATATACTGTGGAACTACAGAAGGCATATTTTATTTTGATAAATCGAAAGATAAAGTTGTAAATGTAGAGTTGAACATTGATGAATCAACATTAGTAGAATCAATGGCTTGTGATGATGGTAATATATACATGGTGTTAAATACAGGTTCAGTATGGGCATATACTAAGGATAAAAAAACCATTAAATATGATTCCCCGATTTTATTCGATGCCGTTGCTTGTGATAGCTTAGGCAACGTTATAATGGCAGCTAGAAAAAATGATGTTGTATTTGCTAGATTAGAAGATGGCGAATTTGATGTAAAGAAGAAGATGTCTACAATACTTACAGATGTTATGAAGGTATATGAAGATAAACAAGGGTATGTATGGATTGTAGCAGAAAACGGTGTAGCATTCTTTGATAGTATGCGTAATTGTAATTACTTAGATGATGCAGATTCTAGTGGATATTATACTGATATTGTTCAGGATTATGAGGACGGATATTGGATTACATCATCAAAGGGTGGAATTACTAAACTAACTGTTAGTCCTTTTAGAAATGAGAATTATATTAGCAATATTGAAGTAGATACTGTTAATGCTGTGATTATGTTAAAAGGTAATAAGTATATTGCAACAGATACAGGATTGCAGATTATAGATGTTCTTGGTGAACAGGTAAAAAATGATATAACAGAGATGCTAGAGGGTATTCGTATTCGTTCTTTGTATATTGATAGTAATGAAGATGTATGGATATCTACATATGCAGAATATGGTGTGATTCGTTATTCGCCAGAGAGTGGGGAATATAAGAATTGGACATCTGTAGATGGATTAGAAACCGATAAGACACGTTGTGTATTAGAATTACCTAATGGAATAATGGCAATAGCAACAAGCACAGGAGCGAATTTTATTAAGAATGATAGGGTAGTATCAGCTAGTGCGGCATTTGATACAAAAGAGCATATAGAGATGCCAGATATTATGGTGCTTTCAATGGCATATATGCCAGATGGAACATTATATCTAGGAACAGATGGTAGTGGAATATATGCGATTAGTAAAGAAGGTAGTAAGAGGTATACCTTAAGTGATGGATTAAATGGAGAAGTAATACTTAGACTTACTAAAGATTCAGAAGGAACTGGGGTGTGGGTATCTACATCAAATGGACTGTGCCATGTTGATGAAAATGGTCAGTCGAAGGTTATAGATAAAGTACCACCATATAGTTATTTTGATATAATAAGTCATAACGATGAATTAATATTATTAACATCAAATATTATTATTAGGATGAATGAAAATGATTTGTTGAATGAGGATATATGTGAACCAGTAGTAATTAATGTGTCATCAGATTCGAATGGAACAAACAATGCGAATTCATGGAATTGGATTGATAAAGATGAGCGATTATATATATGCTGTAGCAATGGATTAAAATCACTAGGTCTTACTGAGCATAGAATAAATCATACACCATTTGCGGGATTATCAAGTATAGAGATAGATGGAGTAACTTACTATGATTGTATGGATGAAATAATAATTCCTAACGATGCTGTACGTATCACATTCAGAATTGCATACTTATCTTATGGATTAGAAAATGAAGCAGTATTAAAATATCAATTATCAGGCCAAGATGCAGGAGAAATCACAATTGAAGATGTTTCTGGTGGAATAGAAAGTATATCATATACAAATCTACATGGTGGAAAATATGATTTTCATTTATGGACTGAGAATGAAGCTGGTGAGCAAGGAAATGAGATAAATGTTACCTTGAAAAAGAACTTAACCTTATTTGAGTATAAAACAACATGGTTAGTAATAATAGGGCTAGCAATATTGATAAGCGTAATTCCGAGTATCAATTTTGAAGGAGTAACAAAACTGTTTAAGAAAAAAACAAAATAATTACATTTGTAGCGCCAATCAAAGTTTGTTGATTGGCGCTATTTTAATGAGATCTATGTTATAATTTATTAGAATTTAGTTAAATCCAAGATGGTTTCCATTAATAAAATAACTATACCAACGGAGAGAATACAGTGATAGGAAAAGGATTAATATTACTTGTTGAGGCAAATGAAGAATTGAATATTGTGAATAGCCGGGCGTTTGAATTGCAGGAATATCAAGTGTTAATAGCAAACAATATTGAAGAGGCAAGATTGCAACTTCGTTGGCATAAGCCAGATGTTATATTGTTAGATGTAATATTGCCAGATGGTGATGGATATATTTTTTGCTCGGAAATAAGAAATCAAACAGATGCTCATATTATATTTTTTACAGCAAGTGTAGGACATGAAAATATAGTACGCGGTCTAGCTGCAGGTGCTGATGATTACATATATAGACCTATTCATACGGAAGAATTATTGTCACGTATTGATGCGATGATGAGACGCCGAAGAATAGATAAAGGAGAGTATCAAGTTATACATAAAGGTATGCTTACTTTGGATCTATTGTCATTGCAAGCAAGGGTGGAAAATAAGGATCTTATGCTATCACCGAAGGAATTTGCATTATTATTAATACTTATACAGCATTCGGGTAAGGTTATTGGTACAGATGAGTTGTATGAAAAGATATGGGATAAATTTTCAGGTGAAAGTAAAAATGCTGTACAAACTACTGTGTCTAGGTTAAGAAAGAAGTTAGTAGGAGTCTGTGATATAACGATGATACGTGGTAAAGGTTATATGCTAGATATAAATTAGAATATATTTTAATAAAGCAAGGGACTGATTTGATGATATCATCATGACGTCCCTTGTAGTGATTTATAGAAATTGTGACATAAGTATAAAATTATCTATTGACACGTCTAGACTATTGGAGTAGTATATAATCATACTATTGCAATAGTCTAAAAGGAGAGGTGTTTATGAGTATTAAGTTATTTGATTCTGAGATAAAGGTTATGGATGTTTTATGGAGTGATGGAGAAATAACAGCTAAGTCTATAGCTGAGATTCTTGCAAAGAAAGTAGGTTGGAACAAGAATACAACTTATACAGTTATTAAGAAATGTATTGAAAAGGGAGCTATAGAGCGTATTGATCCTAATTTTATTTGTCGTCCTCTTATTACGCGTAAGGATGTGCAAGAAGAAGAGATTAATGAATTAGCTAATAAAATGTTTGATGGTTCATTAAATTTATTGTTTGCCTCTCTACTTGATAAGCAAGATTTACCTGATGATGTTATTAAGAAGTTAAAGACTTTAGTTGCGGAAAAGGAGTGAGTCTATGCAAGTGTTAACCTTGAAAGAAATAATTATTTCGGGTTCAATATTTATTGTATTAATAGCCTTTTTGCGACTATTGTTACTAAAACGATTATCAAAAAAGGTGTTTATTACTCTATGGTATGTAGCAGCATTGCGACTTTTATTGCCTTTGTCAATGCCATCTAGTTTTAGTATTTATAATATATTAGAGTTATTTCAAAAAAAGAGCAATGAGAGTCATATAATAGACAAGGTTAGTGATATAGCTAATGTATCTAAATCAGATTCACCAATATTTTATATTATATGGATTGTAGGAGTATTATTTTGCCTTTGTTGGTTTAGTATAAGTTATATTAGATGTCGCAGACAATTTGCAATGTCACTGCCAATATCTAATAATGACACAAAATATATTAAGGGATTTGTTAATGACCATAAGATAATAAAACGAGTAGAGATTCGTACGTTAGATAGGATAAAAGCACCTCTTACTTATGGAATATTCCATCCTATTATATTACTACCTAAGACATGGGAAAAGTTAAATGGTGATGAGCTATGCTTGATATTGGAACATGAACTTATTCATATAAGAAGGTTTGATGCCGTATTTAAAATTATATTAGTATTGACACTAAGCGCATATTGGTTTAATCCATGTGTATGGTTAATGTATTTTCTAGCAAATCGAGATATTGAATATGCTTGCGATGAAAGTGTATTAGAAAAGATAGGTTTAGATAGAGTAAAAGCTTATGCAAATATGTTAATTGTTATGGAAGAAAGAAAAAAATATGCACCAATGATTAATAGTTTCAGTAGGTATGCTACTGAAGAAAGGATATGTATTATGATGAAATCAAAGAAAGTTAAGGTTATTGCCAAGTGCTTAGGAGTACTATTAGTTATTGTAGCTATTGGCGCATTTACAACAACTAATAAGGTAAATGATAAATCAGAAGTATTAGCAGAAAATGAAACAGTAGATAGTGTAAAAGATATAAGTGATGAAAAACAAAGTTCTGAGCTATTAAAAGATTCAGAAAAAAGTGCAGAAGTAAATGCAGCACAAGAAAAATTAGAAAATGAAGCTGTTGAGGAATCTAAAAAACAAGCTGAATCAACTTTAAAGGCAGAAGAATCAAAAACAACGATAGTAGTAGAGGGTGAACTAATCTTAATGCCAGAAGGAGAATCGGGAAAAACAACAGTAGCAGTAGATGGTGATATTAACGGAGCAACACTTCAAATAGAGTAAAAGTTGGGGCAAAAACGTCTACAGTGGAAAAATAAATAGTAGTGCATATGTTTATATAGGTAATTATGAAACTTAGATTTACTAAAGTTCATAGTTACCTATTTTTTCTATGTTACATTGATTTTTCAAATATATTTCAGTACAATATAGAGAATAGTATAAAATATATAAACTATTTTTATCATGAAGAATTGGTAAGGGCAAAGTTGGAAAAGAGGTAAGTTATGATATTTAATGGAATAAGTTGCAGATTTTCTACAGTAAATAGTATGCAGTATGAAGCTATAGGTGAATACTGGGATTTCTTTTCGGCTATTTATGGCAGAGATAACATAAAAGGGCTGGGATATAATTGGTCATCAGATAGTATAGAATATGTAATTGGATTAATAGATGAGAAATTATCTTTTGATTTATCAAAGATACAGGAAAAATATCCTAATGCTATATACAAAAAAATTGGACTGCCTGAACATGAATGGAAATGTTATAGGGGAAAGACTGAACACTTAGTACAGATGTATGAACAAATATATAGTGAAGGCATATTGACTTATGAGATAGAATCATTTACTGGTGAAGGAACATGTGAAATATTAATATGCAGAGATAATTTTAATGAAATTCGAGTAGCAACCAAGCAAGATGCCAAGGCATTATTGGATATATATTCAACTTATGTAGATAATACAGCTATTACATTTGAATATACAGTTCCAACACTAGAAGAATTTGCAGAACGAATAAGTGTTACTCTACAAAAATATCCTTATCTTGTTGCAGAACATAATGGAGTAATTATTGGCTATGCCTATGCTAATGCTTTCAAAACTAGAGCAGCATATGATTGGTCAGTAGAGACGACCATTTATATGAATAAGGACTATCAGAGTATGGGTGTCGGTAAACTCTTATATGATAGACTAGAAGAAATATTAGCAAAGCAAGGGATTCTTAATCTAAATGCCTGTATTGCCTATGCAGAGATAGAAGACGAATATCTTACAAAGGGAAGTGTTTCTTTTCATGAGAAATTGGGTTATAAGCTTGTAGGAAGATTTCATAAAAGTGGATACAAGTTTAATAGGTGGTACGACATGATATGGATGGAAAAACATATAGGAAGTCACGAAGAAAACCAGACACCAATTAAGTTGTTTAAGGATATTATTGATTAAGAATATTTTGAAAATATAGGAGATTTACTTATGAGCTTATTTGAAGAAGCAAGAATTAGAAAATCAGATGATATAATTGATAAAAGTGTGAAAGAAATAATTGAAAGTTTTATGGATGATTATGCTAGAGAAATAGGTTTCGATGTGAAGAAAAATCCTAGAAAACTGAAGAAAACAGTTGGAGATATGGAGTTTGAAATTGCTATATATTCGTCTAAATATAATAAAACCAGAGAGATTTGTGATATACAATATTTATTTGTTGTGTATTATAAGCAATTAAATAGTGATATAAAAATAGTTATGAGAGGATGGGGAGATACTGGTAACTTCCATGAAATAGAAACTTATAATAAATATGAAAAAGAATTAGTTTGTGCAACTCAATTGTTTGAAAAGGAATATAGACCAATAATTGAATTATTTGAAAATGATTTTAATGATGCTGTAGAATATTTTAGCCATATCAAAAGGTATAGTAAATATAATGTTTCCTTACAGTTTTTAGATCAAGTGCTAGGAAGAGAACGAATTGAAAAGTTAATTAAAAAGTATTACAAGACTTTATCATTACCTTATAGGAGGCAAATAGAATCATATGCAAAAGGGGAACGTGAATTGGATTTCGTTCTTGAACAAAATGGTAAATATATATTAGATAACAAATTAATAGATTTTTGAAAATATGGGAGATAATATGAAAATTACAATAATACATGGACAGAGTCATAAAGGTTCAACTTATAACATAGCCAAAATGCTTGCAGATAAGCTTGATGGAGAAGTGCAAGAATTCTTCTTGCCAAGGGATTTTAATGATTTTTGTGTTGGATGTACAAGTTGCTTTATGAAGAATGAAAACTTATGTCCTCATTTTGAAAAATTAAAACCACTTACAGAAGCTATAGATGAGGCAGATGTTTTAATATTTGCTAGTCCTGTATATGTGTATCATGTTACAGGAGCTATGAAGAATTTCCTTGATCACTATGGTTATAGATGGTTGGTACATAGACCAAATGAAGATATGTTTAGAAAGCAAGCTGTTTGCATATCTACTGCTGCAGGTGGTGGAATGAAATCAACTAATAAGGATATGGCTGATAGCATGTTCTATTGGGGAGTAGCACGTACATATAAATATGGAGTTGCGGTTAGAGCAACATCTTATAATAAAATATCGGATAGCATAAAAACTAAAATTGATAAAAAGACTACACAGTTAGCTAAGAAAATAAAAAGTAAAAATGGCAAGATTAAGCCTGATATAAAAACAAAGATGTTTTTCAATATTATGAGAATGGTACAAAAAGGCGGATGGAATGAAGCCGATAGTGTGTATTGGAAAGAAAAAGGTTGGACAGGGAAAAAGAGACCTTGGAAGGAGTAGTTATGAGAATTACAGCTTTGGTAGAAAACAAGACAAAATGTGAATTGAAATCAAAACATGGACTATCGCTATATATTGAAACAAAAAATCATAATATACTATTTGATCTAGGTCCAGACAATACCCTTTTTGATAATGCCAAGATAAGAGAGATTGACCTTTCAAAAGTAGATGCTGTGTTTATTTCTCATGGACATATGGATCATGGTGGGGCACTAGAACGTTTTCTGCAAATTAATTCAACTGCGAAGATATATGTTCAGAGGGAAGCTTTTGAACCGCATTATAGCAAACATGCTATGATAAAAGTAAATATTGGCATTAAGAATGAACTTAAAAATCATCCGCAAGTAGTTTTACTTGATGGAGATATGAAAATTGATGATGAATTAAATATATTTATTGTAGAGCAAGCTCCAAAGTGCTATTCAGATGCTAATAATGGATTGTATTCAGAGGATGGAAAAGACAAATTTGCTCACGAACAAAATTTAATTATTAGAGATAGTGGAACTGTATTAATAACAGGATGTGGACATACTGGAATTGTGAATATTATGGAAAAGGCTCAATCATATAACCCACAAATTTGTGTTGGTGGATATCACTTATATAATCCGTTAACAAAAAAGACTGTTCCCGAAAGTCTATTAAGTGATATTGCAGAGGAATTAAAAAAATATACAGAGGTACAATTCTATACTTGTCACTGCACAGGTGAAAAGGCATATAACTTTTTATCAAAGCAAGTGCCGAATATGAATTATCTGTCGTGTGGAGAAAAGATTGAGGTATAATTTAGAAGGGGATAGAGGAGAAATGAAAAAGAAAATATTAATTGGAATTATAGTATTTATATTTTTAATTCTTGTAATGGGGTTAATATATATATCACCAAATCGAAGATTACATAGCCTTGAAAAATATATATCAAATATTTCTTTGCCAGAAAATATTGAAAAGATTGCAATTAAGAGTGCAATAGGAGATTCAGGCGGGAACGGGGATTATTCTACACTCAGAGTTGTTATGGTGGTGAAAACTGAATTAAGCATAAACGAATTAGAAGAAACATTGGAGAATATGAATTTATGTTTTCCTAAGGATTATGAAAGAACTATCAGTTATGTTACACATTGTGATAGTATCGTATTTGAATCCTCTAGAGCATTTAAATTGAGCTTTGATGAGATGCAAGATGTTTCAGATTTTAGAAATTATTATTACATAGAGTTTGTTGAGTAAGAAGGTAATGTATTAATAGTTAACAGGGGAGCGATTAAGATGAAAATTGTGTATTGAGAGTATATAGCAACTAGAAAAGGCTTGAAAGAAGGGGTATTTAAATGATATCAACGAAAGGCAAGAGAAAACTAGAATATGAAAACCAGACCTTTTATTGGTATATTAAAAAGGATGAAAACGGTAGTCCGCGTATACATATATTATCCGAAGATAAAAAACTACAGTTAAAATTCCCTTTTGATAGAGAGATAGGAATAGGTACAGGATATATTATAGAATTATTGGAAAAACATTTAGGAAAATGACAACAAATCAAAGGTTGTAGAGGAAATCATAATGGAAGCAAAGAATATACTTAAGATTACAACGAGAGCAACATTTAGGCAGTGGTTGATAGAAAACCATGATAAGGAAACAGAGTGTTGGATAATTGCAAAAAAAGGGAAGAATCCACCATCAGAATATGTGTGGTATCTCGATGCTGTAGAAGAAGTTCTTTGTTTTGGATGGATAGATACAACGCATAAAAATATTGATGGTATAGATATGCAGAAATTTACACCACGTGCGAAGAAAAGTCCGTGGTCAGAGTTAAATAAGGAGCGTTGCCGTAGACTAGAAAAACTAGATTTTATGACTGATGCTGGTCGAGCTGTTTTGCCGGACATGTCGGAAAAAGGTTTTGTAATAGATGATGAAATTATGCAGGCATTTGACGAAACACCTATTGCATGGAATAATTTCATTGACTTTCCACTACTTTATCAGCGTGTTCGTATTGACTCTATCCAACGAGACAAAAAGAAGGATAGACTTACATTTGATAAAAGGGTAAAAAAACTAATTGAGCAATCAGCAGAAGGAAAAATGTTTGGTGATTGGAATGATTATGGACGATTGATTGAATATTAAACAAAGTTCTAGAAGTGAACCTTAAGATAAACTAGAAAGTAGGGGAGAGCTAATATGGCTATTAATGGTAGTTGTTTATGCGATAGTATCGTCAATACGTATTGAAAGAGAGAATAGGTAGAAGGTGTAAATATGCAAATAATTGATGTTAAAGAAAGAAACCCATTGCTAATAGAACAATTATTAGTGGTATGGGAGGATTCAGTCAAAGCAACACATGATTTCTTATCAGATAGCGAAATAGAAAATATTAAGGAGTATGTTCCTGGTGCATTAAAAGAAATAGCACACTTAATAATTATAGAAGATGGGAATAAGTTTCCTATTGCTTTTATGGGTATAGAAGAACAAAAGCTTGAAATGTTATTTATATCTCCCGAAGAAAGAGGAAAAGGTTTAGGAAAAAAATTAGTTGAATATGGAATTGAAAAATATATACTTAATGAGTTAACAGTTAATGAGCAAAATCCACTTGCAAAAGGATTTTATGAGCATATTGGATTTAAAGTATATAAAAGAAGTGAATTAGATGAACAAGGTAATCCGTATCCAATTTTGTATATGAGCTTAGATAGTTAAATAAGATGATTAAGGAGCCATATTGATGGAATACATAAAAGCAACATTAACGCATACAGAAGAGATTTATGAGTTGGTGCAAGAAACAATAAAAGCAAATTATCCTAAATATTATCCGCAAGAAGTTGTTGATTTCTTTTGCAAACATCATAGTAGAGAAAATATAGAGAAAGATATTGTTAATCAAAGTGTTATGATTTTAATAGATAATCAAATTATTGTTGGGGTAGGGTGTCATCAAGATAATCATATTACTAGAGTTTATGTTTTACCCAAGTATCAGAGAAATGGTCATGGTAATTATATTATGCAATCTTTAGAAAATGAGATCGCACAAAAATATGACAAGGTATATTTAGATGCTTCACTTCCTGCAAGTTGCCTATATGAAAAACGAGGATATATCACAACTAAACATAATAAATGCGAAGTGGGAAATGATGTAGTATTAGTATATGAGGTTATGGAGAAGGAGTTAAATAATTAACTAACCGAAAAAGGAGATGAGTTCACTGGAAAGTCAAATAAATTTAAAACAAGATGTATTAGATTATGCCAAGGCAGAGTATGGTACGGAAGCGGCACAGTTATGGAGGACTGCACCTAACAATATTGTGTTGCAACATAAATTGCATCCAGGAGAGAAAAAAAGTAAATGGTATGGTGCTTTTTTGAGTGTAAAATGTTCATCATTAGGAATTGATGGTGAAGGATATATAGATTTATTAAATGTAAAATTAGACCCAGAAAAGGTTGATTTTCTCCGTATGCAAAAAGGTTATCTTCCGGCATACCACATGAATAAGGAACATTGGGTTTCTATACTGTTGGATGGAACCATTTCAATTGATAATATCAAAGACGCATTGGATGAGAGTTTTCAGATAACTGCTAGTAAAAAAGAAAAGAGAAGCATGAAACGATTAACTCCAAAAGACTGGATAGTACCAGCTAATCCCAAGTATTTTGATATTGTGAAAGCATTTGAGAAGATGGATATTATTGATTGGAAGCAAAGCAGTGATGTTCGTGTAGGCGATTTGATATATATGTACGTTGCAGCACCTTATTCTGCACTGATGTATAAGTGCAAGGCAGTAGAGGTGGATATACCTTGGAATTACGAAAGTAAAGAATTATCTGTAAGGAAAGTGATGAGAATACAGTTACTCTGTAAGTATGAGCCACAGTTTATGACTTTTGAAAGAATGAAGAGTGAGTTTGAAGTATTTGCGGTAAGAGGGCCACGCAATATGCCGAGTCATTTAAAAGAAGAACTTACAGCTTATGAAGGAGAAAACATCAATGCCTGAATTGCCAGAAGTTGAAACCGTAAGAAGAATTATTGAATCACAAATAAAAAGATCCTAAATGATTGTATCACATCAATTTAAGATCTTTTATTTTAGTGATATTATTGAATAACTTCAGCGTCGTTAATTGTAAATGTATCTAATGAATTTGCTTTTGTTTGAATACATACATAAGTAATCCCTTCATGTTCACTAGCAAAAAATTGACGCTTTTGCGCTGGGGTTACTTTTAACCAATCACCAGAACATAAAATAACTTCTTCGCCATCAATGAATGCTTTACCACTTCCTGATAAAACACCATAGATTTCTTCGTTGTTTTTATGAAAGTGTATAAATGGTACACATGCGCCTGCAGGTAAAGTGTTAATACTTACTTCTGCTCCTGTTAAAGATAATGAATCATGTAATTCTACTCTTGCTTCATTGCTAATATTTACTTTTTTGATATTTGACATTTGATTGTCCTCCTTTATTTAGTAAAAGCTATCTGTTACATTTACTATTATATATATAGACACATTCTTTTTGTAGTACGCACTTTTTTGTAACTATGTATCTTGCTAAAAATATGTGTTATACTTCATATAAATAGAGAGGTGATAATCAATGAAAAGAAAAGAAGAACTACCTGAATGTCCTATTGCTACAACAGTATCTTTGATTGGTAGCAAATGGAAATTGTTGATAATTAGAAATCTAGTGCAACGTCCATATAGATTTAATGAATTGCAAAAATCATTAGACGGTATATCTCAAAAAGTGCTAACTAACAGTTTAAGGGAACTTATAGATGATGGATTAATATATAGAAAAGACTATAAAACAAATCCTCCTAGAGTAGAATATGGCATGACATCTTTAGGTAAAGAATTACATAGGGTGTTAAAATCCTTAGAGGAATTTGGAGAGTATTATAAAAAAATTATATAAAGATTAAAAGGCAAATTTAAAGGAGAGGCATAGTGGATAAGGATATTTCAAAATGTATCGAAATCTATAAAAATCAATTAGCACAAGGTGATATACAGCATGCATATATTACATTAACAAAATACGTGGCAGAATTGAAAGCAAAGTTTCCGGAGCAATATTCAACAGGAAATATTTCTTTTGGGTACTTAGATTACACATACTTTCCTTTTTTCAATGATTATTTGAAAAATCATAAGCTGAGATTTGGGATTGTATTAAATCATGAAAAGATGCGGTTTGAATTGTGGCTAATGGGACAAAATGCGCATATACAGGAAGACTACTGGAAAATCTTAAAAGATACAGAATGGAATAAGGATATAGAAGTAATGCCAAAGTATTCTGTTTTAGAAGTATGCATAGAGGATAATATCAATTTTGATAACAGGGAAATTATGACAGATACTATACTTAATCGTGCAGTATCTTTAGCGGAGAATATCTTGATGTTTTTAGAACATCTTAATTAAATAAAGCAGAATATGTGGAGGTAATATAAATGACAGATTGGGAAAAAATGCAGGCTGGTATGATTTATAATGATTTTGATAGTGATCTTTTTCAACGCAGAGTACAGGCGAAAAAGCTTTTTCGTGCCTATAATAAAACAGAAGATGAAGAAATCGAAAAACGTCAAAATATAATGAATGAGTTGTTTAAAAGTGTTGGAAATAAAGTCTGGATTGAGCCAGATTTTCGATGTGAGTTTGGAAAAAATATTATTATTGAGGATAATGTATATATCAACTTTGGGTGTGTTATTTTGGATTGTGCGGAAGTTATAATCGGTGCAAATTCTCTGCTAGGACCCAATATTGGATTATATGCAGCAAATCATTCAACAGATGCAGAGGAAAGAATAAATGGTGGTTGTTATGGTAAACCAATTCATATAGGAAAAAATGTATGGCTCGGTGGAGATGTAAAAATTCTTGCAGGAGTATCTATTGGAGATGATACTATTATAGGTACGGGAAGTATTGTTACAAAAGATATTCCATCAAATGTTGTTGCGGTAGGAAATCCTTGTAGAGTAATTAAAGAGATTACAGACGCAGATAAAACTGATTATTTAAAAACTTATAATAAATAGAATTAAACAACTCCAAGTTTATAGAGTCTCTTATAATATAAAATCAATAAATATTTCAACAATAAACACTGCAGAGCATGCACCAATTGCAACCTTAAACAAGCTACCCTCAAAGTAGGCTATTATTAAAGCGACAACAAATCCAGCAAGACCAGACCATATACATGAGGTAGCGGAAAGAATAGCAGGAAAAGTCATTACTGATAAGGTTACATATGGAATATAGTACAAGAATGAACGAATAGTTTTATTCTGTATTTCTTTTCGTATAAGTGTAAGAGGTAACACTCTTATAAGATAAGTAACTCCAGCCATTATGAGCATATAGATGTAAATATTATTATTCATAAGAATCCTTTCGATTGATATCATTTGGCTGGTTTTCGGTTATAGGAAAGAGAATTGCCGCAACAGCTGATATAATTATAGTAAGTATTATAATTCTAAAACCAGAAGAAATATTTTTAATAATAGGGGCAAACGCAAATATAGCACTTGCTATCATTGAGATAGGAACTATGTGGGCGATTACTTTGTTGTGTTTTGTAGGAGGAATAATAACCGCTATAAACATTCCATACAACGCCACACTCATCGCACTTAAGACCCTGATAGGTATAACATTTCCACATATGACACCAAGACAAGTTCCCAAAGCCCAACCAGGCAATGCCACTGTCATTGCACCATATGAATAAAATGGATGTAGCATTTCTGGTCGTGAAACAGATATTCCGAAAATCTCGTCAGTAATATCAAATGCTATGATAAATCTATGAAAAAATGGTGTGTCAGAACTAATTTTCTGAGATAGGGCACAAGACATAAGAATATATCGTAGGTTAACTATCAATTCAGTAATTGCCATTTCTATATAACTTGCATTTGCTGCGATTACATTAAAAGCAGCAAACTCACCTGCTGAGGCATTGTTTGTGAAGGATATAATTGTTGCTTGCATAGCAGTAATACCTATTTGTTTCGCAGCGATGCCAAGCGTAAAGGATACCACTAGGTAACCTAAAGCGATAGGTATTCCATCTTTTATTCCACGCAAATACCAAGATTTATTATCTTTCATCTTTCCTCCAAAATATAATGTTAAATTTATAAAAATAAACAAGTTGTTTTATACTAGTGTATACCATATTCACTAAACTCGAAAATACCTGGTTAAGTGTCTAGGTATGCATTCTCACTAAGTTCGAAAATACCTCACTAAGTGATAAAAGTATGGGACTTGCCTCATACATTGAAATATTATAGCATAACTCAAAGAAAAATAAAGTGACTAAAAGGAGACATCTAATTTTTCTGGAAGTGAAACTTGAAAAAATCATAATTTGGGAGAATAGAGAAATACTAAATTTATTACCCACTTTATTGCCCGCTTATGATATGATATGAGTGGGTAATAAACTAGAAAATACAGTGCTTACAGAAATACAAAATAAAATACTGGTAGAAATTAGAAATAATCCGAATGTAACTAAAGCAAGACTTATTGAGATTCTTTTAGTGGGGAAAATTACGATTGATAAAGGAATGAGCGTTTTGAAAAAAAGAGGATATATTGAACGGGTTGGTTCTAATAAATCTGGATATTGGAAAATGCTTAAGTAGGTGGAATAGTTATTTAAATCATTATTTACAGAAAGAAGAGCGTAAGATTTCTATTCGAAAATGTCATGAAGCGTTAAAAGAAAATGGCTTGTTTATTAGTTTTGAAAACTTTGCCCCATTTAGCGAATTAGGTAAACAGATATATCTAGAAAGATGGAAAGATTATCAAATGCGACAAGGGAAAACTACTATTGAATGTAACCAACATATAAATCGTTATGGAAAAGATTACTTTCCGATTTCTTTGACAGAACATTTGCAGATGATTAAGAAGTGTGGATTCAGAGTTGTAGAGATATTATGGGTTTCTAATATGCAGGTTGGTGTTTGGGGAATGAAATAACTTCCAATTTATATAACAACGTGTACCATGCCATCTCGATTACGTTACACTTCATCTCGATGTGTGGCGTTCGCCACATACTTCAAAATATGAATATAACCTTATGTGAGCAAGCTCCCAACGGTCAATTCAATTTTGAAGTGCATGGTTCACTAAATTCAAATTTATAGGAGAGATAAAGTATGAGTAAAAGTAAGAAAAGAGTTATGAACGAAAATGATGTTAAGATTATTAAGATAGGAAAAGAAGCTCTATATGAATTTATATATGAGAAATTTGTCGAGGATCAAGAGCAATTTTTAGATGTTGATTCATTAGATGTAAGCGATACGTTCTACATGGATTGGGAAAATGGACAATTTATTTTTTGTGCCCATAAGTCAGAGGATGCTAATGGCAATTTTATAAGATTTCCAGAAGAAATTAACATACAAAAACTAATAAAAAATATACCAGATACTACAACTTCTATGTTTAGTGATGATAGATTTCGTAAATACACAAAAACAGAA
This sequence comes from Lachnospiraceae bacterium, assembly GCA_031556525.1. Taxonomy (GTDB): domain Bacteria; phylum Bacillota; class Clostridia; order Lachnospirales; family Lachnospiraceae; genus JAVBSN01. The sequence continues at coordinate 46,980 of JAVBSS010000035.1, forward strand.
TTAATAGAGTTATCAAGTAGATAGTGAGTGGATTGTAAATTAAAATTCAATTTGCACAACATAAGGAGATATACATGGATAAAATCATAAGAAATAGAAATTCAGATATAAAACTAAGTTTGCATGATGCTCATATTAATAAGATCACATGCAAGGAAGATTCTATTTTATTTGACTTTAATTACATATTTGATTACTCAACAGGAGAAGAAGAAACAGTTAATGCAAGTATCTTATTTGAAGGTGTTGATCCTGAGTACATTTATATTTATATCATAAAAGAAAACTATAAAAAGGAAGTAGGAAAAATAAAGGGTAAACGTTATTCCTTATGTGATTATATAAAAAAGAATCCTCATGTAGATTTAGAAGTTATTACAGAAACATATAATGGCTATTTTACAGTATGGACAGGCTATAGCCATAATAAAAAGAAGACAAGGAAGTTTTTTATAGAGATATCTGGTGATGGTGATATGATATATAACATAGGTGAGAAATAGGGAGAGATTTTATAATGTTTGGGTTTGGGAAAAGTAAAGCAAAAATAGTCGAGAACTTTTATTGAATATATAATATCCTTTTTATGAAAGGTGATGATAGGAATGGAAGAACAAATAAAAGCTGTTCAGAGAATGCAGGATTATATTGAAGAACATTTATTTTGCAATATAACTCTAGCTGATTTAGCTAAGGTATCTTTGTATTCTCCATGGTATTCATATCGTTTGTTTGTTCAACAAATAAATATGACACCAGCAGATTATATAAGAAGGTTGAGATTGTCAAAGTCAGCTATAAAACTAAGGGATGAAAAAGCAAAAATTGTAGACATTGCATTTGAATTTGGATTTAACAGCGTTGATGGATATCAGAGGGCTTTTTATCGAGAATTTGGTTGTAATCCAAGGGAATATTCTGTAAATCCTATTCCAATCTACCTTTTTAAACCTTATGGAGTTAAATATTCTGTAATTAGAAAGGAGACTGTTATGAAGGATGTAAAAAATGTATTTATCCAAGTAATTGAGAAACCAGCACGAAAAGTAATTATTAAGAGAGGTAAGACTGCTAAGAATTATTTTGAATATTGTGAGGAAGTAAGCTGTGACATATGGGGACTTCTTACTAGTATTCCGTCAATTAGTAGCGAGCCTGTGTGTTTGTGGTTACCCAAGTCTTATATTGAACCAGAAACTTCGGAATATGTTCAAGGAGTAGAGGTTCCCGTTGATTATGATGGAGTAATACCAGAAGGATTAGATGTTATAGAGTTACCAAAGTGTCAATATATGATGTTTCAAGGTGAACCATTTGCTGAAGAAGACTTTTGTGAAGCTATTGACCAAGTGTGGGATGCAATCAAAAAATATGATCCATCTGCGGTTGGCTACGTGTGGGATGATAATAATCCTCGAATTCAACTAGAGCCAATAGGAACAAGAGGTTATATTGAGTTAGTGGCAGTAAAACATAAATAATTAAAAAATTATAAGTCCTCGTTTAGATTTTTAAGACAATCCTCGGAAATCTGAGCGAGGCAATTAATTACCACTTCAATGTCTTTATCTCGATATTCAAAAAAAGAATGAAAGCATCCAAATATAGTAGAAGATAGTAGTACATTAGCTTTAAGATTATCTCTATATTCAGGGTGAACTTGAAAAATCTTCTCTTTACATTTCTTTTCTAGCTTATTAACAAGCACATCCATACGTGAACCAGAAAATATAGTGTCAAATAATTTTCCTTGAGAATAGAAGTTATAAGTCATATTGCGGAATCCATCAATAGTAAACATATCATAAGGATTGTACATAGATTTAAGGCAATCATCAATAAGTTCATCTTCAATAGAATCAGACAAATCATATATATCTTTATAATGCAAATAGAAAGTAGCCTTATTAATAATAGCAAGGTCAGACAATTCTTTTACTGTAATCTTTTCAATTGGTTTCTTAGAACGAAGTTCAATAAAAGCATTTATAATGTTATTTCTAGTACGTTGAATACGTAAATCCATAAAAGCACCTCCATTTATTCGACAATTTTAGATAAGTGTCAATTATTAGTCATATTTAAAAGTATGATTATTGCTAATAGTATAACAGTTTAATACAATTATAGATAAATATACGACTATAGTCAATTAAAATTAAGAGGTGAATTAATATGGATATGTATGCATACTATACAGGAAAAAGTTTTGACATTTATAAATACCTAGGAGCTCATGTAGAGGGTAAGGGAACAGTTTTTAGAACCTATGCTCCGGCAGCCCAAGGTGTAAGTCTTATTGGTGATTTTAGCAACTGGAATGAGCTACCTATGAATAAAATACATGATGGAAATTTTTATGAGATAGAAGTGCCTAACGCTGTAGAAGGAATGATGTACAAATACAGAATTCATACAAAGGGAAATGGAGCAATAGACCATAGTGATCCATATGGTTATGGTACAGAGTTAAGACCTAAGAATGCATCTATTATTAGGAATATATCAGATTATAAGTTTCATGATGAAATGTGGATGAAGAATAGAACAGATTGCAGAAACACACCTTTAAACATATATGAATTACATATGGGTTCTTGGAAAACTAATGCTGATGGTGAGTGGTATTCTTATGAAGAAATAGGGGAGCAGTTAATACCATATTTATTAGAATATAACTATAATTATATTGAGGTTATGCCTTTAAATGAATATCCAGCAGATGAATCATGGGGATATCAAAGTCTAGGCTTTTATAGTCCTACGTCAAGATATGGAGATGCAAGGGGGTTAATGAAATTTATAGACATGTGTCACCAACATAATATTGGAGTGCTATTAGATTTTATTCCAGTGCATTTTGCAGTTGATGGTCATGGCTTGGCAGAGTTTGATGGAACAGCCCTTTATGAATATCCACACAAGGATATTGGATATAACGAATGGGGAAGTAAGAACTTTAATCATTCAAGAGGGGAAGTGAGAAGTTTTCTTCAATCAGCAGCAAATTATTGGCTTAGTGAATATCATTTTGATGGGCTTAGAATGGATGCCATAAGCAACATGATATATTGGCAAGGCAATCCTGACCGTGGTGTAAATGTAAATGCAGTTGACTTTATAAAGAATATGAATCAAGAATTAAAATCTAGATATCCATCAATTATATTGTCGGCAGAGGATTCTACAGCATTTCCAAATGTAACAAAATCTGTAGCAGAAGGTGGTCTAGGTTTTGACTACAAATGGGACATGGGTTGGATGAATGATACTCTTGCATATTTCAAAGAAGGTACTGCTGATAGAAAAAGAGATTATCACAAACTAACATTTTCTATGATGTACTTTTATAGTGAAAGATTCCTAATGCCATTTTCACATGATGAAGTAGTACATGGAAAAGCAACTATAATGCAGAAAATGAATGGTCAATATGAAGATAAATTCCCACAGGCGAGGGCTTTATATATGTATATGTATACTCATCCAGGCAAGAAATTAAACTTTATGGGTAATGAATTTGGACAACTTAGAGAATGGGATGAGAAGAGAGAACAGGATTGGGATATGTTAAAATATCCTACGCATGATTCTTTTCATAGATTCATAAAAACTCTTAATGAGATATATCAAAATCACCCAGCCCTATATGAGATGGATTTTGAACAAGAAGGATTTGAGTGGTTAGATTGTCACCAAGAAGGTAGATGTATATATACATTTGTACGTAAAACGGATACAGAGAAAATATTAGTGGTATTTAATTTTTCTGATACCTTACAAGAAAACTATACAGTGAAATTAGAAGATGTTAAGAAATTAGAATTATTATTGGACACTAATGATGTAGATTTTGGTGGTAGCAGTACAGATGATAATAAGAATTATGAATATGAGAATGATATATTAAAAATAAATCTTGAAGCTTTTTCAGGAAGGATGTATTTGTTTTCTTAGAAGCTAATTAACATAAAGGGCAATGCAAGTTTTACTTGTAGTTGCCTTTTATTTATAAATAGAGAGTGAATTAATATATATGATTGACAAAACGACATGAGTGTCGTAAAGTTGAAATAGACATATGTGTCGGAAAGTAGAGAGCAGAATTATGGGCAATAAAGGTGACAACACCAAAGCATATATTAAAGAAAAAGCATATATTGTTTTTGCACAAAAAGGATTCAAAGAAGTTACAATGAAAGATATTTGTGAAGCAACTGGTTTAAGCAGGGGTGGAGTATACGGACATTATGAAAGTACTCATCAGATTTTT
>JAVBSS010000020.1:0-22242 GCA_031556525.1 Lachnospiraceae bacterium
GGTGCATTAGCTAATAGATAATAAGGAGTAACTTAAAATGAGTGCTAGTAAAATAATATCAAAAGTAGTTAGACAAGATAATATTGCTACAGATATTTTTAGCTTAGAAATTGAAGCAAGAGAAATTGTAGAAATAGCAAAAGCTGGTCAATTTGTTTCTTTATATAGTAAAGATGGAGCTAAAATGCTACCAAGACCAATAAGTATATGTGAGATTAATAAACAATCTGGTACTTTAAGACTAGTTTATAGAATTGCAGGAGCTGGAACTAAAGAGTTTTCAGAATTAAAAGCAGGAAATACTATATCAGTTATGGGTCCGCTTGGAAATGGATTTACATTAAAGAAGAAGAAAGCAATATTAATTGGTGGTGGAATAGGAATTCCGCCTATGCTTGAATTAGCAAAAGAAATTGATTGTGAAAAAACAGTTGTTTTAGGCTATAGAGATGAGATATTCTTAAACGAAGAGTTTGAATATAGAGCAGATGTATATATGGCTTCGGAAGATGGAGCTCATGGTGTTAAGGGTAATGTGTTAGATGCAATAAAAGAATATGGTATCGAAGGTGATATTATATATGCTTGTGGACCTACACCTATGTTAAAAGCTATACAGCAATATGCTATTGATAATGATATTGAAGCACAGTTATCTATGGAAGAAAAAATGGCTTGTGGAATAGGTGCTTGCCTTGCTTGTGTATGCAAATCCAAGGACGTAGATCATCATTCTAACTCTCATACAAAGAGAGTATGTAAAGATGGCCCAGTGTTTGATGCAAGGGAGGTAGAATTTTAATGAATACTACAGTTAATATTGCAGGTGTTGAATTTAAGAATCCTGTTACAGTAGCATCAGGAACATTTGGTTCAGGAGCAGAATATAGTGATTTCGTAGATCTTAATAGATTAGGAGCCGTTACAACTAAAGGCGTTGCCAATATCCCTTGGGCAGGTAATCCTACACCAAGAATTGCAGAAACATATGGTGGTATGATGAACGCAATAGGTTTACAAAATCCAGGAATAGATGTATTTTGTAATAGAGATATACCTTATTTACAAGAGTATGATACTAAGATTATTGTAAATGTATGTGGTAAGTCAAAGGAAGATTATGTTGAAGTAGTAGAGAGATTAGCAAGTCAACCAGTTGATTTGTTAGAGATAAATGTATCATGTCCTAATGTTAAAGAAGGTGGAATTGCATTTGGACAAGATCCTAAGGCTCTAGCAGATATTACAAAGGCTGTAAAGGCAGTTGCAAAGCAACCTATTATCATGAAGCTTAGTCCTAATGTAACAGATATAGTTACTATGGCAAAGGCAGCAGAAGATGCTGGAGCAGATGCATTATCATTAATTAATACATTAACAGGTATGAAGATTGATATAAATAGAAGAACATTTGCAATAGCAAATAAAACAGGTGGATTATCAGGCCCAGCTATTAAACCAGTTGCAGTAAGAATGGTATATCAAGTTGCAAATGCAGTAAAAGTACCTATAATAGGAATGGGTGGAATTATGAACGCTTCCGATGCCCTTGAATTTATAATGGCAGGAGCTAGTGCAGTAGCAATAGGTACAGCTAATTTTGCTAATCCATATGCAACAGTAGAAGTAATAGATGGTATTGAAGAATACATGAAGAAGAATAACATAGAAGACATCAAAGAATTAATAGGTTGTGTAAAATAGGAGGATGAAATGGAACAATATAAGCGCTAATTTAGAGACTTTATGTTTGACTTTCGTTTTAATATGGAAAATCCTTTGAAAAGCCTTGGTTTTAGTATGTTTTAGATTATTCTAATAAAATAGCAACTTATCGTAACTTATCATAAAATATCGTAGTTTGGTGTAAAAATGGTGTAGTAAATGGTGTACTGCATTGAAGGGAAAGAATAGATTAGGACATTAGCATAAGTCCTTTATTGATTGTAGAAATATGATTGATAGAGGGCTTATTTTAGTGCCTTAAAGTATTAATAAAGAATAACTAGAGGTGTATTTATAAATGCGTAATTTGATGGTTCTAGAGAGTTTTAGGACTATTGTATGGAGTGGTACAGAAGCAAAGAAAGAACGATTTCATAGGAGGTAATTATTAAAAAAATATAGATATTAAAGAACAGGTTATTAAAGTATAGAAGGAGAGTAATGAAATGAACACAGAGATTATAAAACCAGAATTGGTAAAGAGAATTACAGATAATTTAGATAACAAAAGAATTGTTATAGGTGGTAATAAGGAGTATTATAAGAGGAAATATCATCTTCAGTATACACAAGACATTGTAGATAATGTATTGTCAGCGTTTATGCAAACAATAGGAGAGGTAATTGAAGAAGGCAATACGGTTAAATTAAATGGATATATGACAATTAAGCCTACATATTGTAAACCTAGAGTTGCAAGAAATGTATATGATAATACAGAGATGAAACTACCATCGTGCTATAAAGTGAGGGTTAAAGTAGGAAGTAAGTTAATTAATGCATGTAAAAGATTTAGTGAAAAAGAAAAAGGAATATAACTGCTGCCTAAATAGGGAGTAGTTATAATAATATGATTTAGAAATAAGCATGGAGATTAAAAAAAATATGGAAAGAAAGATTTGTAATAAATGTAATATTGAATTACCAGTCACTGAATTTAGATTAGTAAGAGGACAGTTTTATAATCCTTATTATTTGGGGCAATGCAAGAAGTGTGAATATAAATATCAAAGGCAATATTTGAAAGATAAAGGTACAATAAAGTTTTCTGATGATTTAGATATGGTAATAAATATTCAATATAGGGAAATTAAACAAGAAAGGCTGTTAGACTTAGACATGACTGAGATATGCCCTATTGCTCATGATGAAATATTTGTCAAACTTATGGATTATAAAGAAACTTATATATCAAATTACGGACGTGTAATCCAATATTCTAATAATATTTATAATTTGTTACAAGGAAGTTATGATAATTATGGAGCATTAAAGTATTCCGTAAGTAAGAATGTTTTTACTGAGGGTAAGTGGAATTATAAAAGAGCTATTCTATATGCTGCAAAAACAGTAGTAGAGGAATTTGTAGTAAATCCAGATAAGGAAAACAATATTTTTACTTGGCACAAAGGATATAATAAGGATGATTTATATTATAAAAATTTGTATCCATTAAATAAAGAACAATATAGAATTGTGAAAAAGAATTTTAGAGATACAGGGAATGACAATGAAGATTTTATATGTAAAGTAATTAATGAAATAAAATATAAACCAGATAATTGGAGTAAACGAGCGGTGACACCTATTATGTGTGGCATTGGTTATCGCGGTAGTGAAAATGTTGTTTGTACGTCAGAATCTTATTTACGTTGGCATGATATGATAAATAGATGTTATAATCAGAAATTTCATGAGAGGCAACCTCAATATATGGAATGTACGGTTTGCGAAGAATGGAAGAATTATAGCAATTTTAAGATATGGTGGGATAAGTATCATCAAGATAATTTTGATCTTGATAAGGATATTCTCTTTAAAGGAAATAAATATTACAGTCCAGAAACTTGTTGTTTTGTACCTCATGCTATTAACACACTATTTGTAAATGGTAAAAAGGGGCGTGGAGATTGTCCCGTTGGTGTGTATTTTGATAATGAAAAAGGCAAGTACAGAGCGGTAATGTCCTTTATGGGTGCATCAGTTAAATTAGGTACATTTAATAATGTTGAGGATGCTTTTGCAAGGTATAAAGAATATAAGGAAGATTTTATTAAGGACTTAGCCGAACAGTACAAAGGGGATATAGCAGATAAAGTGTATAGAGCAATGATGAATTGGGAAATTGAAATTACGGATTAATAAAGAATATTATATAAAATACTTATATGTTTTATTTCATTATCGTTAATATATATATTACTCAAAGTGTACAAGATATTATCGGTCAACAACCGTAGAGAATATCAAAAATAAATGTTTTATAGCAATATATCCACAAATTTAATCACAAAACGTGGTGAAATATGGAATAAATTGTGGACAAACCGCTATAAAAGTGTTATGATGTTGTAAAGAAAAATAATCTGTCGCATACTGCTTTTTTATGTGTTAACATAATATATTGTGTCGATATATAGAAATATGTTTTTTGTTTTTCCCAAAAAAAATATGATAATATTATAATAAATAAATTAAGAAGGAATATTTATGAATAATATTATATATTTTAAAAACACTAAAGAAAAAAAATATCAAGGTGGTGATAACATGTGCACAATTATTGAAAGATTACATAATAAAACTCCTGATGCAATATTGACTGAATGTGGCATGGAAGATATTTTACCAATTGATTTAACAGAAATTTTAAAATATTATAATCTTTCTGCATTATCAAGAGATTTAACAATATTAAAATGTGGCAAACAAGAAATACTTGGTTTAGTTAGAACAAAAGGGAATAATGCTGCTATTTTTTATCAAGAAAATATGTCAATACATAGAAATCGATTTACTATTGCTCATGAAATAGCACATATATGTTTACACTTAGATCCTAGTAATAATTATGATGAAGAGCCATATTATGATTTATATAGAACTGAGAATGATGAGACAGAAGAAGAAAAGCAAGCAGACATATTTGCAGGAGAACTTTTAATACCTTTAAAGAAGCTTAAAGAGGTTTATTTATCTCTTGAAATACCTCGTTCTGATGCGCTTGCAGAAATTTTTGGTGTTTCTAATAATGTAATGAAAAAAAGATTAGAATATCTTAAAGTATCTTATTATAACGAAATCGGACAAGCAGTGAGGATGACTAATAATGCCAATTAATATATCATCTTTAAATTCTCCTGAATTTGAAGTCCCAAACGAATCAGAAATTGATTTAATCAAAACTAATATAGATTTTAATATTGAAGCGATGAATGCCGAATTTGGTTTAATTAATACCCTATATACAAGTCTTAGTACTGAAGTAGCTCAAAACGAAGTGAAAAAGAGAGAATTAAAAGGAAATTTATTAAAAGGAGTGTTTAAGCTTTTATATGCTCAAACAGCAGTGACCTTTTTGATTTTTATTTTAATACTAGGAGGTATTATTTTATCAGGTACCCAAGTTGGATTATTAGATATTAATCTTTCGCAAGACACTATAAATAATTTGATTAAATTTGTTACTTATTACATAACAACTGTTGTTGCAGAAGTACTTGGTATGTTATACTTCATTGTAAAGAACGTATTCAATGAGTCTATTACAGAATTGTTTAATAACTTTAAGGATTTATTAAGAAAAGAAGAATCAAAATAAACCACTGAAATATTTTGAATTGTATTAAAGAGTAAGGCGCAACCCCTACTCTTTCTTTTTATATATCATGCATAATTGCAATTTATTATAATGAAAATGTTCGTGTCTTTTAGTTCGGTTTACTCTGAAAAATAACGTAGTGTATGAATCCATCTGCTACACCCTTTTAGGATAATACGGATTGTTTCTAGAATGTAAACCTACCGCCATACCTATGAGCGGCGCCTATATCATATAATAATCTATACTATATAATAGGTTTGATATAGTTCTATATTATACATAAGTAGTGATTTTACACATACATATATTATACACAAATACATTGAATAAAATATATCATAAGGCTAGGAGTAATAAACTCTTAGCCTTATTTTTTACGCTTGCTTTAGTTGTTTTAGTTCTTCTGTAAATATTTCAGTACTTCCATAATAATTTCTTATATCATTGATGCTTAGTTTCTTGTGACTTCTTTTCTTAAATGATTCGGTATGAAAATACCATTGTTTTTTCTCCCTTGCCCATTTGAAATTTAGAGATTTTAAAGTGTCTTTATGTGAAAATGTGTTACCACCTATCCAGATCCAGCAGCCTATAATTTCTATTGTAATACCTTGTATATTGATAATACTTTGTAATACTTCCCTCAGTTGTTCATCCTCTTCAACATTATATTTCATATTATCATAGTTTGATTTATTTTCGTTGTTAGTTTCTGCGTTGCTTTCGTGTTTATCTTTTAATACCTTAAACAAGTTATCATATTCTATATTAATAGCTTGTGTTGCTTCTGTTGATCCGTTTGGATTGTCTGGGTGATGTTTCTTTAATAGTTCCTTGTATTGTTTTCTAAGTTCCTCTAATGTATTTACTTTTTCAAAATATGTATTATTCATAGTAAAACCTCCTTAAAATTAATAAATAATTTGTTGTTAATAATATTATAATATGGGTACATATAAAAGTCAATAAATATGTACCCATAAATATGCACAAAAATATGTACCCATAATTGTGAAAAATGTCAATTGATATGTACCCATATATTTGTTATGATATGGGTACAGAAACAACAACCGAGTAAGTCGAAAGCACTCACAAATCTTAATCCATATACTTATGAGCAAACCATAGGTAAGTAATAGTTAAGAAGATGATTAAGAGGTTGTTAAACAATAAAATCAAATATGGAGGTATACGATTATGACAAAGGCTGAATTAGAGAAGAAGGTAAATGAATTAAGATCACTTAAGGCTATGAAAGAGGAGCTTGAAAATGAGGTAAAAGATGTTGAGCGAACTATCATTGAATATATGACAGAGAATGAAATTGATACAGAGATAACAGATACTTCAAAAATCACATATAAACCACAAAGTAGAACAAGCCTTGACAAAGAAAAGCTTACAGAGATTTTAGGGGAAGACTTGAAACCTTTTGAGAAAACAACTTCTTATAGTGTACTAAGAGTTAAATAGTGTTAATTAATTGTGTATCTTACAATTCTAATATCTGTGGCAAAGGGTGGAGTTCTTCCACCTAATGCCAACAGTTATAATGTGCCATTGCTACGTTGCAAGTCGCAGAGGGAGAAAACAGAGCATAACTGTAGATTAAAAAATAATAAAGAATAAGAGGTGGTTAGATGAAAAAACAAACAACAGAATTTGCAATTCAGGCAGATAAAGGAATAGTACAACAGATTGGTAAGAGTTCAATTCTAGAACCTAAGGTAAATTACAAAGGTGCTGGCACGAAATGGTTTGATGATACAAAACTACTTAAGACCGATAAAAAGTAATTATTTAAGTTAGAAGAAAATTATTAGCATTAATGGAATCTTAAACAAATCAGTTATGGAAAGAGTGAGGAATTAGAATGAAAGAGACAATTAGAATTAAAAAATTAGGAATAGTAGATAGTAGCAGAGTAAGCGCAATAGATGGAAGAATTGAAATTCATATACCTATCAGTTATGTAGAAGAACATCTTGAAAAGATATTTGATGAATGTACTGCTGATTATATGAAAAAGCATGAGTACATAAAGACCAACGAAGAACTTAATTATAGTGTTCGCTTGATTTTTTCGTGTGGTGGTTTTAATTCAGATAATAAAAGTGAAATAGAATTCAAATTGCTTATTATTATATGGCAGATTTCTGATGATGAAACAGGAAAAGATACAGCGGAGTTTTATGATGATATCCAAATAACATTTGATAAGGAAGAATTAAAGATTGTTAAGAAAATGGTTATTGATGCAATATCAGAAAAATTGATATAAAAGAGCATAACAAATTACTACATTATAGTTGATAAATGATAGGAGTATAGCTATATGGAAAGATATAAGTTACAACCACTATCGGCGGTGGAAATAAGTTTTGCAGAAGATAATCATAACTTGGTATATGGATTTATTCATAGATATGGATATAGTTTAGACTATTATGATATTGTCGTTTTCGGATATCTCAAAGCCGTACAAATATATCATAGAAGAAAAAGTTTACAGAATAAATATGATTTTGCATTTATCAATTGGTGGTATTGTAGGTCTGAAATAGGAAATTACTATAGAACAGAACATGCTCAGAAGAGAAAAGCAGCAAATGAGTTGATAAGTTTAGATGCAGATTATAATGAGATGGAAAATCTATATAATTTAGTAAGTGGAACAACCACAGAAGATGATGTAGTGGAAAAAATACTTGTTTATGACATGATAGAAAAATTTTCAGGAATACAGAGGGAAATTATTCGGTTAAAAATTGAAGGATATAATAATAAAGAAGTTTATTGTATGTTAGGTATTTCATCATCTACTTACTATAGCAAGATGAAGAAAATGAGGCTAGTATTTAAAAATATAACTAACTATGGAAATTAAAATAGTTAAGGAAAAAAGAAGGTGAAATAATGGCTATACATTTGACTAATGGAATGTATTATATTGCACATGATAAGACAGGGGCAATTATTAAAGTTAAAAAAATAGAAGAGGCACAAGATTTTTACTCGGTTGAGAGAGCTATTAAACAAACACAAAAATCACCTGGTAAATGTAGAGGTTATTACTTTGTAGATACAACACAAGTATATCCTAATAATATTATGAAGAAGCGGAATCGTAAGCATTATTCAATAGATACAAGAAAAGTGATATATGACAAAGCTGGTGAAAAATGTGACTTGTGTGGAAGAAAAGTATTGTTTGTGGATATGACTCTAGATCATATAGTACCACTTGCAATGAATGGGAAAGATGATGTAAAGAATTTACAATGCACTTGTAGAATCTGTAATCAACTTAAGGGATCTATATTACCAGATGATTTTATGGAACGTATAACAACTATATTTATTTATCAGATGGAAAGAAAATATTCAAGCAGATTAATATGGAAAATTGTATATATAGGTTTAGATAAGCTTCTGTAAGTTTTGAATAAAGCAATGCTATAGGAATGATAAATAGTGCTTTATGTACCCATAAATAGTGATTGAAATTCAAATAGAAAACGAGTATACTATATTTAATAAGATATAGAGAAAATGGAGGAAATCATGGTGGCAAAGCGTACAGATAAGCAGAAAGATTCTCAAGATACTTATATGGAAAAATTGCAAGATATAAAAGTCAGAGTTCCTAAAGAATATTATGATAAAATAAAAACTTGTGCAGATAATAAGGGATTAAGTATAAATAAGTTAGTAATTTCATTGTTAGAAAATGAAATAGGAGAGAAAATACTATCAATAAGAGAAAAAAATAAATTAGAAAAGCAAATTGAAGAATAGGAGGTTTTAATATGTCAAATTACTATAGTACAATTAATGAAGTAGCATTAACTTTTTCAAATATCCAACGTAATGATAAGGGATTTGAAACTATAATAGCTAGATTTGAAAGACCTAATAATAATGGATTTGATTATGCAGAATGGAAACTACCTTGTATATCAAATGTAAAAGCATTTGGATTTTCTGAAGATGAAATAATGGAACAAGAAAAATATTTACGTAACAATTCAACTCTTGTATGGGAAATGGCTAGAGAGAAGGAGATGATGTCAATTGCCTAAAGCGTTACTTGACTTTATGGGATATTCTTTCTTCTTCTGGTCAAATGAGAATGGAGAACCACCACATATACATGTTTGTAAGGGAACACCATCTAAACATTCAGCTAAGTTTTGGATTCGTGATGATGAAATAATAATGGAAAACAATAATGCAGATATTCCAGCAAAGGATTTAAGAAGAATTCAGATGTATATTAGTTTGAATAAGAAAGATATCATATATGAATGGTTTAGACATTTTGGTCAATAGTTATAATGAGCAAAGCACCAATGGAAGAATACTAATCTTCTAGAGGTGCTTTTTTGATGGTTTGCTATTAATATTAGATGCTGCCTTTTCAAGCTCAATGGATTTCCAACGTTCATTAATAATCTGTTGATTAAGTTGGGTAATTCTTTTGTTGGTATATTTGTCTAACCAGTTCATGAGAAAATGTGGAATTAATTTATCAGGTAACTTCTGGATAATAATAAATATAACATCTTCAAGACTGTTATATATCTTGTGTAAAACCACTTTTAATTTATTGCGCTTCTTAAGTTTGATATCTATATGGATCAACTCCTTAAAATAATTTGTAAAATGTGTAGAGAATGCAATTAGTTTTATTATTATTAAAGTATAGATTGGATTTGATAAAAAGGCAATCCTATATTAAGTTCCAATAATGTATCAGTTTAGGAACTTTCTTTTATTTATGGGAAGTGTGGCAATGGCTTTGGATAGTATATACAAAATAGGAACTAAATCGTATTGAAAATAGGAACTTTTGAAGGAGGTAAAAGATTTTGAATAAAGAAACTGTAGCACTTACTGAAGAGCAATATAGAAATATTATTTCCACAATGCGTAATGGATTTGTATGTATCGATGGTCATATAGTTAAACCTAATGTTAGAATTGCAACTGCATTGTCACTAGAAGCGAATTTGGGATTACGTATTAGTGATATATTACAGTTGAGGTTATCAGCTATTATTCGTGATGGAGATCGATATAGATTAAACATTACAGAGCAGAAGACGAAAAAGAAAAGGGAGTTTACTGTTCCAAGTGATATTTATATCTATATACAGAACTATGCTTTAGAAAACAATATCAAACCTGATGCTAAATTATTTGATATATCAGAAAGAGCAGTTACTAAGCATTTAAAATTAGTATGCGACTATTTGGGATATAATGGAATTGGTAGTCATAGCTTTAGAAAATATTTTGCAACGAGTATTTATATAAATAATCATTATGATATAAATTTAGTTCGTGTGCTTTTACAACATTCATCAGCGGTTACAACTCAAAGATATATTGGATTACAAAGACAGGAAATAGAGGAGGCATTGCAGAAGCATATAAAGTTGTTATAGAAATTATAGAATAAATTCATAGAAATAAGGAATAAAATAACTGTTAAATTATGAATTTGTTGAAAAAACTGGGAAAATTATGTATAATTATTATGTAGATTTGGGTAATTGTTTGATAATAGGAGGTAATGTATGACTGCACAACAACTTAAAGAAATTGCCACGTTTATTGCTTCGTTTCTTGTTGATATGACAGGAAATGAAATTTTTGAAAAATGGACTGAAAAAAGAAAAATTACAAAGATACTGAATAAAGATAGTAAAAATATAAAAAGAATATTTTATATAACTGAAAATTTAGATTTATATAATTTAATAGAAGAATTTATTATGATTTCGGCATTTAAAAATGTAGAGTTTTATTCTCTTATAGATCTAACACCAAGACAAGAGAATGAGCTTTGGGAAAAGTTTTCAGATTATATATCTCGTGAGATGAAGGATGCTTATGTTGACATTGCATACAAAGACAAAATAGTAAAATGTATCAATCTACATAATAAAGAAATTAATGATATAATTTTAGATAATAAGGATAGACTTCATGGTAAAGTGATGCAAAGACAATACGAATCTTTAAAAAATTCATTAAGTGATATAGTTGATATTTTAAATACTGAAACAAAATTGCAAGAACGGAATATAGAAATAGATTTCTTTCTTGAACAATTAGAGTCTATTATGAAGTCATATAGATATGATATTAATCAATTAAGACAAAACCAAAGAATATGTATTCTGGGCACGATAATTATAGTGGTACTAATGAGTAGTTTTATACCATTATCACAAAGATATGTCGACAGCAGTGTTTTTTATATTACTATAGACCTGTTATTAGTAATATCAGTATTATTGCTATTCGTATATTGGATAAAAACACAGGTGGATTTAAAAAAATATGAATATAAAATGAATTGTTGTAGAAATACAATGTGGGAAATTCATAGACATTGTTATTTATATCAATTAGAAAAAGTCGATTTGTATGATAATTTTCAAACCCATATAAATTGAATAATATGAAGGTGGTAAAAGAATGATAGTTGATTTAAGTTTATTAGAAAACTCATATGACTATTTGCAAGAATCATACAAATATTATATTATGGCTGATGAAAATGGAATACACGAAGAAAAAAGATCATCATATAATAAAAAAATAAAGTGGAAAATGGCATATGTGAATTTAGTACAAGCATTAGAATTATTAATAAAAGAAGGATTAAGAAATATTGCACCTATATTAATTTATGAGGATATTGATAAAAAAATTTCGTCTGGAGCTAGAACTGTATCAGGAATGAAAGGAATAGATCGTTTACTTAAATGCAATGAAGATTTAGTTGTAGAAGAAAATGTTGTTAGTTTTATAAAAGGGTGTATTGAAAAAAGAAATAATTTTATGCATTATGAAGTTGAGATAGATTCAAGTGAGATTAAACCTAGTTATTGTAAGCTTTTTGAAATTTATATTAAATTACATAATGAATTATTACCGAATGTAAGTGAAGTATTTAATATAATGTTAAAGGAAAAGTATTATTTATATGAAAATATTTTAGTATTTGCTAGTGGGTATGTAGTATTTCGAAATCAGGAAATGCGTTTACAAGATAAAAATAATTTTTTAAAAGAAATGGCGAGAAATAGATATCAAAATACTTTCATTGATAAGGAGCAAAATATATATAAGAGAATTCCATACGGAAATGAAGTTAGTTATGATTTTGAAACATGGAATGAATATTGTCCAGATTGTATGGCTGCAATAGGAGAATTTCATTATGATAAATGTGATATCGAAATATGTCCGAAATGTAGAGCACAATTATTATCATGTGATTGTGATTTGGGAATTGTAGAAGATAAGTAAGGTGGAATGTTATAATATGATTAAATTAAAACATTGTATAGAGAAGTTAAATGAATTGTTTTAAACAGAAAGAGGTATAAAATGAGTAATGGTAAAGAAAGCTTGATACAGAGCATAAAGGTATTTTTGCAGTCAGAAGAGAAATGTATGTTTATTACTGGCACTAATCAATATAAAAAACATATAATGGTGATGTCAGTGTTAAATGAGTTGATGCCATGTTCACATATATTGTTTAGAAGTAGTGTTATGCAAAACTTAATGGATAGGGAATTTTTAGGACGATTTATATCAAAGAAACCTCAAATAGGACAAAAATTTAGGATAGGAAATAATATATATGAGGCTGATACATTTACAAATGGTAGTTCATGGTATAAGACTAGCAATGAATTTGATGCTGCAATATTTTATCCAATTGATGCTATAGCTAGAGGTGATGTAAATATAAAATGTGTTGATAATCTTTTCAATAGTAAAGAAATTAATAAAATATTTTTAATTTCATGGACAGATTCAAAATATGATTATTCTATATTTGATAAATATATTGACAGAAAATGTATATATGATGCTGAGGAGGAAGATATAGAATACCATAATAGAGTATTAGAGATTATTGATAATATAAAAAGATAATAGTTCGACAATGTTTGTATAAAAAAGTGTGTATTCTTTGTAAATATTGGGATTTTGGGGTTTATATAGAATTATAATATTATAAAAAGTATAAAAATAAGAAATATTTAGGTAAGTTCGATAAATATATATTATTTTAATAATTAAATCTGTGATTTCTAATGTTAGACATAGAAAAGCAGATTTATTTTCATTATAATAACATATAAAAATGATATGAAATAGGTGGAATAAGTGAGTTCGATGTTGTGTTCGACCAGAATAGATAGTTATAAAATGATAGAAATTCTAATGCTGAGAATTCTGACAAATGAGAATAAAAACAGTAAATATGATTCAAATACTTGGAAATAAAGAGTTTTAGGACTTTTAATAATTATTGGTTATTAAGTTCGGAGTAAAAAGTTAATAGATAGTGTGTGAATGAAATAGTATATAAGAAAAAAGGATATTGCATAAAACAATATCCTTGTAGTTATAATAATTCAGGGGGATCCTCGTTTATTTCCTTTACACTATATTCTTGAACCAAATCATCTAAAGCATTAAAAAAATCTTTCTTAAGTTGATGAGGCTTATCAGCTAATGGTAATATATTTGTACCAATTAGTTTTAGTGCGATAACGGGATTGGATTTCAGTAATTTATTTAGAGACTCAATTTTTTCGTTAGTATAATTAATATCTATAACAGAAAATGCGTGGATTCGTTCGGTAAATTCATATAATGAAGATAATAATTTTCTGTCATCTGCTGGAAGATTAGTATTATTCCTATGAGATAATAAATCGTGTATTTTTTGCTCATCATCATACGCATGCATAATTTCTTCGGTATCTCTTAGTGTGTAAATTTTTAAATCCATTAAAGTGTTGTGTGTAAGAGCATATGCTTTATCTTTCTCTATTTTTTCAAGCCTATAAAGCGATAGCAAAATACAAAACAAAAAACCATAGCACGAAGTTTTTTTATCGTCTGAAAGTATTTTATCTATTTTATCACTTGATATCTCCATTAAAACAAATGAAAATCCGTTATTAAAAATCCATTTATTTTTTGGTGAGTTATCCAATAATTGTTTATCTAAAGTGTTATCATTATATAAATCAAAATTTGAATTAATATAATTTGAAAGCTCTGAAGATGTAATGTTCAATTGATTCATTTTTGATTTTACAATTTCTTTATATTTACTTTCAATAGGGAGAACACGATAGAAATAATCTAAATTTAATTTCCATGCTTCGTTTTCCTGTTCTTCTTCAGAATATTCCATTGTAGTATCTTTTAGTAATGTATCTATGGCTTCTGAAAATTCATTTTGATTATTTGACATTTTCCTAATGATTTCAATGAAATCTTCGCTATCTATTGTATTTAATTCGCCTTTTTCAAGCTTGGAAATATAAGCTCCAGTCTTGTTTATAGCTTTTGCAAGATCAATAGCTTTAATCTTTCTGTATTGACGTAGATTTTTTAATGCTGATCCCATATTTTTTGTTACTTTATATTTTGGCATGTTAAAGACCTCCATTCATACTGTTAATTATATTATATTGCGTGATATAAGTCAATGAATAGTTGAATTAATTTAATGAAAAAATAAATTATTTAAGAAATTAAATAAATGATTCAATAAAATGTTGACAAGCGATAATGTAAGTGCTATTATATGATTATACTAAATGAATTACAAAAAAAGAAGCCGATGCTGTAACACCGACCTCTTTTGTGAATACTGTAATATTCACAATATGTAATTATAATTGCACAGACTTAACTGCACATATGTAAATAAGCACTTCACATTATAGCAGAATCATTTGAAATTATCAAATTAAAAAGTCTATGAACGTCTCGTTCAGCAATTTTCACAACTTACAATTTAATAAACAGAGAATATATATGTATCCATATATGTTTATTTTCTGTAACCATTTTTTAAGGAAAGGAGAAATTATTATTGATTGATAAGGAAAATATCAAATTTCACTCAAAGACTTACTACACATCAACTTATGGTGGTGTTATACCAGTGAAAATTCTTAGATTATTTGAAGACGAATGTGTTTTGGTCAAAACTGGTAAAGGTAATCCTTTTGTTCGAGCAATTAAACACGTACATAATACACAAGAAGAAGCAAAAAGACGTGGGCGTGATTGGGAACATGATGAGAGAAAGAGAAGAAAAAGATAAATAAATGTTAGATATGTGATGTGAAAACTTATATTTTTTTGCATTACATATCCAAGTTTATACAACTACTTATAAAGATATAAGAGAAAGGGGTAAATAATACAATGAATAGTGAGTTAACAAGAACAGAATATGTGATTTTAAATATTTTAAAAAATGGTAAAGCAACAAATCACATGCAATCTATGACAATAGGTGAAATTTCAGAACAAGAAAAACGAAGTAAAACTAATACTTTATATAAACATATTTTAATTTTGCAAAAAAAAGGATATGTAGAAAAGGGTGCTAAGGTTGAACGAGCCTATGGGTTCTATATAAATCAAGATGCACTAGCGTTGCTAGATAAATATTCTAATATGGAGGAATTGTAGATGAGTCAAATAATTAAAAAAAGATATGGATTTGTTGGTTTGGGAAGTATGGGAAGTAATGAAGCAAAGATTTTTTATGTAAATGGTTATCCTGTTATGGTTGGTAATACAGCACAATCGGATTTAGATAGTTTGGATCTACCAGATGATTGTAAGTATCATATTTTAAATGGGTATGGAAGTAGCAAAGATAGGAAGAAAGCAAAGCAACTATTAGCTGAAAATAATTATGAAAACTTTGATTTGCTTATTAATGAGATTGAGGAAAGGTTTAAGGATTGTAAAATTATTTTTCTTATAGCAAGTTCTGGTGGTGGTTCAGGAAGTGGGATGTTACCAGCTATAGCACAAAGATTATTAAGTGAAACGGATAAGATTGTTTGTGTAATAACATGCACACCAGACGATAATGCAAGTCTAAAGGAATTTATGAACTGTTATGAGTTTTTTCAAGAATTGGAATCTATTGATAGTAGAGCTGCCACGTTCATAATAGACAACAATAAAAACCGAAATAAGTTTGTGTTGAATGAGCAGTTTGCTTGTTACTTAGATGCATTTCTTACATCTGAAACCAATTCTACACAAGGCGTTGTAGACAGAGCAGAAATCGAAAATGTACTGTCTCAAAAGGGAATGTGTATCATAAATAAATATGGTTCTGAAAATGCCACAACACAAACAGTTATTGAAAAGATTAGGGAAAATATATATGCACCTTTAGAAGATGATGGTGTTGTTGCCAATATAGCATTGATACAGTCAAATAGTAAGGTACGTCTAAATGAGGTTGTAGATAATATTGGTAAACCATTAGCAACGTTTGAAGGATTTGGGTTGGATGCATCAGTTTTGGCAGTATCGGGATTATCCCTATGTTATAAGAAATTGGATGAAATTAAAAAGAAAATTGATGAAAACAAAGATATCATTAAGCGAAATTTAACAGCTACAAATGAACGTAGATTAACGGATAGTATTGACTTTTTAGGTGAAATTATAACTGAACAATCTAAAAATGAGAAAAAGAAATCCACAAGAGATATGCTATTTATGTAATGTAATCAGAGTTTATACAGTAAAAAAAGAGAAAGTAAGAGTATATCAACTAATATATGTTATAAATCCATTCATTATTTATAACAAGAAATATTAAGAAGAATTAAGAGAATAATTAAATAAGAAAAGTATATGGAGGAAATGATTTATGGTAAATAAACAGGAAGCAAAACGTTTTAAGGAAGTTATGAAAAAAGGGTTGTGGCGTGAAAGATATTATATGGTAAGGGAAAAATATTTTACAGAAAATAGTTTGATTGAAGATGGAGAATGTAGAAACTTTATAATTCAAGCTGCTTTAACAGATAACGCTAGTTTGGTAAGACGTGAGGCTGTTAGAACTTGTAATGTTTTAAATATCACTTCAAAGGGACAAATAATCAGATTAAGAAAGATGCCTAATTTAAATAAGATGTTACATATAAAACCTAAACATATGCAAGAAATATTATTTCAGTCATGTATAAAGGTAGGTATTCCAATGTATCCAAGGAATCGTAAGTTGAATGATGATGAATTAATGCTAGTATCAAAGAAATTTGAAGAAGATTATCCAGTGTTTTATGACAAGGTTGACGGAAGAACAACAAAAAATAGCGCTGGTAACATTTCAAGAAAGAAAAATAAAGCAATTTATTATATGATTCAAAACGCATTTGAGCAAACTACTACGGAACGAATTGAACAATTTTATAAGCATCATAAAGAATACAAAGTTAATGAAAGTCAAGATAGGGTGAAATAAATATATGTCATACGGTAGAGTTTATATTAGTAATCTTCGCAATAAAGTTACAGTGCTATTTGACGAACTTAAGAAAGATAATCAGCTAAGAGAGGACAAGTTCGTTGAAGCATTCCAAAAGAAGTATCCTAAGGATTATGCGATGCTTAAATATGAATGGGAATTTAAGGTGCATGAGTTCAAGAAAAATAGAAAAGGACAACCTAGACCACATCCAATTAGACCAGAAAAGATATTAAGTAATATGTATAGAAATTATTACTTTCAGTTAATTAAGAAACCAGCAAACAGAAAAGAGAAATAAGTATATTAAGGAGAATGTTATGGATAAAAAGATTAAGTTGATATATTCGGAGAAATACAATCAGTTTTATAGTGTTTTAAGAGTAGATGAAGATGTTGGTGTCTACTACATAAAGCTAACGAAAAACCATTATGACAAAGCAATTAAGAGACGAGAGATACTTCGTATAGAGCAAAATAGTAATTATATATATTGTGTAATGTACGATGTTAATATCACTTCTGAACAACATTTTATAAGGATTATGGATAGTAATATAAATGTTCAATCCAAGATAGGCGAATTAAAGAATTTCAAAAAAAATATGTTGATAGATTCAGAAATAGCAATGCAAAGGCTAAAGGAATTATCAGAATGCATAGAAAATCTTAATGAAGATGATGAAATGAAGAAATTGCAAAGGGTAGCATTAGAGTTATATACAAGTATTACACCACAACAAATTATTACTGACAATAAGAGTACATATGTTGATCAAATGATACCTAGTGATATAAAGAAAATGGCGTTATCAAAAAGATTATTTGTAGAGCGTTCGGATGATTATTATGGCAATAAAGAACATAGGCATCCATCTACAAAAGCAGATAGGTTAGTAAAGCAAGAAAGGTATCCTTGTGGGTTTATTATCAAAGATAGGTATGGGGTTGTAATTGCTGGTAATAAGTATGATTTGTCTTTAGAAAATGCCATCGAGTTTATAAAATATTATGTGCCAACAGCAAATACTAATTACCATAAGAAATTGTACTTAGTACCTATGTCGTTGAGGAAGAAACGTCAATTAGCAATATGCTATGACATTCTTAAAAAGCGTGGGCTCTATTGTAAAAATGAACACAATTACTATTTTTGGGTGTTGGATAGGAATAATAAGGTTATAGCTGGTGGTCAAAATGGTTTTGGCTTTAAGTGGTTGCTTAAATATTGTAATCGTTTAAATACACAAAAGCTACAAAAGGATAAAGTAGAAGCTATAAATAACAAACGGAGAATTAATAGATAGGTACAGAAAATGGAGGAAAAGAATATGAATAATCAAAATAAGGAACAGGATTTAATGGATTTATTAATGCAAGCTGGAAAATTTGTAGATTATGCATCTGAACAAAAAAAGGCATGGGACGAAGCAACTAAAAACATTAGTGATAAATTAATTTTAAATGTAGATAAAAATAAAAATGAGAAAGTTGAGGATTAAGAAATGGTAGGACAAGTAAAGTGGTTTAATACGCAAAAAGGATATGGGTTCATAATAGGCGAGGATGGAGAAGAATATTTTGTACATTATAGCACAATTATTCTAGACGGATTCAAACGCTTAGAGGATGGACAGAAGGTTGAGTTTGATATTTCTGAGAGTGATAAAGGTAAAATTGCAGTTAATGTATTAGCAATATCGGATTATACAACTAAATAAGTTATTTAATTTTCTGAATGGAGAATTATATATAGATGGAACTCCTGATATGGTATAGCTCATATCCCATCAAAAACTACTAACCAAGAATCAATGAAATGTTGGTTCTTCACATAAAGAAAGTTGAGGAACTAGATGAATAAGAAGGAAACAGTTGATAAGATTATGGAGGAATATGTAGACTTTGAGCTGAATCAACAAATGGTTGAGGATATGTATGATGGGGCAATTGAATGTAATGTTCCAGAAGAAATAATTTATCCCGGAATGAAGTATCAATTAAATGAATTTCTTGGTGTAAAAGATGAAACGGTGGTTAATGAAGTTGGTCAAAGCTTTATAGATTATTCTATAAACGATAGAAAGATGAATAATGAACCATGTTCCAAAGAGCATATAAAGAAAGTAATCGCAGAAGAAATTGTAGAAGACGGCATTGATAAGATATCAGAGGAATGTAATAGTTTACAACCTGATATTAAAGTGGCTATTAAAAATAGCATGAAAAAACACGTAGAGGAATGCAATAAGTAATGTGATTAAGTTAATAAGTTAAATATGGCGGTGCATATTGTACCGCCTATATGAAAGAAGGAGAGTATAATTATTATGGATAAATCAGAAAATGCAAAGAAGATACTAAATAATTTTATAAATAGATACAAAGATTATGCAATTGACATTTATTTAAGTAATATAAACTCAGATGTAATATTGGGAAATTTTCTTATGCCAACTGAACGTAATTTCGGTTTGTCTGAAGAAGGTGAGTATATTATTGAGTGGAATGATAAAAATAGCAAAATCAGAATATCATATAGTGAAATTGCAGCTTGTTATGAGGAAAGAGATGAATATAACAGTCATACAATTCATGTGATTATGAGAAATGGAATTAAAATAGATATTGAGTGTTGTGGTATGAGATTGCTACATATGTAATAGGAGGAAATAGGTTATAGGCAAGATTATAGTGGTGGATTCACTTATGGGATCAGGGAAAACAACTTGGAGCATTCAACATATAAATGAAAGTATATTTGAAAATTTTTTGTATATCACACCGTTTTTAGATGAGGTTGATAGAATTATCAAAAATACAAAAAGAGAATTTAACCAACCAATTAATAAAGGGAATGGAAAGTTAGATTCAATTAATGAGCTTTTAGCATGTCAAGAAGATATAGCATCAACGCATGAACTATTTAAGCATTTAGATGAAGAAAGTCGAGAAAATATAAAAAATGGAAACTATACATTGATTTTGGATGAAGTTTTAAATGTAATAGAACCTTACAATGTACAAAGTGATGATTTGAGATTATTAAAGGAAAGTGGTTGCGTTACTATCGAGGATGGTTTTGTTGTTTGGAATAAAGAAAAACTCAATTATGATACTAAATATAATGAAATAAAGAGATTAGCAGATAATAGAAGTTTAGTGTGTGTTAATAATAAATTATTGCTATGGAGATATCCACCAGAAATATTTGAATTATTTGATAAGGTATATATTTTGACGTATTTGTTTGAAGCAAGTGTATTAAAGAATTATTTCGATTTATATAAAATTATATATGAACAAAAGAGTATTGTTGAAAATGAGGGAAATTATCAGCTTAGTAACTATTATGTGCCTGATACAACAGCATATATTGATAAAATAAATATTTATAATGGGAAACTTAATGATAATATTTATCAAAAATCAAATGGGTTATCAGCTACATGGTTTAAGTCGAAAACTAACCAAGATAAAATATATCAAATAAAGAGAAATTTATATAATTATTTTAGTAATATTATTGTTGCTAAAGCAGATACGATTATGTGGACAACGTTTAAGGACTATAGAAATAAGCTAAAAGGAAAAGGGTATTCAAATGGATTTTTAAGTTATAATTGCCGTTCCACTAATGAATATGCTGATAAATACAATTTGGCTTATTGTGTGAATGTGTATTTACATCCCGCTATTAAACAATTTTTCTTGCAACGAGGAATAGATATTAATGAAGACTTGTATGGGTTATCTGAAATGATCCAATGGATATGGAGAAGTAGATTGCGTAAAAATGATAGTGTTAATATATATATTCCATCAATTAGGATGAGAGAATTATTAATTGATTGGTTGAATATGAGCTTGGCTTATCAAAATAAAATTGCAAGTTAGGAAATTGACCTTCCTAAAAAGTTTTTAAAATGCAGTAAAATCAAGGGTTGTAGAGTAAAATCGTTAAAGAGAGAATGGTAAAAAATAAAAAGATTTATAGGACAGACTGAAAATTTGCCGACAGGCTAATTTTTGTTGTCTGGACTGACAAGGATTTGAAGCGATAGCGAAAATACGCTGTCAAGGAAATAAAGAATACTTAATAAGTATAACGTGTTGCCTACGGCGTTTCGGTAGTCGCTTGCAAGCAAGCTCAACCGTTGTCGGCTTGCGTACCGCAAACCAACAATTATATTATTTATTAGCAGAAGGGTAAGAAAAGTAATTAATATTTCAAGAATAAAATATATAAGCATTTTTAATAAGGTGTATAAGATATTAAATATATCTTTTTTAGATATGACTATTGAAGCAGAAGCAATAAGTAATTTGATTACAAATATATCAAGTAATGAGATATTTGATATATCAGAATTAAAGGAATTTAAGATATTACTTATAAATGGTAAGGAACAAGCAGAAATAGTTGATTTTGATAAGTGGAAGAACAAAAATAATAACAGATGAAACCTATATTTCAAGATTATATTCAAGGAGGAAATTGTTATAGGAAACATAAAAGCAGGACGAGTAAGAATATATAAATTTAATTCATTTAAGGCATTTACTG
>JAVBSS010000014.1:0-139255 GCA_031556525.1 Lachnospiraceae bacterium
ATTGAGGATGTAATAATGTATCTAAGTTTCTAGGATCGATCATAGCAACAGCTTTCTCTTCTGTGATCATTCCTTCATCTACTAAATCACAAGCAATCTTTAATGCAGCTTGTGCAGTTCTCTTACCATTACGAGTTTGTAGCATATAAAGTTTCTTATCTTCGATAGTGAACTCCATATCCTGCATATCTCTGTAGTGATCTTCTAATTTATCACAGATTGCGATAAACTCATCATATACTGCAGGCATAACTTCTTTTAATTGAGAAATCTTTTGTGGTGTACGAACACCAGCAACAACGTCTTCACCTTGAGCATTCATTAAGAACTCACCCATAAGTTTCTTCTCTCCGTTACCTGGATCACGAGTAAACGCAACACCAGTACCTGAAGTATCACCCATGTTACCAAATGCCATCATTTGTACGTTAACTGCTGTACCCCAAGAATAAGGGATATCATTGTCACGACGGTAGATGTTTGCTCTAGGGTTGTCCCATGAACGGAATACAGCTTTGATAGAATCCATTAATTGCTCCTTAGGATCAGTAGGGAACTCTTGACCAAGCTTATTCTTGTATTCAGCTTTAAATTGATTTGCTAATTCTTTTAAATCTTCAGCAGTAAGGTCTACGTCTTCTGTAATACCTTTCTTCTCTTTCATCTCATCGATAAGCTCTTCAAAATACTTCTTACCAACTTCCATAACTACGTCAGAGAACATTTGGATAAATCTTCTATAACAATCCCATGCCCAACGTGGATTTCCTGATTTCTCAGCTAATACTTCTACTACTTCTTCATTTAAACCAAGGTTAAGGATTGTATCCATCATACCTGGCATAGATGCTCTAGCACCTGAACGTACTGATACTAATAATGGATTCTCTTTATCACCGAATTTCTTTCCAGTAATCTCTTCCATCTTAACGATGTTTTCCATGATTTGAGATTGAATCTCTTCACTTATCATTTCACCATCATCATAATATTGTGTACAAGCTTCTGTTGTAACTGTGAATCCTTGTGGTACAGGAAGACCAAGCTTTGTCATCTCTGCTAAGTTAGATCCCTTTCCTCCAAGAAGATTCTTCATTGTTGCATCGCCTTCATTAAACAAATAAACCCATTTGTTTGCCATTTGTTACTTACCTCCTAAGTATTAAATAATCTAAGTTGTGATCAAATAATTTAGTCCACAACACTGTTAACCATTATACCATAATTTTGTATATTTTGAAGTGTTTTTTTAATAAATTTAAATAAAATCCATGTAAATTTGTATTTTAATATTTTTATGTGATATTTTCACGAATTTTCACACTTATTTTAGTATCTATTGTCGAAAACTCTTGTTGATTTTTTCTCACTTCGTGGTAAATCGCCTATATCAACTGGTTTAACAAAAGGTGTTATACCTATTTTATTCTTAAATGCAACTATAAGCTCGCTTTCAACTTCATACTTATTTGCATTTTCTGTAACTTCTATAAATATTGTTATTATATCTTTTCCATATACATGATCAATAATTATCTGAAATTCACTTGATGCTCCATCTATATCTCTAAGTAGCTCATCAATTTGGCTTGGGAATATATTAACACCTTTAACCTTAATCATATCATCCGTACGTCCTATTATTGTATCAATTCTAGGATGTTTGCAACCACACTTACATTCTCCAGTTATCTTTCTAGACAAATCATGTGTACGGTATCTTATAAGTGGTGCACCTTGTTTCTTAAGTGTAGTTATAACAATCTCGCCCACTTCTCCATCTTCAACTGGTTCTCCAGTCTTAGGATCAACTATTTCAATATATATGTAATCGTCAAAATAATGCATTCCACATTCATAATCACAACTAATTGCTATTCCTGGTCCATATACTTCCGTTAATCCGTATATGTCATATAGACTAACACCTAGTTCTTTGGCAATTCTCTTACGCATTTTATCGCCCCAACGTTCAGAGCCAATAACACCCTTTTTAAGATGAATCTTATTTCCAATTCCTCTTTTCTCAATCTCCTCTGCTAATAATAGAGCATATGATGAAGTTGCGCATAACACTGTAGACTTCATATCCATCATCATCTTTAATTGCTTGTCTGTATTTCCCGGTCCCATAGGAATTACCATAGCACCTAATTTCTCTGCTCCTGCTTGAAATCCTATTCCTGCAGTCCATAGACCATAACCTGGTGTTACATGTATTCTATCAAGATTAGTAACTCCTGCTATCTCATAACATCTCTTAAACATCTCTGCCCAATCATCTACATCCTGTGCAGTGTAAGGAATAATTACAGGAATTCCTGTTGTTCCTGATGATGAGTGAATTCGCACGACCTCTTCTTCATCTACTGCCATTAATCCTAACGGATAAGCCTCTCTTAAATCACCTTTCCAAGTAAATGGAAGTTTTCTAAAATCCTCTAGGGAATTAATCTCTTCTACATTGACATCTTTAAATTTTTCTTTGTAAAAACAATCTCTAGTTGTTAGATTTTTCAATTGCTCTTTTATTAGAGTAAATTGCACATCATTCATTCCTATATCCCCCTATACTAATTCTTTTCCAAGTTCAAGTGCCTTAATATTTATATCATGCACTTTCTCTGGTAATCTTTTTAATAAAGCTTGCTTAACTTCATCTATACTAATATCTAATTTTCCAGTTGCTACTCCTGCTCCAAGTAAAGCTACATTAAGAACTCTCGGACTATTACATTCTTCACAAATAGCTTCGCCATCAACGATGATTACTTTACTAACATTTGCTCTAATGTAATCTATCATCTCTGTTCCTTCATACGAAGAATTACTAAGGGTTGCTGTAACAGGTTTAACTGCTTTAGAGCTAACTATTACAACACCATCTTCTTTTAGATATGCTAGATTACGAACTACTTCTGCTGGTTCAAATCCAATAATAATATCTGCACTATTTACCGGTATAAGTGGTGAATGTATATCATTACCTATTCTTACATGAGATACAACTGAACCACCACGTTGAGCCATTCCTATAGTCTCTGTAGTCTTAACTTCTGAGCCTTTATTAATTGCCGCGTCAGCTAATACCTTAGCTGCAAGAACAGTTCCTTGTCCTCCAACGCCACATAGCAAACAATTTTTAATCATATTATTCTACCTCCTTTATTGCATCCACAGGGCATACGTTCGCACACACTGAACATCCAAAACATAACGAAGGTTCTACATATGGTTTTCCTTCTTTTAATACAATTGCTGGACAACCTAATTCTTTGATACATTTTTTACAATTAATACATTTATCATTATCAATCTTATATCCTGTTGATGGCTTAGATACTGCTATACATGGCGATTTGAATATTATTGCCTTAACACCATCTAACTGCGCAACTTCTTTTACAAGATCTACTGCTTTATCAAGTTCTAGTGGATTAGCAGTAACTACCTTAGTTACACCAATAGCTTCTAAAATTTTAACTATACTTATCTTATCAACAACGTTACCCATCATTGTCTTACCAGTTCCTGGATGTGGTTGATGTCCTGTCATTGCAGTAGTAGAGTTATCCAATACAATAAGTGTCATATTCGCTTCGTTATATACTGCATTTACTACACCAGTTATTCCTGATGCGAAGAATGTTGAATCTCCAATAAATGCAAAATTATAAGCTTCCGCATCAATTCTTCCTAAACCTTGTGCCATAGTAACATCTGCACCCATACATAGGCATACATCTACCATATCAAGTGGCATTGCATTTCCCAATGTATAACAACCTATATCACCTGCAAAATATGCCTTCTTACCAGCCATAGCTTTCTTAACTGCATAGAAGGATGCTCTATGAGGACAGCCTGCACATAATACTGGCGGTCTTATAGGTAGTTCAGGCGTTGCTGGAAGTTCTTTATTTTCATCACTTAATTTCTCACCTAAAAATAATTTTATTGCTTTATTAATAGCTAGTACAGTATTTTCACCTGCATTAGCAATATCTCCAGTTAATTTACCTTTAACTGTAACCTGCTTATTATATTTACCTGCTAAATATGTTAACTCTCTTTCAATTACAGGATCTAATTCTTCTACTACTAATACTTCATCTAATCCCTCTAAAAAAGAAACTGCTAATTTCTCTGGGAAAGGATTAGGTGTAGCTATTTTAAGAACTTTAATATCTTCTCTATCTCCAATTACTTCTCTAACATATTCATAACTTACACCATGTGCTGCAATACCTTTAACGCCAGTTCCAGTAAGTGTATTAAATCTATATGAACTAAATTCATCTGCAAGTTTAACTAACTTCTCTTCAATCTTTATATGATTGTTATATGTTAATCTTGGGAAGATTACCCATCTTGAAGAATCTTTAATAAATCCTTCTGGTCTATTAACATATCTATCTTCTGAAACATCTATAGTTTGGTATCCATGACACACTCTTGTTGTTGGTCTAAATATTACTGGCTCATTATATTTTTCCGAATATTCAAATGCATCTTGAATCATCTCATAAGCTTCACTTGGGGAACTTGGATCGAATACCATTAACTTTGCAAACTTTGCAAAATGTCTTGTATCTTGTTCTGTCTGTGACGATATTGGACCTGGATCATCAGCAACAACTATAACCATACCTCCCTTAACGCCTACATAATTAAGACTCATTAATGGATCAGAGGCCACATTAAGTCCAACTTGCTTCATTGTAACCATTACTCTAGCACCTGAGTATGCTGCGCCTGCCGCTACTTCTAAGGCTACTTTCTCATTTACAGACCACTCTACATATATATCACCCGAATTATTTTTTGCTATTGTCTCAAGAACTTCTGTTGAAGGTGTTCCTGGATAACCAGCCACAAGATTAACTCCTGCCTTAACTGCACCTAGAGCTATTGCTTCATTGCCCATCACTAATTTTTTTGCCATTTTTCATCACCTTTTAGTATATTTTTGCTTTTTTCATTTTACTCTTATCAAGAGTTACAGTCAACTATTCAAAAATAAAAGACTAACATTAAATGCTAATCTTTTTACTATCTATATATAATATTTACCTAATATATATCATCAAAAACATTATTGTCCCTACTATATTTACTATTATTTCAATTCCAATTATTTTAAAACCCATACTAATATATTCTCTCGCCCTTGGATCCTTTCCTATGAGACCGCAACATCCAAATATAATTGCTAACATAGGCCAAACTATGCATACTAGAATTATCCATATATTTATATATGGAAGCATCCACCTCTTACCTTCTATACCCTGCCCAGGTTGTACATCACTTACATCCAAATCACAATTAAAACATTTCACCGCTTCATTCCCTAGAACTTCCCCACATTCTGGACATTTTTTCATAATTAAATTCTCCCCATCTCTAATAATATTACAAACACTATTTTTTCATAATATCTAGTATTACTTTAACCTCTAATATTTTTCACTTATACAATTTTAATCACAGATTCTACGCTTCCAATCCTACTATATATAGATATATTAAATAACACAGTGCTAAAATACAGAAAATCATCGATGCCACTCCAACACCAATACCACATGTTATTACACTTTCTTTAAAATCTTTCTTTCCAATTACTTTCATTCCTACACTTGTCAATAATGCAGGTACTATCATGATTCCTGCTAATATTTTCATCTCTATAGTACCAACTATCGCTCCAAATGCATACAATATTGTTAGTGATATAAATGAAGGTAATAT
The DNA here is from genome assembly GCA_031556525.1 of Lachnospiraceae bacterium. Taxonomy (GTDB): domain Bacteria; phylum Bacillota; class Clostridia; order Lachnospirales; family Lachnospiraceae; genus JAVBSN01. The sequence continues at coordinate 5,755 of JAVBSS010000014.1, forward strand.
AAACCTTCTTGCAGCCCTTTCTTTAAAAAATACATATCTCATTGATGCTACGTACAACAGTAATGCTGGTTGTATAATACAAAGCAACAATTCTCCACCTGTAATTGGCGGAACATATTCCGATTTTGATTCTGATACACAATCTGTTCCACATTCATCCTCTACATCTCTTCCACACTTAAAACACTTAGCTGCTTCATTCCCTAGCATCTCTCCACATTCTGGACATTGTTTCATAATAAATTCTCCCCTTTAAATTGTTTATCTATAATCAATACTTGTGCCCTAATAAACAAGTTGCAAATTTCCATATATCTGTCAACAAGATTGAATCAACCGTATAATTACTAAAAAAACAGCTATTATATAATAATTTCTATATCATATAATAGCTGTCTAGTCTTATAATCTTAATATTTAAAAATCAAATTTCTTTTCAAAATATTCCTTCAAATCAGTAATCTTAATACGTTCTTGCTCCATTGTATCTCTATCACGAACAGTAACTGATTGATCCTCTTCTGAATCAAAGTCATAAGTAATACAGAAAGGTGTACCAATCTCATCTTGTCTTCTATATCTCTTACCTATATTACCTCTATCATCAAATTCGCAATTATATGTCTTGCATAACTCTGTAAACACCTTCTCTGCACCTTCATTAAGCTTCTTAGATAATGGTAATACACCAATCTTTACAGGAGCAAGTGCTGGATGGAAGTGTAATACTGTACGAACATCTCCGCCTTCTAATTCTTCTTCATCATATGCACCACATAAGAATGCCAAAGTTACTCTATCTGCACCCAATGATGGTTCTACAACATAAGGAATATATTTTGTTTTCTTCTCATCGTCAAAATATTCTAATGATTCTTTTGATTCATTTTGATGTTGAGTTAAATCATAGTCTGTTCTATCTGCAATACCCCATAATTCACCCCAACCAAATGGGAATAAAAATTCGATATCAGTAGTTGCCTTACTATAGAAAGATAATTCCTCCGCATCATGGTCACGAACTCTCATCTCTTCTTCTTTCATTCCAAGAGATATTAACCAATCTATACAAAATTGTTTCCAATATGCAAACCATTCTAAATCTGTATCTGGCTCACAGAAAAACTCTAATTCCATTTGCTCAAACTCACGAGTTCTAAATGTAAAGTTACCTGGTGTAATCTCATTTCTAAATGATTTACCTATTTGTCCAATTCCAAATGGAATCTTCTTTCTTGAAGTTCTTTGTACATTCTTAAAGTTAACAAATATACCTTGTGCTGTCTCTGGTCGTAAATATACTGTATTCCTCGCATCCTCTGTTACACCTTGGAAAGTCTTAAACATAAGATTAAATTGACGAATATCTGTAAAGTTATGACTTCCGCAAGTAGGACAAGCTATGTTATGTTCTTCTATATATTTAGCCATCTCATCATTCGACCATGCATCTACGGAACCTTCTATAGTTATTCCATTCTCCATCATATAATCTTCTATAATCTTGTCAGCTCTAAATCTTTCATGACAATCTTTACAATCCATTAAAGGATCAGAAAAACTACCTAAATGTCCTGATGCAACCCATGTTTGTGGATTCATTAAAATAGCACAATCAACACCAACATTATATGGATTCTCTTGAATAAACTTCTTCCACCAAGCTTTTTTAACATTATTTTTAAGTTCAACACCTAGATTACCATAATCCCAAGTATTAGCAAGACCTCCATAGATCTCAGAACCTGGATATACAAAACCTCTTGCTTTCGCTAAAGCCGTAACCTTTTCCATTGTCTTTTCCATTAAATATTTCCTCACTCTTCTATCATTATTAAAACAGCATTAAGCTATATTATTTATAAATTATATATCCAATATTATTATCCATTATCGATACCGTATTATCTTCATTCAAAGTAAGTACATTATTATAATACTTCATAGTTTTAATGTATACTTCTGTATCTACATCAATAGTTAACACATTATATGTTCCATCAATATCTCCTACAGTTGTATCAGTTCCTTTTGCATCAACAAAATCACCTGTCAATTTGGAATCACTAACCTTCTCTATAGAAAATTCAGTTCCATTAAAAGCATTATAATCTTCAATGCTATTGTAATTCATAATTAATTTAACAATCTTATTTTCTTCTGTATATGACTCAAGAGAAATAGTATCTTCTCCCTTTTTTTGATTATAATCACTAACTGCATCTGTAACAAATCTTTCTAAATCATCTATACTAAATGAAGACTCTGTATAATCTTCTACAGATACATCTGTAATACTTCCATCCTTATTTATAATAAATGTATTCTCTGTTGCATCCTTTGATATATTAGTACATCCTGTTACCATTGACGCAAGAAGAATAATTCCTACTATTAATCCAATTTTCTTCATAACTTCCACCCTTCCTTTATTAACTTTCTTATTGTACTCTGTAATCATCTATTTTTCAAGCTAAAATACGTCAAGAATCTCCAAAGATTTAAATTTCTTATCTACATGTAATGGCATATATCTATTAACTATCATCTTAAGCTCATCCAATACATATTCCGATACTTTAAAAGTATATAATTTCTCTACTCTATTACTTATAATATACTGAACCGTATATATAGTAGATTCACTTATAGTAATAGAATCCGCATATGATTTCTCACATTTATTACACAAAAAGCCACCCGCATTTGCATCAAATGCTACAATCTTATCAGATGAATCGCATTTAACGCAACTAAAGCAATATATAGCTTCTCCATCTAACGCTAACATTTTAATTTCAAAAATCCTCCTTATCAAATCATAAGGTTGTATGTTTTTAATCAATGCTTTAAAACTTAAATATAACAAATTAATAATATCCTTGTCACAATTTCCTTCCATAGTAAGATATTCTATAACTTCACAAAAATATCTTCCATAGCACACCTTCTCCAAATCTTCTTTTACTTCCGTAAAATAATCTTCTATCTGTGCTCCTACTAATTTGTATGCATCATAGCTTTCATACACTGAAAAAGAACCGTAATTAAACGGCTGACATGCTGCCATTAAAATATTACCTGGTCGTCTTACATTCCTAGCAAAAGTTGTTATCTTTCCTCTTTCTTTAGTAAGAATCACTACTCTCTTGTCATAATCTCCTACCAAAGTACTACTAAGAACTATTCCTTTCAATGTGATTTGTGGACGCATACTTATATCCTTCTTCCTAATTACCTATCGTTTCTATAACCATAATTCTTAAGCAACATATCACTATCTCGCCAATCTTTCTTAACTTTAACCCATAATTTTAGGTTAACCTTAGCATCTAGAAGACGTTCCATGTCTACTCTAGCATTAGTTCCTATCTTCTTAAGCATACTACCTTGCTTTCCTATAATAATACCTTTATGAGAATCTCTCTCACATATTATAGTTGCATCTATATCTATAATATTGCTCTTAGGTCTATCCTTCATGGAATCAATTACTACTGCTATTCCATGAGGAATCTCTTTATCTAATAACCTTAAAGCTTTCTCTCTAATAAGCTCTGCTACAATTTGTCTCTCTGGCTGATCTGTAATAGTATCTTCATCATAATACATAGGACCTTCCGAAAGATGTTCAAATATCGTTTCAGTTAAATGATTAGTATTCTTTCCCTTGAGGGCTGATACTGGTACTATCTCAGCAAATTTATATACATCCTTGTATGCATTAATAGCTTTAAATATTTCCTCTTCCGGAACAGAATCAGTTTTATTAACTACTAAAATAACCGGTGTCTTAACTTTTCCTAATTGTTCTATTATATATCGCTCACCTGCACCAATAAACGTTGTAGGTTCAACTAACCATAATACCACATCAACCTCATTCAATGTTGATTCAGCTACATTAAGCATATATTCACCTAATTTATTTTTTGCTTTATTAATTCCTGGTGTATCTAAGAATATAATTTGCCCTTCCTCACAAGTGTGTACTGTTTGTATACGATTTCTTGTAGTCTGAGCCTTCTTACTTGTTATAGCAATTTTTTGACCAATAAGTTCATTCATTAATGTAGATTTACCAACATTAGGTCTACCTATTAATGTTACAAATCCTGATTTAAATTTCTTCATATGTTCTCCCTTGTAATAATCTTAATCACAATTTTCATTATACTAATAATTAAGCCTATTCATATTAAAATATACTTACTACCTTCTTAAAATTATCTTTATTGTTATCTAATTTGACTTCATCACCAATTGCACATATTATCCCTGTGCCTATAATCGATTCAACTAATGGTGCAAGTGCTCTAATGCTTTCCACATTAGTTGCAAGTAATTCATCTCTTTCCCTTTGCAAATCTTCTTCTGTTAAACCTAATTTATATGCAACCCAGCTATAATTACCTTCATCTGAAGGATTAAGCGGCATATCTAGCTTACTAACAGCGCCAATAATATATTTTAACATATCTCTATCATCCGCTTCAAAGTTTTCTAAATATGCTGGTGCACCTTGATATACAGTATATGTCTCCATTAAATTAGGATCTCTATATGAAGTGAAATATGAATCACCAAATCTAGAAAACGAACACATAGAACCATATGCGCCGCCCTTAACTCTTACTTGTTGCCACAAATAATCATAAGAGAATATTACCTGCATTACATTTATAGCACCTGTATAATTATATCCTGCCTTCATATAATTTCCTGCTGTTGCTACATATTGTACCTTACTAGCTGTTTTGAAGCCTTCATTCTTCTCTTCTAAAACAACTTCTTGTACAGTATCATGTTCAGGCCTAGTTGACAACTTCTTTATAAAATGATTAATAGAATCACTATATTCTACAATATTATTATCTCCTGTATAAGATATAGTTAAATTACCTTTTCTAAGAGCCTCTGCTAAACTCTCTTTCATTCCAGCTACAAGTCCTTCTTTTCTTGCCTCAAAGTTTTTGCAAATATCATCAATAAATTCATATGAACTTATACCTTCTGTTACCTCTTTAAAGTATGCACTCTTAGAAAAATATGATAACGCTCTGTTTGCTGCCGAAGTATGACCTGAACTTGTTATTCCCATCTTAAGCTGTGATTTAATCTCTGCAATTATTTCCTTCAACCTGTCATAATCATCTAGTTTAGATGTAAATAAAATCTCTTCGATAAGAGTTAGTGCTATAGGCATCTTCTCATATAGAGCTTTTGTATTTATTTCAAAAGTAGGTATATATCCATCTTTATCACTTGATGCATTCAACACCTGTGTAATAAAACCGATTCCACCTGTCTCAATATTTATCTCATTTGACAAATCATTATATGAAAACTTTTCAGTATCTACATATCTAAATACTGCTGTTGCTAATGATAGATAAGGCACTAATTCCCAAGGCATATCTTTTATATCAAAAGATAATTTCATATAACCAATTCCATTAGTAAATATATTGTGGCTTACTGTAGTAACACCACTTATATCCCCAATATGATTATTTAATGTTCTTGCTTTCTTACCTATATCTTCTAGTTTAAGCAGAGGAATCTTCTCTAGTTCTTCTTTTGTAGACGGTATTGATTGATATTCTTTCAAATCTATATCTGATTGTATTATTGCAGCTACTTCGTCCTTAGATAAATCATTCTTGTGAGCAGCTAATTTTTCTCTGTCTTGTTGTTCTAGTCTTGCATTTAACCCCTTTTCTGGTTTAACTACAACAACACTTCTGTGATTATTATCTAATAAATATTTCTTAATTAATTGTTCAAAATAATCGGTATCTATTTGTTTTTTCAAAAATTCAAATGTTTCATTTGCTACAATATGCATATACGGTTCACTACTATCATACAACCAACTATCAAAGGCCTGTAATCCATACATTAATCCCTTTGGATAACGTCCGTAATTAGCTTCTTTATATTTGAATTCAAAATGGTTAATAGATGCTTCTATAGAACGTTTATTAATTCCTTCTTCTACTAACTTAGATAACGTCTCTCTAATAACATTAACAAATCTATCCTTATCTTCATTGTTGGCCCCCTTGGAAACAATAGAATATATAGGTTGTAAAATACTATTCTCATAAGAGCTAAATATATCATCACCAATATTTGCTTTAACTAATGCTTCTTTAATAGGTGCTCCTGGCACATCAATAAGAACATAATCAATTATTTGGAAGGCCAAATATGTCTCCCTATCTAAACTTGTTCCAACAATAGAATTGTAACTTAGATAAGTATTATTCTCTAAATCTTCTGCATCAGATAATGAATAATACTCTTCAAATTCCATTGGTGATTCTGGTGCTTCTTGCATATTAATACTAGAATCTATCTCTAAATAATCAAAATTTGATAAGTAATTGTCATGTATAAATGTTAATTCCTCTTCTACATTCATATCACCATATAAATAAATATAACTATTAGACGGATGATAATATCTTTTATGAAAATCTAAAAAGTCTTCATATGTTAGATCTGTAATATATTCTGGATCTCCACCTGACTCATACCCATATGGAGTATCCTTTAGTAAAGATTTCTGTATCGTTCTCATAAGTTGTTGTTCAGGTGAAGAAAATGCACCCTTCATCTCATTGTATACAACTCCATTATATGTTAGTTCTCCATCCTCATTTTCTAATTCATAATGCCAACCTTCTTGCTTAAGAATCTCTTCTCTTTCATAGATATTAGGATAAAAAACCGCATCCAAATATACATGCATAAGATTTCTAAAATCTTGGTCATTGCAACTTGCTATTGGATATACAGTCTTATCTGGATAAGTCATTGCATTAAGAAATGTATTAAGCGAACCCTTTGCTAATTCAATAAACGGATCTTTTGCAGGAAAATTCTTAGAACCACATAATACAGAATGCTCTAAAATGTGTGGTACTCCTGTATCATCCGTTGGTGGTGTTCTAAATCCTATATTAAATACTTTATTATTATCATCATTACTAATAACAAATACCTTTGCCTTTGTATTAACATGTTCTAATAAGTATCCCACTCCATTCATTTCTACAATCTGCTCTTCTCTTACTAACTTATAATTGTTCATATTCTTAATACTCATTATTATCCTCCAAAATTTATTATTAAAAGTATACCATATTCATTAAATTATTCCCTATATAATCAACCCTATGCTATATATAGAATAAATATATTATATACCTTTCAAAAATATACTTGACATTTTTCATGTCATATTTATTTTGTTTACTGATATCTTCTATACGCCATAGCATATCGTCGCTTAATTTCTTCTCTAACATTAGCTGGCTCTATTATCTTCACCTTATCCCCATAGGAACATATATAGCTATATAACCATTCATTATTAATTGCATCTATATTAATCACAAAATCATTTTTATCATCTTGCTCCCAATAACCTTCTAGTTCTTCATACACTCTAAAACTCATAACCCTATCAATAATACATGTAATATGTACAATTTCTTCATTATCTCTTCCCTTAGGCATGACTTTATCAATTATCTTACCATAATTACTACCTTGCCCACTATCTTCAATATAAATAGCATTGCTATCTTTAAGTACATATGTCTTACCACTTCTAATAATAGGTTTATTAAAAATAGACTCTACCTTACTATGTACATCGCCTTCATCAACTAAAGTAATTCCTCCGCCAGTTCCCTGTGAAGATTCTATTTTAATTCCAACTTTAATTAAAGCATCAACATCTCTATATATAGTTCTTACAGAAACATTATATTTAACCGCCAATTCATTAGCTGTTATTCGACGCTTATTAGATAGTACATTAAGTATAGATATAATTCTCTCTTCTTGCATAGTTTACTCCTATTATAACTATATATTAATTAATTACTTTTCTTCATTAACAAGTGTACTATACTTTACTTTTTAGTTCAACTGTGTCCTTCCAAAATCTCTTAGGTATATTTTGTGATTGAAGCTTAGTATTAATTCTACCCTCAATTGCAATGCTATTAAAAAAGCCTTCCCATAGCTTATTATACAATTCTTCTTGAAGTGAATAGTTAGATAACATATTATTATCAACAAGAGATGCATCAACTATAATATATCCCTTACCAGCCTTATGCAACGCTATAATCTCTCTAGTATCATCATGTATCAAGAAATTCTCATTAGGTAACCTATCACTAAAATGAGTTGCCAATGTATGTATTATATCATTCTTCGGATGAATTAGTGCATATAATACTCCATTTGATAATTCTCTAAACCTAAGAAAGCCCAAATAATGATGGGCTTCATTTCCTGTCGTTCTGCTTAATCTAAACACCTTAGCTATGTATGGATTAGACAGATTTTCTAACACTCTACTACCTTGTTTCATGCCAAGTCCTTCTACAATTGTTCTGTACACGGCCTCTGCCTTATCTATCTTATCCCTCTTCTCTATCATATCAGACATAATAGCATTACATATCTCTTGATACACTTCCATTCCAAACTTATTACATAACGTTCTAGATACCTTCTTACTCTTCTCAATATCAGGCACAACATTAATATATTCTGAAAACAGAGTATAATTGTCTGGAACATTCGATATAAGACTTACATTATTATGTCCATACCCACTATCCCAAGCATCATATACTCCTGTAAATATTCCATCTAGGCTATCTTCACATATAAATATATACATACAATCACCTCATCATATTCACTACAATTAACTATTATTATACAAATGGATACTCATAACCATTCACTTCAACCATTCTCTTAATTATGATGCAATAATGATTCCACTATCAGTTACGATCTCTCCCTTTGCCATATTAACCGCATCTTCACTAGTAGTATCAAACAACGATAACTGCTTATATCCTTCATTGCGTATATCCTTAGGGACCATTTTCTTATCAGCCATTAGATTCTCACATATATAATCTTCATCAATCTTTGTGTTATACATCATTCTTCCGCCACAAGTAATAAAATACAGGGCCCTCTTAAGCACTACTCCCATCTTCTTTAAATCATTAAACCCAAGCTTTGCTTGCCTTCTTCCTTGAACTATACGCTTAGCTGATTTAGCTCCTATTCCTGGAACTCTAAGCAAAGTATAATAATCAGCTCTATTAATCTCTATCGGAAATGCCTCTAGATGCTTTATCGCCCAATCACACTTAGGGTCTAAAAACACATTAAAATTCGGTCTATCTTCCGTTAATAACTCAGATACCTTAAATCCATAATATCTCAGCAACCAATCTGCTTGATATAATCTGTGTTCTCTCAATAAAGGTGGCCCACTTGCAAGAGTAGGAAGCAGTGAATTATTATTAACATTAACAAATGCTGAATAAAATACTCTCTTTAAATCAAAGTTATCATACAACCCCTCTGCCACCGACATAATATGATAATCACTATCTGGTGTAGCACCAATTATCATCTGTGTACTCTGCCCTGCTGGCACAAATTGAGGCGCTTTATTATATATCATCAATTCATTCTTATTATTAGATATAGTCGACTGTATCTGCCTCATAGGGCTAAGAATTGTCTTTCTACTCTTATATGGTGCTAATTTCTTAAGTCCCTCCGATGTAGGCAATTCAAGATTAACACTCATTCTATCTGCAAGAAATCCTGTCTTCTCAATAAGTTCTGGATCTGCACCAGGAATTGCCTTAACATGAATATATCCATTAAAATTATGTTCTACTCTAAGTTTATATAATGTCTGATATATCAAATCCATAGTATAATTAGGACTTACCATTATTCCAGAACTTAAAAATAATCCTTCAATATAGTTACGTCTATAGAATTCCATAGTTATTGTACATACTTCATCAGGTGTAAACGATGCTCGCTTAACATCATTATTACAGTTATTAAGGCAATAAGCACAATTAAAAATACATTCATTAGTAAATAAGATCTTAAGTAAGGATACACATCTTCCATCTGCTGAAAAAGTATGGCATATTCCTGGCGCCATAGCATTTCCCATGCCTTTTCCATTGCCAGCCCTATCTACGCCGCTAGAAGTACATGCAACATCATACTTAGCTGCATCTGATAATATATTAAGTTTCTCATACAAATCCATCTCTTCTGATATATACATACAACCACCCACTTTCCAAAAATTAATATATTACTATTACTTTTCTACAAAACAATAGCAACAGAACAAACATTCGTTCTGTTGCTATTATATAATAATTATTTTAACTTTTCAATGGTTTATCGTACATTTGTTCGTATTTATAATTAATCTACAGTAAATCTACTAATTGCTTCTACTAAAGAATTAGCATGATTACCTAATCCTTCTATTTCTTCATTCAATTCCTCTACCGCATCAAATTGTCCAATAGATGCAGTCTTAACCTCTTGAGATGCTGCCGCTGTCTCTTCTGCAACAGCTGATATACTCCTAATCGCATCTAAAGAATCATTCTTTGCTGTCTCTATGCTATCTATGCCATCCACAATTGTTTGAAGGTTGTTAACTAACCCACTAACCTTATAATTAATTGTCTCAAAAAGCTCTACAGTATTTGCTAATGATTCCTGTTGTGTGTTAACTATATCTTCTGCTCTTGCTGCAACTTCAACAGTCATATTCGTCTCTTCTTGTATATCAGTTATAATATCTAATATCTGATTAGCCGCCTCTTGAGATTGCTCTGATAACTTTCTAATCTCTTCCGCAACAACTACAAATCCTCTTCCTGATGCACCAGCTCTCGCTGCTTCTATAGATGCATTTAATGCCAATAGGTTAGTTTGATCTGCTATTCCATTTATAGTATCTACAATTGAACTTATAGATCTTGATTGTATCTCTAGCTTAGTTATTCCACCTATAACATCACTAGTGATCTCCGTTGTTTGTTCAGTCTTCTCACTCAGATCAGACATCATATACTTTCCTTTTGCTACAGCTTCTTTGGTGTCTGAAGCTATACCCTCTATCGCATTCGCATTATCAAACAACATCTTTATCTTATCTGATAAAGCATCCATTTGATACAAACATGCTTCCGCATCTTCTGCTTGTTGATACACACCTTTTTCAATTTCATCAATTGCCCTGCATATATCATCACAACCAGTTAATACTTTAGCACCATTATCATTAACATTTTCTACAGAATCATTAACCTGTCCACTTAATGTATTGGCATGAGATATAAGAGATTTCATACCATTTAACATATTATCTAGATTAGTATTTATTATGCCAAATTCATCTTTTCTATTTGTATCAATCTCAACAGTCAAATCTCCATCGGATGCTTGAACAATAGGCTTGATAACTTTTTTAATAGAACCATTAATATTCTTACTTATAAATACAGCTACCAATATTGCTAATATAATAGCTACACACACTATAATCATTGTAAGATTTTTAATACTTTGAGCCTTACTTATAATTATATGTTCTGGTACCAACTGGTATATGTATGAATTAGTATTTCCTACCTCATAATACATAAGCATATATGTCTCACCATCATATTGAATATCCATAACTCCATTTGAATATTCAGATTCGTACATTTTACTTATAAATGCTTGATCAATCATGCTAAGTTCAGTATTAATAGCTTTCTTCTTAGCTGCACTATCCTTATCTTCATAATCTTTAGTCAATTCCGTAACTATAACTTCTTTGTTATCCGATGTTATAAATCCTGATATATAACCTTCTTCTGTATTCATGCTTAACAAGGCTTCTGTTATCAAAGACTTATTAATGTCTATCACCACCAACGAGTTATCTCCTGATAACTTTCGGATTAGTGTTAATATGTATTTATCTGTACTATCTGTTACTCTTTCATCAAAATACGGATTATATCCAACCCAATACATAGATTTCCCACTTGCCAACCATTCTTCATACAAATCAGTTGCTACAAATTCACTATATGCATTAGTAGTAAACAATTTCTTCTGTCCTGTCGTCTGTGTAGTAGATATAGGGAAATCATCTTTTCCCATAAATGTTATAGAATTAATAGATGCACTAGAATTTGAATTTGATTTAATAATAACTAGCAAATCCTCACTTAATTTCTGTCTAGAATCTACATCTAATCTACTATTTCCAAAGTAAGTCATAACATTGCTATCTGTTGAATATTGCATAGCCATGGCCTCTGTTTGTCCTGTTATTAATTCTAAATATTGCCCTACCGAATTAATCATAGCTGATGACGAATCTCTATATTGATTCATTATAGCCTTAGATGACATATTTACTGATACTACCCCCAATACTACAATCATTAAAATAGGTATTGCAAATCCTACTAATAACTTCCCTCTTATACTCCCTTTGTTGTTAATGTAAGTTCTCTCGTGTTCCATATAAGCCTCCTGTAGTAATTTTATTCCAAAGAAACATCTTTAATATCGTCTATTGTCAATGTAACTAAACTTTCTTTATCTACACTGCCACTACCTATTAATCTATTTGCTTGATTAGATATAGCCTTATCCAAGTAATTTCTCACAGCTCTTGCATTTCCAAAATTTTGTGGAGCATTTTGAAGAATCTTATTGTATTCTTCCTTGATACTCTGTTTTGCCTCTTCATCAATCTTATAATCAATCTTGTTTGCATTATTTACAAGTATCTCAAGTAATTCTTCTGCATTATAATCCGGAAATGTAATATATCTATTGAATCTTGATCTAAGACCAGGATTTGCATCTAAAAATATTTGCATCTCATCTCCATACCCCGCTGCAATTACTATCAAATCATCCCTATAGTCTTCCATTGCCTTATTAAGAATATCTATTGCTTCTTGACCAAAATCTCCCTCGCTCTTATTCACTGATAATGCATATGCTTCATCTATAAATAATACTCCACCTTTAGCTTTCTCAATAACACCTTGGACCTTCTGGGCTGTTTGTCCCATATATCCTGCAACCAAACCAGATCTATCAACCTCTACCATTTGTCCTTTAGATAATATCCCTAAAGAATTATATATCTTAGCTAGAATCCTTGCCACAGTGGTCTTTCCTGTACCAGGATTGCCCAGAAATACTAGATGCATATCTATCGGTGGTGGATTAAGCCCTTGTTCTTCTCTAATCTTTGATATTCTTATTAAATTAACTAAATTACCAACTTCCTGTTTAACTGATTCTAATCCCGTCAATCCTAACAAGTCTCTATACAAATCATCTATTGTTTTACTATCATCCGCTTCCACTATTACACCAGTAAAAGGAATATCTGACTCATCAACTTCCTTAGTCAAATTATTTTCTTTTTTCACTTTATACGAAATACTTTCTCTGGAATTTTCCCATTCCTCCTGTATTGTCTCAACATGTTGTTCTAACATAATAGAATACTTAGTTAACGCATCTATCTCCTCTTGAGTTACACTACTATTACAAGCTATTAATTCTCTACCTACACCATGAAATGTAGAACAATACAATTTTATCAAATTATAATACCTTATACCATAACTAAACTCTACCCCATTGTTTCCTTTAACAAAATATCTTAAAGATTGTGGTATAGTCTTTAAAAAATTATCGCTGTTTAGTTTATAATTAACTCCGTATTTGGCCAAAGACTCTGTAGTGAATTCATATCCTAAATTAGTATTTATAAATTTGACTTCTTCTCTATTAACAACACCATCTGCCAATGATAAATACACAAGAAATTTAAGAAAATCTGTCCTGAACACATCAACCAATGAAAATGTTCCGTTAGAATTTATAAATTCTGATCTACCTATACTTTGTGCCTTTTCCAAACACGCCTTTAATAAAGCTCTGTTCTCCTTTAGCATATCGTCCCTCATATTACTCATTTTTTTACTACTATTAATTATAGCATTATTATCTAATTCAATCCACAAAAACATGTAAAGTTTATTTAATAAACTTCAATTTTTTTAGTATACCTAATAGTGTCGCTCTGATATATACATAATCGTTACTATTTATGGTCTCATTACTATAACTTGCCTGTTGTAAAATCCTTGTCATTCTTTCTATATCCATACTTACATCTTCACAATTAGTAATTATCCATTTCAATTGCATATTATGAGATGTCATAGTATTAAAATCATTATCTTCTCGTCTTATCTTAGCACACAAATGCGCATATATATTCACTATATTGATACTATAATCCTTTGTATTAAAACTCCGTTTTCTTCTTACCAATACTAACAGCCTTACTATCACTTTATATAATATATATATTAATAATACTCCTAATGCAACAAATATAACTATCCCAAATCTTCCTATAGAAAATTCACTAAGACCTTGCCCATTTCCTCCTACATTACCACTAAAATTAATTCCTCCTCCGAAGAAACTCCAGAAATCTCCTCCCTCATCCTCTAATTCAAAAGAATAAGGTGTTACCTCTACAACTCTCCACCCAAAGTCTGGATCATATACTTCTACCCAAGCATGAGCCTTCGAATCATCGATTTCTACTTCAACCAAAGCAGTTTCCCCTAATGGATTATCTCCTTCAAACCAATTATTATAATCCGCACCATCAATAATTTCTCCATTCAACACTTTTTCATATGGGATTACATATCCTTCTATATATCTAGCTGGAATTCCACAATATCTAAATATAAGCGTTGCCGCAGTTGCAAAATGAACACAAAAACCTTTTTGATTTTTAGTTAAAAAGTAATTAACATAGTCTTCATTTTTCGGAAGTCTTCCTGGTCTAAGGGTATATGGTATATTCTCCTGAAAATAATCTCTAACCTGTTCAATAATCTCCTCATCTGTACCACCAAATCCTGCATTTTCACAAAACTCTTTAATAACATCAACATTATCATCTGGTATTAATAAATATTCTGGATCTGCCTCAATTTCATTATGATATTCAATCTTATCATTATACAGATAATAATCAAAATAATATGTATTACCATAATACATTGAAGGTCCCACATAAGAATCAAGACACCAAAATGCAGTATATGTACCATCTTCTAATTCAGAATAATATGGTATATACGAACTGTATTCATCAGCATCAACATTCTCAACGGACATCTTCCCCTTGGCACTTCCATTAGCACCATTATCAAAATTTTCCCTTAATTGATTATATTCTTTATTCAAACTAGTCTTATGTTTTTCATATTGACTATGTTTATCATCATCATCTTTAAGAAAAGTTTTTCTCTCAACACCATTAGAAAGCCATCTTTGCGAAGTATAATTAACACCCACAAAACTTCTCAAATATATAGTATTATAAGTATAAGGTGTAAGTTTTACTATCAAATCTGTTTGATAATCCAAATGAACATTACCTACATTACCTAATTCCCCTTCCTTCATTCCACCTACTTCTTCAAAACCATCAAATAAACCATTTATTCCAGACATTGCAACAACAGACAATACATAATCACTATCGTTTCTAAAATAATCCCAGCTAGATGGCACACTAATATTACCACTCGGAAATATTACTAGCATCGCAAGTGTAAATATCATTGCAACAACCACTAAAAATGCACCTAGCTGTATCATTATTTTTCCATCAGAATGATAGAAATATTTTGTTATATCTTTTCTACTAACCACTCTAAATTCTTCATTTTTCCCATTTCCCCTGTAATGACCACTTCTTTTCATTACGTATACTAGCATATATCCACTAAGTAATAGAATTGCATATATAATATTAGGTTTCAATCCTATATAAGAACCAACTATCGCCATCGGCAATGTAATCGTAAGTGTTCTAAGAATACTCATCACATTTGACACAAACATATTTATCAATACACACATGCCCGCTCCCAAAAATGATAGACATATAGTTATAGTGTATATCCTATTCGTAATCTGCTCTGTATATTCCATAACACCTGGTAAATCTAATATAATCTCCACTCTGCTAAAAAACACATTTACTAGCGCATAGAAACCACTGTTGATAGCTGTTGCAAATCCTCCAACCCCAAAAGCAAACACAAAAAATATCAATATGTATCCCACATTTTTTATCCATGGTTTATAGAAAATAAATGCCAAATAAAATGATACTACAAACAATGCTATTCCAACTACCAACTCATTATATTCAACATTTAAAGATGACACAAAGCATCCTATACTTCCATACACTATAAAAAATACTGCAAGTCCTCTAGCTAAAAGTCCCAACAATACATTTCCTCTATTATATTCTGGATTACCTACTAGATTAACTCCCGTAGGCGACATCTCTTTTTCTTTAATTCTTTTCCTAAATAACATCTAATAAACCCCTTTATAAGATACCGTCACATTCTTATTTTTATATATTACTTCTTCCTCAGTTCCGTCACTCTCACTTACATAAATAACATTTTCTATTCTCTCAGCAGCATGCTTAAACTGTGAAATTCCCATATCTTTCTTAACATAAGGTTTTTCATAGAATATCTCTTTAAACATTTCATCTACACTATATATGTTCAATATAACTTTTTCTTTTATTTCATGAATATTCTCACTCCACCAATATAAAGTAAATGGCATGTTATTCATTATCAACTTAGAACCCACTGAATAGGCAACATCAATAATATTATCCAAAATGTACTCATCGTCATTATATAATTCAATAAATACAGCTATCTGTTTAGAAGACATAGTAATATGTTCCTTAACCATAAGTTGTTCTTTCTTTGATGACAATTTCCAATGTATATCCTTAAGACTATCTCCTGGTATATATTCTCGTATATCACTTATTTCAGCAAAATCACTACCCTTTTTGTAACTTTCTTCTGTATCATCATTACCTGTAACATACACGTTGCCATCTACCTCTATACCCTCTCTCACTACTGGATATAAAATGATATTATTATTAACTGATACCTTACATGTAGCATACCAGATATGCAACATATCCCAAACTGTAACATTATCAATATGTACATCAATTACACCACAAAATTCTGATTTAACAGGTAGTCTTACCACTTGCTCTCCCTTTGCATAAATAGGTACACTAATTTCAAGATTCTCCTTATGCTCATAAAACAAATTAGAATAAGAACAGTATATATTAGCATCCACTATCGGAATTACGGTCTTGTTGTTTATCTTAAATATTATATAAAATTCCTGATTAACATCTATATCTTCCTTCACGCAATCAACCGAGATATCAAGTCGATTAATAATATATTTAGATATAAATATCGACACAAACGGAAATACCAATAAAAATATCAATATATATAATACCGGAAAACTCTGAAACACAAAAAACAGATATCCTATTAAAATAACTATTAAAATATAAGTAATTATATTAATTATTCTCTTCATAAAAATCCTCGTATACTATGTTCTTGGCACTGGAACTGATTGATAAATAAGCTCTAATGCATCAGCAATAGTCAATCCATTAGCTTTGCCCTTAGGACTTAACTTAACTCTATGTGAAAACACATCATTAAATATAAAATGTATGTCCTCTGTAACCACGTAATCTCTACCCTTAATAAAAGCTACAGCCTTAGACATTTTAAGTAAGGCTATACTTCCTCTCGGACTAACTCCTACCAGTAGATTCTGATTATCTCTAGTCTTTTCTGTTAACGTTACTATGTATTCATATATGCTTTCATGAACAAATACCTTTGAAACCATATCTTGAGCCATTACTACATCTTCTCTTGTTATCACTTGTTTCATATTATCCAAAGGATTATTAACATTGTCTTTAAGTATATTTATAGCATATATATGTTCTGGATATCCCATAGTCAAGCATACCATAAATCTATCCAATTGAGACTCTGGCAACTTTTGTGTTCCAGAAGAACCTATTGGATTCTCAGTTGCTATTACTGTAAATGGTTCTGGTAATTTTCTTGTAACACCATCAACTGTAAATTTCTTCTCTTCCATTACCTCTAGCAAGGCTGATTGCGTTTTCGGTGAAGTTCTATTTATCTCATCCGCCAAAAACAAATTACATAGAATAGATCCTGATTTGTATTCAAAGTCACCTAATTTACTATTGTACATAGAAAAACCAACTATATCACTTGGTAGTACGTCCGGTGTAAACTGTACTCTTCTATAATCCATAGACATAGACCCTGCCAACGCAACTGCTAATGTCGTCTTACCTACACCTGGTATATCTTCAAGCAATACATGTCCACCTGCTAATACTGCTGCTACTACTTTATCTATTACATCATCCTTACCTTTTACTACTTTTCTTATCTCGTCCGTTACTCCTAATACTTTTCCCTTCACAACATACCCTCCTACTAAAATCTTATCTGTATATTATAACTCTTTTTACTCATTTCCACCATACTATATATAAGAAAATGCACTATGAAATGTTATGTGTCCTTAACTTAACTTTCAAAGTGCATTTTAGATTTATATCTTAGTATTCAATTATTTTATTACTGATTTTCCACCCATATATGGTCTTAATGCTTCTGGTATATTAATTGAACCATCTTCGTTAAGATTATTCTCTAAGAATGCAATTAACATTCTTGGTGGTGCAACTACTGTATTATTTAGTGTATGAGCGAAATATTTTCCATCAGCTCCATTTACACGTATTTTAAGTCTTCTAGCTTGTGCATCACCTAAATTAGAACAACTTCCAACTTCAAAGTATTTCTTCTGTCTTGGTGACCATGCTTCAACATCTATTGATTTAACCTTAAGATCCGCCAAATCTCCAGAACAACACTCTAATGTTCTTACTGGAATATCTAATGTACGGAATAAATCAACTGTATTCTCCCATAACTTATCAAACCACATCATACTATCTTCTGGTTTACATACAACTATCATCTCTTGTTTTTCAAATTGATGTATTCTATATACTCCACGTTCTTCAATACCATGTGCACCTTTTTCTTTTCTAAAGCAAGGTGAATAACTTGTTAAAGTGTGTGGTAATTCTTCCTCTTGTACAATTGTATCTATAAACTTACCAATCATTGAATGCTCGCTTGTTCCAATAAGGTATAAGTCTTCACCTTCAATCTTATACATCATTGCATCCATCTCTGCAAAACTCATAACTCCAGTAACTACTTCACTACGAATCATGTATGGTGGAATACAATAAGTAAATCCTCTATCAATCATAAAATCTCTTGCATAAGAGACTACTGCTGAATGTAATCTAGCTATATCTCCCATTAGGTAATAGAATCCATTACCTGCAACTTTTCTTGCACTATCAAGATCTAATCCCTTAAGATTCTCCATTATTTCAGAATGATAAGGTATCTCAAAATCTGGAACTAATGGTTCACCGTATTTCTTAACTTCTACATTTTCACTATCATCTTTACCAATAGGAACACTTGGATCAATAATATTAGGAATAACCATCATTATATTCTTAATCTTCTCAGACAATTCAGCTTCTTTAACTTCTAATTCAGCAAGATGTGCAGAAAACTCTGTTACTTTTTTCTTAGTCTCTTCTGCTTCTTCCTTCTTGCCCTGAGCCATTAATGCACCAATTTCCTTAGAAACTTTATTTCTATTAGCTCTTAACGCATCTGCCTCACCCTGTATATTTCTACTCTCTATATCAAGCGCAATAACTTCATCTACTAACTCTAATTTGCTCTCTTGAAATTTGTTTTTAATATTTTGTTTTACTACCTCTGGATTCTCTCTTAAAAATCTAATGTCTAACATTATAATTTCCTCCTAAATCTTACTGTACAATTAACACATATCGCTATTATATATTTATATAATTTTAAATGCAAGGTACTTGTATGTATTTTTCAATAACAGGCAACAATCCTTCTTCATCATTCGACAAAGTAATATAATCCGCTACCTCTTTAACTACTTTTTGAGCATTTGCCATTGCAACGCCAATTCCTGCATATTTTATCATAGACATATCATTAAAACCATCACCACATGCAATAACATTTTCAATCTTCATTCCTAATGCACTTACTAGTCTATCTAATGATGCTGCCTTGTCTATACCCTTAGGCATAACCTCTATAAAAAATGGTTCTGAACGATATATACTTGCTCTATTGCCATATAAATTTACTAACTCTTCTTCATATTTTGGTGCTACATCTGACTTAGCCGTTAACAAGCACTTATTAACAGGGAAATCTACATAATCTACAAAATTCTGAAGTTCCTTTATTGAAAGTCCATTAATTCTAGCTTCGAATTCCATCCATTCATCTACTCTAGTTCCTGTAATTACTCCATTTTTTTCATATGTAACCAAACCGATATCACTTTTTATTGCAAATTCATATAACTTTTCAATCATATCATACTCTAATGTTTTCTGATATACAACCTCACCAGTCTTAGCATTAATAACTCTAGCACCATTATACGATAATATATAGCCACCATATTTCTCTAACTCTAATTGTTTCGCAATCTCATTCATGCCAGGTGTTGGTCTTCCTGATGCTAATACAACTATGTGTCCGTGTTTCTGTATATTAATTAGATTCCTTAACGTTCTTGGTGATATTTCCTTTTTTGAATTAGTTAATGTACCATCTATATCAAGCACTAACATTTTCTTCATAACTTATACCTGTACTTTCTATACTATTCTCACTTAGTAAGGTATTGTCGAGCTTAGTGAGAATACATACCTATACACTTAATGAGGTCTTTTCGAATTTAGTGGATATGGTATATCTAAATGGTATACCACACCCAAACAATTATAACTAAGTTATACTAAAAGTGCAAGAAAAAAGGAGTTATATCTCTATTTCTAGTGATATAACTCCTATAATCATTCTATATTCTTTAATTATACTAACGGATACATATCTATATTAAGTTTCTTAATAGTCTGATATGTCTTAGCACGTAACTCTTCTGCTTCAAATATAGATAACATTAAATCCTTATCAAATTTATTACTCATAAGGAAGTTAACCCAATCTTCTACATATGCATTAACATATTCTATATTATCTTCAGTTCTATCTACTAAATGGTTACTAACTCCGTTAATGTATTCAATAATATTAGGTTCTTGTTTCTTATTAGCTACAGGTGTTTCACTTGATTCATCAGATAATTCAATAACCTTACCTGTCTTAGTAATAATTACTCTCTTATTAGGTGTTGAATCAGCAATCTTAGGTGCATTAGCATTTCTTCTAGTTACAAGAATCTCTATTACTTTAATCAAACAAGCAACACTGTAAGTACATTCTTCAGGAGTTTGCTTATCTCTTTCCTTTTCAAGATATTGATACCATAACCACTCTGCTTTATATAACAATTCTGCTATCTCTGGATTATCAATAAGTCTTCTTAAATTATCATCCATTGATACTGCAGCAACTTTACCAAAACCAAACTTACCAGCAACATTTCCTTGTGATTGTGTTGATTTGTACTTATTTGGTAACATTATAGCATTATAAGTATCAACAACTAACTTCTTCGCTTTATCTTCATCATAACTACTTCCTATGATATCAATCTTATTATTATAAAGACCATTCTTAACCATATCTGCAGCTGTCATAAATATTAAGTGCTTTTGTCTATCTTCTAATAATTTCTTAATCTCGTAATTATTCTTGCTCTTCTCTAATATACTATTCTTTCTAACTTTGAACGCTTTGATTTTCTCTTTAACACTAAAGAATAATTTCAATAAAGTTGGATTAGCATTAACATAATTTCCTATCCAATTAAGCTCAACATATTGATGCTCAATCTTGCTAGAAATCTCATATACATTATACCCATCAAATATTACACATAGAGTAGTATATAACATATCTAATATCTCATACTTCTCTTCCCATGAGCGAGATGATAAATCTTGATTAACTAATGCTTTAATTCCACAATCATGGAACACAAGATTATATTCATATAATCCTTCAAAAACATTACTCTTATCTGTAAGAGAAGCACCTACACCAAGTATTTGAAGATTTTTCTTCATATTTGGTTCGTCTTCAATATATTTGTATACCTTTCTTACAAACATAGAAACTTCGTTAATCAAACTATCTATTCTTCTATTGTATATGTCTTGTTTTGAAATAGCTGTAATAACTGTTCTACTTAAAACATTTGTATATTGTGTACTATTACAATTTCTTATCAATTCCTTGAAGCTATCATATACAATAAGATTATCTATTGGAATATGTTCTGCATTAAGACCATAGAATTCAAATGCCTTCTCATAATCTTTCATCTTTATAAAAGAATTAAACATACCCATACTAAATTGAACTTTGTAATCATTACCGATATGTGTATCTTCAACAAAATAGTCAAATAATACTTCTAAATTATTAAGATATGCTTCTGAATTAGATGCTGAAGCTGGAATATCCATATCCATAACAACATTGAACAAATCCAAATATCCCATAACTGCTTTATCAAAACACTTAGGTCTCTCATCTGTATCTACTATCTGGTAACATGTATTGATTAGTAATGGTGCAATTCTCTCCCCAACAAGTCTCATTGCATCTCCAAACTTCTCTAACTGATATAAATATATTAACCATATACTATATCTATATATGCCTGTAGTCGTTATAGCAACATCTGTATCACTTGGATCTATATCCCCATAAACAAACTTAAACAAAGGCGCTATCCACTCGTCTATCTCATATTTTCCTTGTTTCTTAATATTCTCTTCAACAAATTCAGCCAATTCATATAATTTGGTGCACTGAACTTTTACATCATCATCTACTACCATGTTAGCCAAATCAAAATTACTATCCTTAAGGTAGTCAATTACTAATGCATAGAATCCTTCTTCTACTTGTTCATTTAGAAATCTAACAAGCATTCCTTTGTTATTTGATGCTGCGATGGTTAACACATTATTGTCTCCACCGGAAGCAATATTAGCTGGTAATGACATCATTTTCGTATCCTCCTTATACACATACTTTAAAATATCTATGTATATTATATATAAATAATTCTATCTAATTTATATAATAGCACAACATAATTTTTCTTTCAATAGCCATATTTGCATTATATGTATAAATTAATTAAATTTTCTTGTATACTTTTCACAATGATTAATGCACAAAAAAACATTGCCTTTTTGTGCATTAATTACATTTTCTATTTTATGCCCGACATTTCTAGCAATTTCACTGCATTCGTAGTCGTGCACCTTCCTTTTTTTAGTAAATAATCAAATTTTATAAAGTCTTCTTCATAGAATTCTTCAAAATGATAATTTTTAATATTATCATTTTTCTTCTCCATATCGCACAATTCAAAATCATGTGTTGATACAAAGGTTACGCATTTTTCATTAGATAATTTGTCTATAACTACTCTTGCTCCAACTATCCTGTCTGCTGAATTCGTTCCTTTAAAAATCTCATCTATAAGGCATATTTTAAGGCCCTCATCTTCCAGACTACTAATCATCTCTTTTATCCTTAATACCTCTGCATAAAAAGTTGATATCCCATTACTAACATCATCCACTACTCTCATCGATGTATATAATTGCATTAAGCTAGTTTTAAAATTCTTCGCACACACTGGTGCTCCACAATAAGATAACACTATATTCATTCCTATTGTTCGTAAAAAAGTTGTCTTACCCGACATATTTGAACCTGTAACAATTATTGTTTCTCCATTAACACTAATAGAATTAGTAATAACTCCAGAAACTTTTATTAACGGATGATACATATCTCTACATATAATCTTAGGTGTATTATCTATGGTTACTTCAGCACTAGATGTTTCTCTAACATTTCCTATTACAGATAAGCTTATTAATTCCTCCATAGTTGCTACTGAATCAATCCACTCCTCTATATAATCACCATACTTATTCTTCCAGTTATACATTGCGGCTGAAATCTGAAAATCCCATAGTATGGTTCCTGATAAAAACTGATGTATAATGGGATTATATCTCATATTAAAAGCATTACCTATCGCATTCAAACTTCTAAGCGCCTTAACAACATTTCCTTCTCCAATAATATTTTGCCTTATATCTACGAGCAATTCGCTCTTGAATTCACTAGTAGCTATAACATCAAACATATATATATATCCTTCAATATTGCCAACAAACCTAAGCATAGGTACAATATATTTACTTGTTATTCCATTAGTCAACCAAGATAATCCTATCATAACAATAAAGCATATTCCTAAGTATACAAAATTAACATTGAAAAATATTGTTCCTATAATTAATATTACCATTATTATAGGTAGCATTATTCTAATTATATTCATCCATATAGGATAACTTTTTGATTTATCCTTACAAAATTCTATAAATCCACTACTATCAGCTTCATAATTTTTGCCTTCTGACATTTTATAACTTAAAGTCTCAAAGTTTATTGCATAGTCATAATTTTCAACCAATTCCATTATTGCTTTGGTTCTCTTATCAATATCTTCTATAGTCCTATCAATTCTTTTACCAGAGAGTGTTTTTCCTAATTTGGCTCTACCCAAACTTGTGTGTGCGCAAGAAATAAGTTGATAAACTGAATTTCTTCCCAGTAGATCCAAGTCCATGGCTACTGTATCATTCTTATCTAGAAATTCTATTCCTGTATCTTCAAACTCCTTCCATTCATCTCCGAATCGCTTAACATATCTATCCAAAACTTTAAGCCGTGCTTCTACATATTCAAAATGGTCTAGCACTCCTCTATGATAGATAATAAGAGCAATAAATCCTATAAGCATCATAACAGATATGACAAAGGATATATAATTGTTATCATATATCCCAATAGCTCCCGAAATAATCATTATCACAAATACAATTAATCTAGTTGTACTTATAATATTAATTTCTCTCTTGTTTTTTGTATTTACTTCCTCTAATCCATTATATTGTTTAATAATATCTTCTACTTTTTGCATAATATTCTCACTTATTCTTCTTCGTCTTCTCCCTTATCTTTTACATAAATAACGATAGCTATAATTAGAAACATTCCTGAACATATTGCTGCAGCAATTGCATAATTTGTCTTATGCAGTAATGCCAATGCTACTGCACTCGCTAGCATTAGTAATGCACAATTTATGAAGTTTTTAACCACTTCTGCATATTTTTTATTCATAACAAAAACCTCCTATAACATTTACTTTTATTCTATTATTTTTCTATAATATTTCATCAACAAACTTTATTATGTCATATTTTTAATAATACTTCAATTTATATTTGATTTTTCAATAGTTTAGTATTAAAATCAATAATATGTGAGACAATAACATTTAACACAATAAAAAGGAGAGATTAATTATGAGCAAAAAAGGATTTTTAGGAAAAACACTTGCTGCTGTTGGCACTATCGCTGCTATTGGTGGTGTTTGCTACGTATTTAGAGATAAAATCAAAGAAAGCAAGTTATATAAAGACCTTGATGTAGAAGATAAAGTACAGAAGGCAAAATCATTTGTTAGCGACAAATTACCAAACTCTTGTGACTGCGAAGAAGACGATTTTGAAGATGATTTTTTCTATGATGATGACGAAGATGATTCCACTGTACCTCCTACATTAAGAGAGTACACTTCCATCACTCCACAATCTGCAGACGAGAACAACGAAGTTGCTGAAGATGATAATTCAGATTCTAATGTAGATGATGACGATTTCACAGAAGTTGATACTACAGACAATGGTGATTTCACAGAAGCTGATACTACAGACAATGATGATATTGACAATACTACTTCAATACCAACCATATCTTTTGATGATTTATCTGATTCTGATAATGACAATGATTCTCCTATAGGCTATGAGAACGATGGTTTATCCGATGTATCTGAAGATCCTGATGTATTGATAGATCAAGACAAATTAGAATTTTAGATTATTCATTTAAACTATAAAAATGCAAGTCATATTAGCACTATATGACTTGTATTTTTTATACATTAATATAATTCTCGACTAATTAAACGTTTATATGGTAATACTACTATCAACTACTATTGTTAAGGAGGAATTATATTGTCTAGCAAGAAAAAAGAAGATCCAACAAAAGAAACATTTTCACTAAAGGATCTAGAACCTGAACAGATCATGAAGTATGAGATTGCAAAAGAATTAGGTCTGTATAATAAAGTTATTACTGAAGGTTGGAAATCTCTCTCCGCAAAAGAATCTGGAAAGATTGGCGGCATATTAAGTAGCATGAAAAAATCTAGTAACAATTCTTCAAATTCCACAAAATAATATAGGACATAGTCACTAAGTACTATGCCCTATATACCTATTCTCAAAATATGTGGTTTTGTGTTATAGGTCTATATTAAATCGAATATTGTATTTCTTAACTTAGTTAAGAAATATGTTATCAACTATATATCTTATTTAGAATATGAACCAGCAGCTGTAATTGACACTGTAGATTTATTCTGTACGAATACTGAGTAGTTTCCAGTCTGGTCTAATAAAAATGTATGAGATTTTGCTCCTGAACCTGATACATATCTTACTGTACCATCTGGCTCAATAATACCTATCCAATATAAAGATGTAGCTGGAATGCATGTACAACTAATCATAATAGTATCACCTGAATACATCTTGAATGATGTAGACTGTGCTCTAACACCTGTCATAACTACCCAATTAAATGTTACTAATGCTCCTGTTGATCTTAATCCCTTTACTGCTTCTTCCATAATAACAACTTCGCAGTCATCATCTTCTGGTGCTATCTCGTATTCTATATCCATAAGCTCATCATTGTCAACATCTACATCCGTAACCATAACATCCTCTGTCTCAAGAACAACGGTATCTGTATAAATCTTCGTATATAAAGTAGTTACTTCATAACCTGCAGCAAGTGAAACTGATGAACTTAATATAACAAAAGCCATAACTGTTGCTACCATTCCCATCTTGCTTACCATCTTTGCATTTTTATTATCTTTCATAGTATCCATCCTCCTAGTAAGGCTATTCTCTGATTCGGTCATATAACACGCCATATCATCGCCCTTAATATTTTCTTCCTTATCTAACATTACAGACAGATAATCTAGTATATCATTGTAATAACTATTAGTATTAAATACGTCACTTTCTCTGTGTTCACAAACATGTAAATCACATTGAAATTCACTCCATGTCTTAATATACTTTTCATACTCATAAGCAATTGCATTATAACTATGTAATGTTACAATAAAATTATTAAGCAGTCTAATATGTACATCCTTATACACATAATGCATCAATTCATGGTACATTATAGTCCTAAGAATCTCATCATCATATTCGCCTTCTGTTAATACTACTGTAGGACGGATTACTCCATATATCATAGGCGACATTAGATATCCATTACATCTCAATCTAATATTTCTCTTTATCCCCAGTTCAGACTTAACTTCTTCAAATAATTGTATCGTACGAGTATCAGTAACCAAATAACAAGTTTTCTTAATTATATGCCATACTATATACTTTGGCCACTTAATTACCATTAGTCCTACATAACACAGAAACCATAGAGTTGCTATTGCCAATGCTATTGATATTGTAACAGGCGTAACTCCATAGCTTACTATGTCTCCCAAATCATGCTTTATTACATACGGATTGCCCTTGTCAAAAGATATAAACAAGAAAACTGATGGTAGTATGTAAAATGGCAAGCTAATCTTAAGCATTATATACAGTATTCTTGGACATACTTTTTCTAATCTTTTAGAAAACAACCACCATATTGAAAAAACTAAGCCACCTATAATCGTTGTAAAAAATAATATAACAACGATTGAATTAATCCAATTCATTCAGTTTATCTCTCATCTTCTTAATATCATTCTTGTTTAAAGTATCTTTACTACATAAATCACAAGCAAATGCTGTAACATCACTTGCATTCCAGAAATTAATATGTTTCTTCAATATCTGACTCTTATAAGCATCTTCTGTTATTAATATTTCATAATAAAACAATCTACCTACACGGTGTAATTTCACATAATCTTTTCTAACTAAGCGTGCTAGAAATGTTGATACTGTTTGTGGTTTCCATTCTTTGCCATATCTATCATTAACCATCTTAACTATATTAGGCAATGACACCTGCTCCGTACAATCCCAAACACATTTCATTACAAGTTCTTCACTATCTGTCAATTTTTCATATTTCATCATATTCACTCCAACTAGTTCTGTAAACAAGAATATAATAACACTATATTCGTAATATTACAACAACTTTTTTCTTTTTTTATTATTTTTTTTATTTTTCATTGATTTTACTGCATTTCTAGACACTATCCAATCCAATTATTAACCACCTCATCATCAAGATTCGGGCATAATATAATTAATTCTTCAATAATTGTATCAATCTCATCTAGTTCTCTAAAATTATACTCATAAAACATCTTTTCAGGGTTAGACATAGTAAGCTTGTATAGTGGTTTTCCTCTATTTCCAAACACCTTAGCATTGACTACGTGCTTAGAAATATATTTAATGTAATCTATCTTGATTACACTAGTTGCTATCCAATTATGGATAATTACATATTCTTCTGTAATTATAGCGTGCTTACTTCTACTTACGACCCTATTCCTAATCTGAGAATTAAGTTCGTTAATCACCTCTTCCTTACTAGTTCCGAATGCTAATAACTGTCTCGCTTGTGGGTGCATGTATGGATTATATGCAAAGACACAATTAGCTATCACTGCTAGAATTGTAATAATTGCTGGAAACAACACCATAAAATATACAAAAAAATTATAAACATAAGCATAATCAATCTCACTAACAATACTGTTGTAGATTATATTATCTATATCACCATAATCCAAACCAGTATCTTTGGAAAACTGATTAGTTATATATTCTAGTGATGGATTATTACTAATTATCTTCCCTTTTAATTTATAATTTTCTAATACATCTAAAGGTTGTCTTCCTTTAATAAGAACAAGTAGTCCCTTACCATCAATTATAGTATAATAGTAAGATCCAACTCTGTTGTTATTTTCATAATAATCATATCCTGAGTACATTGCTTCCTTAATATTCATAGAGATATTATTGTACCCTTGCTCTTGAACTTGTTCTAATTCTTCAATACTATTTATAGAGTAATTCTCTATCTTATCTAGTATCGGAAATTTGACAATCAGAATTCCTACTATCAACATATAAACTACAATAGGAACCAATGCTACTAAAGAATTTTGTAGAAACATGACCTCTAACGGCCTTCTTGAAAAAAAATTCATCTAATGTACCTCAATAAACTACATTGCAAATATACTAATACATTATACTATTCATTTATAATATTTACAAGCTTTCATTTGACATACCCCATATTTAACAGATATACTATCATTTGATAATGTTTTATATAGCACAAATAGAAATGGTGGTGATTTTATGGATTCATATACCTCTTTTGCCAAAGTATATGACAATTTCATGGACAACATTCCTTACGAAGAGTGGAGTACTTATCTCCTTTCCATATTGAACGAATATAATATTACTAACGGCCTGCTACTCGACCTTGGTTGCGGAACAGGTACTCTTACCGAAATTATGGCTAGCAAAGGTTATGATATGATTGGTGTTGATAACTCTTATGAGATGCTCGATATCGCTAAAGAAAAGTCCCTAGATTCAAATAACGACATACTATATTTACTCCAAGACATGCGTGAATTCGAGTTATATGGTACTGTATCTGCTATAATAAGTGTCTGTGACAGTATTAACTACATTACCGATTCTAATGATTTATTAGAGGTATTCAGACTTGTCAATAACTATCTTGATCCAAGCGGATTATTTATATTTGACTTTAATACAGTTCACCACTATAGAGATATACTAGCTGATAACACATTTGCTGAAGACAGAGAAAACATTAGTTTTATATGGGATAATTACTATGACGAAGACACTCATATAAATGAATATTCTCTTAGCCTATTCATCAAAGAAGATCATGATATGTACCACAAATTTATAGAAGAACACTATCAACGTGGATATACAATCAATGAGATTTCCGAACTTGTTAATAATTCTGGTTTGGAACTACTACATGTATACGATGCTTTCACAAGAGAATCTGCAACAGACGAAAGCACCCGTGTATACGTTATTGCAAGAGAACAAGGAAAAACATTATAATATATATTTTACTGGAGGTTAATTATGACTGATTATATTTTAAGAGGTACTGCTGCAGACGGACAAGTTCGTTTCTTCGCCGCAACAACAAAAGAATTAGTAGAGCACGCTCGTGCAACTCACAATACAAGTCCTGTAGCAACTGCTGCACTTGGACGTTTACTTACTGCTGGTTCTATCATTGGTAGTATGTGCAAGAATGATACTGATATAATAACATTACAGATTCAATGTTCTGGACCAATCGGTGGTATTACTGTTACTTCTGATTCTAACGCTAATGTAAAGGGATATGTTAACAATCCTAACGTAATACTTCATGCTAATGAAAAAGGCAAACTTGACGTTGCTAAAGCCCTTGATTTGGGTGTGTTAACTGTTATTAAGGATATCGGACTCAAAGAGCCTTATAGCGGTCAAACCCAATTAGTGTCAGGTGAAATTGCCGAGGATCTAACTTACTACTTTGCTACTAGTGAACAGATTCCAACATCTGTAGCTCTTGGGGTTTTAATGGAGAAAAACAATACTGTTAAACAGTCTGGTGGATTCATTATTCAACTTATGCCTTTTGCAGAAGATGGATTAATTGACGAACTCGAGACTAGATTAAATAATTATTCTTCTATTACTTCTGTGTTTGAATCTGGTAAAACACCTGAGGATATTGTTAAGGATCTATTTGATGGTTATGAGCCTGTTATTCATGATACTATTCCTACTCAATTTTCTTGTAATTGTTCAAAGGAAAAGGTATATAAAGCTGTTATGAGTGTTGGTCGTAAGGATATTGAAGAGATGATTGCCGATGATAAGCCGATTGAGGTTAACTGCCATTTCTGTAATACCAGTTATACATTTGATTCTGAAGATTTAAAGAGTATGTTACAATAAGAACGAATTAAGATATTATGCGTGATTAAGAACTATAATTTATTCAATATTTTCTGTATAAATTGTTTTTCTTGGTCACGTTTTTTGTATATTACTGCAATTACTTGAACTTTACAATTATTTTCATCTATCCAAAAATATATATAAAAGTTTTTAACAAGCATTTTATGTATGCCATTGCTATGCCACGGTTCTTCCTTTGTTAGTGCTATTCGTTCTGGAAATCTAGAAAGTGATGTTATTGCATCTTCTAATGCATTTAACAACTGCCGTGCGGACTCCGTGGCTTTTAATTCATTAGTAATGTACTGCATTATTTCTTGTATCTGCCCTTGGGCTTGGGGCGTGATTTTGACTAAATATTCTTTTATCATAGGCTATATCTCCCGTTTCAATTCTGCAAACACTTCACTAGCTAAACGAGACTGATCTGTTTTCGCTTCTTTAAGTCCAGTTTTCATCATATTATCAAATTCTACATTATCCATTTCATCACGAGCAACTGGTATTGCCGGTAATGATAACGAAAACGGAATACCATTAGTCATTATAATTTGTTTATATAACATATTAATAACAACAGATGCAGGAACTCCAAGTTGTGACATAATAGATTCTGCTTTTTCTTTTACTTCTGGCTCAACACGAGCAAGTACATTGGCTGTTTTTGTTGCCATAATCATTCCACCTTTCTTTTATAATATTATATACAAACGTATTACTATTAGCAATACATTTGTATAGATTTTTATAAATAAATTATTTACTCCAAATAAATGAACCGAGAATTTTATCATCTCGGTTCATTTATTACCTAGCTATATTTAATATAATACATATTGATTAAAGTTTGTTATTAGAAAATCCGCAACTGCCATTCCCATTGTAAATACTGATATTAAGCATATAAGCACGAGGGATACTGCATCGTAATGTATCTTGTCTGTATTATTTTTGAAATATGATACTAATACCTCTAGTCCTAATATCACTAGTATAAGAGGCCAAAATTTGAATATAAATCCATAAGTAATTGTATTTAAAAATAATTTCAATAAGAATACTACTCCAAATAATATTAATGAGAATCCAAATGTAAATGTTCCAATTTTTCTATTTGTTTTATTCACTAATATCCCCCTTTTCTATTTCTAAAACTTCTTCTTTCTTATCTTCTGTTTCAATCATTTCTTCATTATCTAATTCGGTTTTCTTACCCATAATCAACCAAATACCAATAATGATTATTATAATAGCAAATATAAATTTAGGCATTTTTTCAACACCAAAGCTCCACACTGTATGCTTATAATTATCAGGAATAAATGCATATATTACATCCATTATATTTCTCCATAATGCACTTATACCTACGAATATGAAGACTCCTGCTACTATTAGTCGTTGTTTACCTTTAAATAACTTATTAAGTCCACTATCATCACCAAAGAAACAATTGTCCTCTAAGCTATAGAATTCATCATCAGAAAGTGCCGATTTATTATTCGCATCAAAGAATGATGCAAACCACCATATCATTGCTGCAAAACCCATTATATTCATACTCAACATATCAGCTAATGCTATAAATGCAAAGAATCCTACCATAAGGGATATTCCTTGTTTCATAAATCCCATATACATATGTCCTGCTCCTGGCATACATGAAAAACAAAATGTTAAAAACCTACTTTTCTTCTTTATCATAATTTACCTCCAATTTTTCAAAAAACTCTTTTATTGATTTCTGTCCCTGTTCCATATATGTTTCTATCTCTATACCAACATCATAATCTAATACGACATTCAGCTTCTCACTTGCTTCATTTATCTTATTAACATCCATAGAAAATATTAATACTATCGCTGCGGCACAGGATAATCCAACTCTTATGCAATAGCCGTTAAATGCTTTTTTCTTACTTATACTTTCCTTCTTAGTCTGTATAACTTTGGATTTTCGTACAATATTTTGCTTAAAATCTACAGGAGCACTTATTATATCTTCTTCGATACATCTTGCATAATCAGTAGCACATTTATCGCATATGCTTATATGCTCTAGTATATTTATATATTCATTTCCACTTGCCTTTCCTTTATAAAAACTAATTAGTTTGTGTTCTGATATATGTTCATTTTTCATGATAACTGCTCCTTTCTCCAAAGTTTTTTCAACATTCCTTTTGCTCTATATACTTGAGTCTGAATTGTCTTAACTGGTTTATCTTCTATTACTGCTATCTCAACTACTGTTATTTCCTCACAAAAATACTTAACTGCCACTTGATCATAGGGTGGTTTTAGACTGCTACATAACTCATACAACCGTTCTTTCACCATATTATCAGCACATCTGTCTTCAATAGACATCTGTTCACTCTGAACATTTGTAAAATACTCATCCTCTGTTGGATATGTGTTTCTTGCTCCCCGTTTCACATAATCCAGACATTTATTAGTTGCTATCTTACATATCCATGCCTTTTCATTACCTCCTTTGAAGCTATCCATATTTCGATATGCCGAAAGGAAGGTGTCTTGGGCCAAATCTTCTGATTGGAAATAATCTTTAGTTATATTATAACAGATAGAAAAAATCAAATTACTATATTTATCTATTAATTCCTCGAGGAATTTTTCTCTATCTATTGTCTCCACCATCCTTTCCTAATGTCTATAACGAGGTAGTGATTAAATATACTTCAACTTTTTTCAAATTATATATTATTTTTTACTTGTTTAACAGTTTTAAAACAATTGCATAGAAAAACGCACCCTTTAACCTTAGTTAATAGGTGCGATGTCCTCATACCATTTTATAAATTTTCACCTTATTTACATTTGCTCTAAATATGAAGCGTATTTAATATCTTCTAACTTCGTAGCCTTTTCTTCCACCATTTCTTTTAATTCATCAGCATAATCAGCTACTTTCTTGCTTAGTTCTTCATTAGATGTTGCTACTATCTTAGCTGCAAGTAAGCCTGCGTTTAATGCTCCATTTATTGCTACTGTGGCTACTGGTATTCCTGGTGGCATTTGTACAATTGAATATAGAGAGTCAACTCCACCTAATGCTTTGGTCTGTACTGGAACTCCGATTACTGGTAATACTGTCATTGCCGCAACCATACCTGGTAAATGTGCTGCTCCACCTGCTCCTGCTATAATTACCTTTAATCCTCTTTCTTTTGCTGACTTTGCATAATCAAACATTCTATCAGGTGTTCTATGAGCAGATACTACTGTTAATTCATATTCTACACCTAGCTTATCTAACATTTGTGCCGCATTTGACATAACTGGAAGGTCTGAATCGCTTCCCATAATTATTCCTACTTCAACACTCATCTTACTATCTCCTTTAACAATGTATTTTCTTTCGTTCCTATCAACATTCATTAATCTATCTAATTAACATCAAAATATATTGCTTCGTGGGCCTGTCTAACTTTAGCAGTTGCTTCTTCAATACTATTATCAACAACTGTTATATGCCCCATCTTACGTCCTACAGATACTGTTTCCTTACCATACATGTGAACCTTAACATTACCATACTTATATGCTTCATCTAATCCCATAAGATTAGCTGGTCCATTTACAACTCCAATTATATTCTTCATAACTGTTGGTTTAATAAGTGATGTATCACCAAGTGGAAGACCAAGTATTGCTCTTATATGATTTTCATATTGGCTTGTTACACAACCTTCAATTGTATAGTGACCTGAGTTGTGTGGTCTAGGTGCTAATTCATTTACTAGCACTTCTCCATCTTTAGTTACAAATAACTCTATACATAACATTCCATATGCATTAAATGCCTTTACTGCTCGTCTTGCTACATCCATAGCTTGATTAGTTGAGTCTTCACTAATTAATGCTGGAACATAAGTCTCATCTAATATATTATCTTTATGAACATTCTCTGCTATAGGAAATACTTCAACATCTCCGTTAGTGCTTTGACATACTAACACAGATACTTCTTTTTCAAAATCAACAAATTCTTCAACCATAAGAGGAAGTTTTCCTGCACCGAGTGTATTATAAGCATCTTCATAATCTGCTTCTGATCGAACTACGTAATTTCCTTTTCCATCATATCCACCAGTACAAGTCTTAAGTAACATTGGAAATCCATATAATTCATGTGCCTTTGTTAATTCTTCATACGAATTAATTGATACAAATCCTCTTACTGGAAGGTCATGATCTCGTAGCCATACTTTTTGATTATACTTATTCTGTATGTGTAATAGAGTTTCACTAGATGGATATACTTTGTATCCCTTTTTCTCCATCTCTTGTAATGCTACTACATTAATATGCTCAAATTCATAAGTTACTACGTCAACCTTGCTTGCAAGTTCATGCATTGCATCCATATCATCAAAGCCTGCTATTATATGCTCATCAGCAATACTGTGAGCTGGACAATTAAGGGTAGGGTCCAGTATAACAAAATAATAATCAAGACGCTTTGCATCTAATATCATCATCTTTCCTAATTGTCCACCACCAACTATACCTATTTTCTTCATGTGTATATCTCTCCTTAAATAAATGGTTTATTTAATTCCTGCGTACCTTCTAGTACGAATCTTCCTTTATCAATTATCCTAACTACAACTCCATCCTCATGTATAGATTCAATATAATCTAACTCATCATAAGGTATTGTTATATCTGTGTGACAGTTAAAATATGCCTTGCTCTCATCTTCTTTTCTAAGAATTGAACATTCATTTTCCTTGGCAACTATTTCTTTGCCATCTGGATTATATAACTTAACTTCCTCTGCATGACTATAACAAGTATCTCCTACTGCAAAATGAGGCCCCATCTTCTCTACTATTAATATTGGGAGTTTATATACTATATCATATTTATTTGCCATTACATAAGCGGTTGTATTAGTACCTACGGCAAATTCACCTATTGGAAGTGTTTCTCTATTGAACATAAGATTTTCTTTTATAAAATTCTTATTTGCTTCTTCGTTATCAAAATTCTTACAAGTATATTCTGCTATCATTCCATCTTTAAAGGTTAACATAATATCTTTGTACTTCAATTCGCCTAAATATACTTCACTTACATGTAATATGCCATTAGTTCCTGTAAGCTTTGGTGATGTAAATACTTCTCCTACAGGTATATTTACGTCTGCCAAACAATTCTCAAAGTTTGTTTCCTTATCTGGATTGTTAAGCTTATTCATATTAACTGTAATATCTGTTTTATTAGAACCTGAACCAACTACTCTTACTGATACTGCCTTATCAAGTTCATCAATTATTGATTGCTGAATACTTTTATAAGTCTCAACATCAAGAGTATTTACTTTTACTATTTCTTCAAATATCTCCTCATAGTTATCACCTATATCTGGCAACGGATATGCTATTATAGTAAAGCTATATTCATCATGAGGTATATATTCATTAACTATCTTAGAGCTTTCACTGGTATAATTAACACTTAATTCTTGTTGCTTTTTATCCAGTTTTATACCCTCTTCTCTATTAATCGGATCAAAAGGTTTCTCACCAAATGTCTCTATTACGGCTGGGCCTGCATAAGCCTTTGCCATATCCTTATATTCTTCATAAGCACATTTTGACACATCTATCTTACGCTGAATAAATGCTTTATCCATAAATATTGCTTCATCCATGCGATGATCATAATCAAACTGCCTATTAGGACTTGTACTTACATATCCTGATTTAATAGTTAGTTTTCTATTTACTCTATTAACTGCAGCCCTATATAAAACTGGTCTAAGACCCATCTTGTCAAATTGTTCTATAGCTGCACGTACTAATCTTTCTTGTCCTATATTGTATCTAATATTAATTGTAGATTTACTGCTTAATGGAACACTAGAATTAATATCATATCCAACTCTAAATCCCTCTGTAAACGTTCTCGCTAGAGAATCTATCTTATCCTCTGACAATGAATTAAGAAACTTTGCTGTTCCTATCTCATTATTTGAAATATACTCACCATAGCTATATAGATATCTAATATCGGATAAATCTGAATCCATAACAATATTAGTAGCAAAATTCAAGCTACTATCAAGTATCTCCCTAATTCTATAGCTAACAGTTATATCACTATAATCACTTACAAAATAATATATAGCTTCTCTAATATCTTCTATATCAAGATCATCTTCAATTATATTATATATCTGAACTAATAACTCCATATGAATAACCATATCTTCTAATCTTGATTCATATGCATATACTATTAACCCTCTTATTTCTGTATATAAAAAGCTTAACGCCTGACCATATCCATCTCCTAGTACACTAACTGCATATACCGGATTAGCATAACTAGTACCATAATTCTCTGGCATTATATCTTCATATAATTCTCTATTTAATTTTCCTAACTCGTCTAAACCTAATACATTTATCTTATCTGCTATTACTTCTTCATATAATCTATTTATCATAAATATGAATTCAGATGTTTTTCTAAAGTAGTCTTTATATACTTCTTTCACTTCTGGATTTTCAAATATCTCTTCTATACGTTCTAGAACTAACTCATATCTCTCTTCTAATATATTGTCTTCCATATACCATACCTTCCAATGCTATTAATAATATCTATTATTAATCTATATCACCAATTATATTTTTCTTGGCAACATTTTCATCTATGAGTTCTTCACAATACGACCACAGTACCTCAGAACCTTTTGGTGTATTAACATTTCTATTAATAATCTGTTCTTTTTTTACTTCGTGTTCTCTCCAAGCTCTACCGTTAGTAATATCATTTAGTAGTATTGGCTGTATCTTATCAAGGGAATTAGCAAACTTTGCTTCTGCTGTAATTCCTTCTTCAAATTCATCCCATAAACTTCTGTAATATATGGCTTGATCTTCTGGTAGTATATTAAATATCCTATCTGCTGCTGCTTTCTCTCTTGCTTCTTTTGTAGCATTTCCTACTGTATCATATGCATAAGTATCTCCTGCATCAATTTCTACAACATCATGAATGAGAACCATTGCCATTACCTTTAGTTTATCAATTGGTTCATTAGAATATTCATCAAGCAGCATAGTCATAAGTGCTAAATGCCATGAATGTTCAGCATCATTTTCTTGCTTACTGTTATCTGCTACATAAGTTTGTCTTTTGATATATTTTAACTTGTCCAATTCAAGAACAAATTCTATCTGCTTTTTTAATCTATCATCCATAGCTCTCTCCTACACAAACATAGACACAATACCAATTACAAGTACTATGATGTATAAAAATGTACTTATGGCACTCATTACTATGCCACCTCTCTTAGCTGTCATAAATCCGCCGTCTTCTTTCCATTTCTCAACAGCAAATACAAATGCACATATACTTGCCAATGCTCCGCCAATACCTATAATTCCATACATCTTAGATGCTGTTCCTTCTGTCACAACACCTCTGACAATGCATATTACAAGTATAATATATGATATTGCACAAAGTATTATTGATATTACTCCATCCAATGACTTCGGTTCTTCTTGATAGTTACTTCCATCGTACATATTATCACTTCCTTAATTATTTCTTAGACTTGGTTTTCTTCTTGTTTTTCTTATTAAATAATTTATAAATTCCCCTTAATATAGCATAACATATATATCCTAATAATCCACCCAATGTATTTAATATTAAATCATCTACATCAAATACACCTATCCTAGTTATAAGCTGCACACTCTCAATTATAAGACTAAATAAAAATGTATAGAATGTGGCTATAAACCATCCTGTTTTCTTGTTTCTTACCCACCTAAGTAATGCTCCAAAAGGCATAAATGCAACAACATTTCCTGCTACATTTATAAATATATCCATAAAACTTAAATTACTAGCAAGAAATCTCTTAATTTCCAGAAACGGTGTAAGATTATATCTATATGTTGAATACCCCTCAACTCTACTAAACCCATCACTTAAAAATACAAAATAAGCCAACACACATACATATAGCATGAATAATAGTACACATATCGCCCTCATATTTTTTTGATTTAAATGTTTCGCCATATTTTCATTTCCTTCTAAACAAATTATTTAAATAATACCATAATACTAGGCTAGTTTCTACTATTTTTATTTAATATCTATATTATGTATTTCTTACATTTATATTTCAATCTTACTACTTTTATTTTATAACACATATTTATATTGTATTATTACATAGTTATTATCTTATTAAACTTAATACTTTCTTTACATTTACTTAACTGTATACTTATTTTTGTTTTATATCATATATTGAAAGTTGAAGTAACTTATTAATAAGAATCGTTTATTTTAATGAAAGTATTTATTTTTTTATTGACAGTCACCCTGCAAGGTGATATGGTTAATTACATAAGTAACTAACCATTGTTAATTACTATTACTTTATATTTTTTATGAAAGGAGTTTTAACTTGGATACTTTAGTACATATTGAAAATATTATGAAAATATATAATCCAGGAGAAAATGAAGTTCGTGCATTAGATAATATATCTTTAGATATTAACCCAGGAGAATTCGTTGCCATTATTGGTCAATCTGGTTCTGGCAAATCTACGCTTATGAATATGCTAGGCTGCTTAGATGTTCCTACCTCTGGTAAATATATTCTTTCAGGAGAAGATGTCTCCCACATGAGTGACAATCAATTATCTGATATACGAAACCAACAAATAGGATTTATATTTCAAGGATTTAATCTAATTCCCAATCTAACCGCTATTGAAAATGTAGAACTTCCACTAATATACAGAGGACTGCCTGCTAATGAGCGTCATGAACTAGCGCTTGAAGCACTAACCATGGTTGGACTTGAAAACAGAGTAAAACACAAACCGTCCGAGATGAGTGGTGGCCAACAACAAAGAGTTGCCATAGCAAGAGCTATAGCTGCTAAACCACCTGTTATTCTAGCTGACGAACCAACTGGTAATCTAGATTCTTCGTCAACAAAGGATATAATGAACATTCTTCATCAACTTCATGAAGACGGAAGAACAATTATTCTTATTACTCATGATGACCAAATAGCTTCTAATGCTAAACGTGTTATTAAAATAATGGATGTAAAAATAGAATCTGATACAATAAAAGAAAATTAATTAACTATATAATCAAGGAGGAATTAATACTATGTCAGCAAAGACTGGAACAAAAAAAATGTCAGGCAAAAAGCTTGCATTAATTATAAGCTTATCCGTGATAGGTGTAATTATTATATTCTGTATAATAATTGGTGCCATTGCAAATAAAATAGTTGGAAGTATGGGGGCTTCTGTAGATGTTGTGAACCCAACTACGTCTAACATCTCATCAACCGTAAGTACAAGCGGTCTTGTATCAAGTGGAGATGTAACCTCATACACTTCTCCCGTTTCTGCATCAGTAAGCGAAGTAAACGTAAAGATTGGTCAAACAGTTAAAAAAGGTGATACTATTATAACTTTTGATACTTCTGATTTAGAGGATCAATATACTCAAGCTTCTTTATCTGCAAAGTCAACTTCTTTATCTAATCAAAGCACAATTGATAATTCCAATAAGACTAGCTCTGATATTGATAAAGCAAAAACTAATGTTACTAATCTAAAATCTCAAATTGCTACTCTTGAACAAGAAATTACAACACTTCAAGGAAGTTATGCCGATGATGGAACTGAGGATTTATATATATCACTATCAGAAAAAAGAGCTACTTTAGCAACTGTACTTTCAGAGATACAAACTATTATTGAAACTAATCCTGAAGGAACAAATATATCTTCTAATCCAACATATACTGCAAAAATTGCAGAACGTGATGCATTGACAGCCGAGATTACTAACCTTGAAAATATTATAGCTGCCACTCCAAGTGCTAATGCTCAAATAGATGCAGCTATATCACAAAAATATACCGAACTAGCCGAGCTAAAAGCTCAGCTTTCAACTCAAGAATCAATAGTAGAAAATGCTGAAGCTGGACTTCTTACCTCTACTCAAAGAGAGCAATTAAACGTTACTAACCAACTATCTTCTTTACAAGTTGAAGCAGCAGCTACTTCTCTAGAAGAAGGAAAGGCTGGTATTGTAGCTGATAAAAACGGTATTATTACTTCACTTGATGTTATGAAAGGCTCTACTACTGCACCTGGCATGCAAGTATACACCATTGCCGATACAAACAGTATTAAAGTTAGTGTTTCACTTTCAAAGAGAGATCTTGAATCAGTTGCACTTGGACAAACAGCAACTGTTACTATCTTAAATAAAGAATACGAAGGCGAAGTAACTTATATAAGTAAGGTCGCTAGTACAAGTGCTAACGGCGCCACTACCATTGAAGCTGAAATAAGCATTACTAATCCTGATGATTCTATAATAATCGGTCTTGATGCTAAAGTTGTTATTAACACTGCTTCTCTAGAAAATGTATTAACTGTACCTAATATGTCTGTTAATGCCGATACCGAAGGCGTATTTGTATATATCGTAAAGGATAATTTAATTGCCAAACAATATGTTACTATAGGTATTAGTGATATGGATAATACTGAAATTACCGACGGTCTTACATTTGATGATATGGTTATCACTTCTGTATCCGCTACTACTATCGAGGGTATGCCTGTTAATCCAATACTACCTACTGATACAGAATTAGACACTAAAAACAATAGCAAATAACATTAGGAGGTTATAATATGTCACAACTTTATGAATATATAAAAATGGCATTCTTCAACATACTTTCTAATAAGATTCGTTCTTTCCTAACAATGCTTGGAATTATTATAGGTATATCTTCTGTTATACTTATTATGTCTATTGGAAACGGAGCTAAAGCAACTATTACCAAGCAACTAGATAGTATTGGCAGTGGTCAAATTGAAATTCTCGTCACTGATTATAGTTTTAGTATTACCAAAGATGACATTTCATATATAGAAGAAAATATAGATGGAATTAAAGCCATTCATAAAGCCTCTTCTATACAAGGAAATGTATCTACGATAAAAGGTGAATTTGATATGTATGCTTATGGTTGCACTGAGAATAATTACTTATTTGAGGCCTATAGTATTATAAGTAGGGGTAGATATTTCAATAAAGATGAATATGATGCTGGAAAATTAGTATGTTACATTAGTGAAGAAGATGCAATTAGATTATATGGTACAACCGATGTAATAGGTATGCCTATAGAGGCAAATCTTAATGGTCGCACATTAGAATATACCATTATTGGTATAACTACCTTTGAGGAAGGAAACACCCTTGTAGCTTATTCTTACGAGAGTGCTCCAATATATTTGAATGTTCCGTTAACTTCTTTTGAATACTCTCTTGGTTATGAATATGAAGATTATTATTATATGACTTTCATTCCAGAAGACAATGTTGATTCCAAAGCAATATGCGATAAAATAATAAGTACTTTAGAATCACGACACAATTGCAAAGGTGAAGATGTCTACAGAGTTCAAAGCTTTAGCGATATGCTATCTACAATAAATACAGTTATAAATATGATAACCTTATTTATATCATTAGTAGCTGCAATATCATTATTTGTAGGTGGTGTTGGTGTTATGAATATAATGCTTGTATCTGTAACAGAACGTACTAGAGAGATTGGTATTAGAAAAGCACTTGGTGCAAAGACTGGTTCTATAATGCTTCAATTTTTATCAGAATCAGCAATTATAGCTATGCTTGGTGGTATACTCGGTATACTATCTGGGTTACTAGGCGCTTCAATAATTTGTGGAATAATAGGCATGGTATCTCCTACCTATGCATTCACTCCATCTATTAGCCCATCAGCCGTTATAATAACTACACTATTCTCTTCTGCAGTTGGTATTTTCTTCGGTATATACCCTGCTAAGAAAGCAGCTAAGCTAAGTCCTATCGAAGCTCTAAGACGTGTATAATATGCTCTATATGCATAATTACTAAATAACAATATTATTACATGTAATTAAAGAAAGTTAATAATAAACAAGATGCCCTTTGTCAAACTTGACTTGGGGCATCTCTCTTTGTTATTATATAATCATTTTATATTTTATCCTCATATATTGATTCAATATATGCCTTTACATATATTCCATCTTCTACATACTCTTCACTGATTAATTGACCATATTTTCTAATAACTTGTATCTTACCTGCATCTTTAAAATCATATAGTTTTTCTATATATACTTTTTGCTCTTTCAGTATTGTCTCTACTGCTGATAACAAGTCATCTGTTCCCTCTTCACGAAGTGCTGACATAAATACAGTCTTATCTGCCTTTAGATCCTTTAATATAGGTTGCTCTGGCAATCTATCCATTTTATTAAACGCGGTAATTATTGGTTTATCTCTTACATCTAGATTATCTAAAGTTTCATATACTGCATGCATTTGTTTCTCCATCTGTGGATTAGAAGCATCTACAACATGAATAATTATATCAGAATATTTTGCCTCTTCTAAAGTAGATCTAAATGCATTTACTAAATGATGAGGTAGCTTTCTAATAAATCCTACCGTGTCAGTTAATAGTATCTCTTGTCCCTCGGGCAACTTAAGATTTCTTGTAGTTGGGTCAAGCGTTGCAAATAGTTTATCTTCTTCTAATACATTTGCATTAGTCAACCTATTAAGTAATGTTGACTTACCTGCATTAGTATATCCTACTATACATACTACTGGAGATGTGTTTTTATCTCGTTGCTTACGCTGAACCATTCTATGACGCTTTACATCTTCTAATTCTCTATTAAGCTGAGATATTCTATCTCTTATAATACGTTTATCAACCTCTAGCTTTTTCTCCCCTGGCCCTTTTGTTCCAATACCACCACCTAAACGCGAAAGCGATATTCCAAAACCAGTCAACCTTGATGTCCTATATTTAAGTTGTGCCAATTCTACTTGTATCTTACCTTCTTTTGTTGATGCCCTACTAGCGAATATATCTAGTATAATTAGCGTTCTATCCATTATTTTAATGTCTAGAGCCTCTTCAAGGTTCCTAATTTGAATAGGTGATAATTCGTCATCACACACAATACCAGTAGCATCTGTCATTATGATTTCTGTTCTAACTTCATCTATCTTACCTTTACCGATATATGTCCCATTATTTATAGATATTCTATTCTGAACTATTCTACCTACAACTTCTGCACCCGCTGTATTTACTAATTCCTCGAGTTCATCTAGAGATTCCTGCGTATCATCCATATCACTTAGACTTACTCCAACTAATATTACCTTTTCCATAACTTTTTCAGTTTCTATCATATATTTTCCTTTCGTCTAAAAAACCTGCAAATCATTGCAGGTTTTAATTATCTTAATAATTACACTCTTGTATATAGAAAATCATACTCCTTATTTCCATCTTCATCATCTGGAAATTCCTCAAGAAACTTCTCTACCTTATCAAATGCTTCCTTGTAATCTGCCATATACTCATAGTATGCTATTTCATTTAATAATAATTC
Source organism: Lachnospiraceae bacterium (assembly GCA_031556525.1). Lineage (GTDB taxonomy): Bacteria > Bacillota > Clostridia > Lachnospirales > Lachnospiraceae > JAVBSN01. Next base: position 50,463 of record JAVBSS010000014.1, read on the forward strand.
ACGTCTATAAGTCTTATCCTCTAAATTAAGACCATTTCTAACATAGTCTATAGCCTTTGAATATTCACCTAGATTCATGTATGCTGTCGCATACTGTGAATCAGTAAAGCTAGTCTCACCATACACGGCTATATATTTCTCAAAATTATCAAACATATTTTGATATTCGCCCTTTAGTCCATAACAACTTCCTACAAACACATATAGATTATCATATCCTCGGTTTATAGCTTCATTCATGGTCTTAATTGCCTTATCATATTCACCATTTTGATATGCAATGAATGCTATTGTAAGTTCTTGATAGAATAACGTATTCTCATAATTCATTCCGTCATCTATTAAAATATTGTATTGATCTAGTGCTTTATCATATTGACCTGTATGCAAATAGCTCTCTGCCAAATAATATCTTATATCTAAATCGATATCTTCCGCAAACCATTGTTCTTCCTCTAATGCGCTATTATACCATTCTATGGCTTTATCATATTCTCCATTATTGCTACACTCTATTCCTTCACTTCTGTATGTTTTCTTAGATGAAGTCATTCCCATGTATACAACTATTCCTGCTATGACAAGTGCTACTACAATAAATATACCGAATATATTTCCGCCACTTCTTTTATGTCTTCGCCTTCTATTACTTCGTCTTCCCATTTCATGATTCCTCCACACGACCTCCATTATACTATAATTCGTATTTTGTTACAACACATTCGTGTTCAATGGAATTCTACATGATTTTCAATTATTTTTATCTTTAACAAATGTCTTTATTGCTTTAGTAAACTCTGATTTTGATACCTCTCCAGATGTTATTTTATAAAAAATATCATCTATATTAAAACATGCTACATATATCTGATTCTCGCCGTCATATCCACAATATACATCTACACCAAATATTTCATTAGCCTTCGCACCTTTAAGTGGTATTACGGTATTATCTACTCCTATTCCGATATCCAATGTATAATTTCCATAATCAACTGCCAGCTCACCTACTATATTGTTTTCATTCGAATTTATTATAGATGCTTTAGTGTCAACTATAGTATATCCTCCTATAGCATCAACACTTAATATATCCGAACCAAATTCTTCTTCAAACTCTTCCATACTTACTTCATATTTTCCAATTCCCATCGTTCCAAAATGCAAATAATCTGTATCTTGAACTTCAGAATTCATATCCTCGTACTTTATACTATTATTAACACCCCATATACCTCCAATTGCAAACACCATCAACAGTGCCGCTGCAATTCCTATATATCTATAACTTTTCCGTAAATTATAGACATTATTACTTCTAACCTTATCTGTCTTCTCGTCTACATTCGTGTTGCTTATATCATCATTTTCCTGCATGGCTTCACGCATTTTTTCTTTGGTTTGTTGAATAAGCTCAGCAGATGCATGTTGCGAATCAACTACCTTAATATATGACTCTTTCATATTAGAAGTCTCCTTTTAATTTTGCTTTTAAAAGCTCTCTCCCCCTAAAAAGTTGAGATTTTACTGTACTTTCCTTCTTATCTAGTGCCGCTCCAATCTCTTTTATAGATAATTGTTCATAATAAAACAAATGAATTATAACTCTATATTTTTCAGGCAGTTCTTGTACCCTTGTATATACTACATTGTCTTCATTCTCTACTTTTTCCAGTTCAGAATCTTCATGTCCTAATCTATCATATTGTTCTTCACTAAACCCTCCAACATTTTTATTCCAATAGTTGGTAAAATGTGTTTTCGAGCAATTTATAGTAACCCTTATCAACCAGGCCTTTATATGCTCTTCGGATTTTAATGTGTGTATATATTTCACCAACCTTACAAAAACCTCTTGAAATACATCATCTGCATCCTCTCGGTTTTTAACTTCTGAAAGTGCTATTCTATATACCATATCTGCATATCTATCTACTATAGAATCAAGATTCATGACTATATCATCTTGTTTACTCATAAGTCTCTCCTTAGAATAATTGTCATATATATAATCCACATAACGTTGATTATATATGAATATTTTCAATCTATAGTATATCATATCATATTTTTTAATGCACTATTAAATCCTCCTAATATTAATACTATTGGCCAAAAAAAAGGTTGCAGTTTTTATTTCAACTGCAACCTAAAAATTATTATTTTAATTTTATTTATTCTTTCAGTTTAAACTTAGATGTTGTCGTTGGTGCTGATTCATCATTGACTGTTTGTTTTTCATTTTCTTCTATAAAATCAATACTATCATTATAGCTACTCGAAGGATTATAGACCACTGAAACTTCTTTTCTATTTTTACGCCAGATTTTATTTATAATATCAATAATTATTATTAATGTTGATATTGCTAATAAAATACTTCCCATTCGTATTCTTGAATTTGACATGCTTGCCTCTTCTGCATCAATATAATATGGTACTATATATTTACTACATTCTGCTGTTGAATTAGTACCAAGGTATGATTTCATATATTTATATATCTCTTTCTCTTGTGTTGGAGTATATTTTTTCAACTTACCTTGTATAACTAACGTAGGACTATTATCCATATTTTTTATATAACCTAATAACAATCGTCTTGTATCATCTGTTATTTTATCCATTTTAGAGAAGTCTACTGCATTTACATATACTCCTATGTATTTCTCATTACCATTTTCATTAAGCCCTACTGGCACTAAATACATTGCTCCTTCTGCCACTGTTCCATCTGCAGGATTCATCGCATATTTACTAATAAAACCTATAGAATAACATACTTCTCCATTTACATATAATCCGCTATCAAACTCATTATATTTCATATAATTAAAATCTTTATCAACATCTTCAGGAGGCTTGCCAATTACCCCTTCAATTAATAACCATAATCCTGGCAAAAACATAAACATCATTAAATAATATATTTTATATCTTTTAAAATATTCTTTCCATGCTTGAAAATATAATTTATATCTTTCCATATACCCTATTTCACCTATTCTTTTAACTTAAATTTAGATGTTGTCGTTGGTGCTGATTCATCATTGGCGGTTTGTTTTTCATTTTTTTCTTTATAATCATTATTCTGATTATAACTATATGTATTATCACTACTATCTGAGTAATCACTTATGCTATCTCTATATCCAAGACTATAACTATTTGAAGGATTATAGCTCATTAAAGCTTTTGCACTCTTTTTACCTTCTACAAAATATTTAATCTTACCAATTATTATTGGTGTTGATATTATTAAAAAAATAACTCCTATTAATAATTTTATATTTGCATTTTTCGTCCCTTCGCTGTCAATATAATATGGCAATATATATTTATCACACTCTGCTGTTGACTTAGTACCAAGGTATGATTTCATATATTCATACATAAATCTCTCTTCTTCTATGGTATATTTTTTCAACTTACCTTCTACAACCAATGTCGGACTATCTCCCATACTTTTTGTCTTACCTGATAACCATTGAATCGTACTATTTGTTATTTTATCCATTGTAGAAAAATCTAGTGTAGATATAAATACTCCGATATACTTCTCATTACCATTTTCATTAAGTCCTATCGGGACTAAATATATCCCCCCAGATTTAACTAATGTAGAACTTTTAACCATTAACTCTTTTTCAGCAAAACAACCTATAGAGTAATTTATCTCTCCACTTACAAACAAATCACTTTCATATTCATTGAATTTCATATAATTAAAATCTTTATCCATTTCTTCAAAGCTCTTATCTTCTATTCCAGAAGTTATTAATATTAACCCTGATATAAATATATTAATTATAACAATACCTATATTAAATTTAATAAAATAGTTTATATATTTTTTCATATTCCCTTTCCCCACTATCAATATTAGTATATTTTCTATTACATATTTTTTCTATTATTCTTAACACTAAGAAATTTCTATCTTCTTTAATTCAGATTCAATATATTATAAAGGTTGCAGATATATTTCAACTGCAACCTAAAACTTTATATATTATTTAAATCTAGAATCTTCATTATCTTCAAATGTTGTATTTTCGTTATTATACTGATTATCATTATATGTATAGTTATCTGTAGAATTATTAGTATCTGGTGTATTCATATTTCCATAACCATCATTGCCATAAGAATTATTATAAGAAACAACATCATCATCTTTACGTCTTCCACCAAGAGCTGCTATAGCAAATACTATAAGTATTATTAATCCTATTCCTGTGAATATTCCACCTAATAGTATCTGGACTCCTGATGTTCCTGATGCTTTATAATCTACGAAGTATGGTATTATATAATTATCACATTCAGATTGTGAAGTTGTTCCAAGATACCACTCCATATATTCGTATAAATATCCCATTTCATCTGATTCATAGGCTTTTAATTTACCACTTATTTGAATTTCAGGAATTGCAGCCATTTCTTCCACTTCACCAGTCTCATCAAACAAATAATCAAATGTAGCTGTTGTAATCTCATCAAAGTCATCAAATTTGCTAGCAGGAACAAACACACCTAAATATTTTTCAGTTTCTTCATCAAATGCTACTGGTATTAAATATGTCCTACCTGTTATAGATGATTTTCCATCCCTAGTAGTCTCTTCTTCCTCGAAATAATCCATTACAAAGCAAACTTCACCGTTTACATATTTGCCTTTTGCAAATTCACTAGATGCCATATAGTTGAAATCATTTTTTGTAGTCTCACTACTAAGTTTTGCAATACATCCTGGTACTAAAATGCAAAGTCCTACTATTAAAAATATAACTCCATTTAAAAAAGTTTTAAATCCTCTACCTCTGTTCATCCTTATTCTCCTCATCTTTTGTGTGTTTTTATCTTCTTAATTGTTTCATCTATAATACTTATCACCAACCCAAAAGGTTACTCTTTCAGCCTAAATTTTGATGTTGATGTTGATTCTGTACTTGTTTCGCCTATTGTATCTGATGTATTTTCTTGTGTATACTCATTACTTTGCTCATAACTATATGTATTACCACTATTATCAGAGTAAGTATTTGCATTTTCGCTCACATTATCCGTATACTTATAAGTATTACTCTGTGGTGCATTAAAATTCGCTATAGCCTTTGCTCTCTTCTTATCTTCAGCAGAATTCCTAATCTTACCAATTATTATTAATGTTGGTATTAGTATTAGTACAATTCCTATGATTAATTTCATATATGCATTTTTTGCTCCCTCATAATCAATATAATACTGTACTATATATTTATCACATTCTGCTCGCGAATCTGTACCTAATACCTGTTTCATATAATCGTACAAAAATTCTTTTTCATCTGTACCATAAGTCTTTACTTTTCCTTTTATAGATAACGTAGGGCTACCGTCCATACTTTGTTTCTTACCCAATACAAAATTAACAGTATCTGCTGTTATCTCATCCATTATCTCGAAATCCTGTTTTCCTACAAATACTCCTATGTATTTTCCTTCATCATTACCATTAACTCCAACGGGAACTAAATACATACCTCCTGTTGTGGCTCCTATACTTCTATACTGCAGCTGAGATTCAGAAAAACATCCTAGTGAATAGATAACCTCCCCATCTACATACATATCTTTGTTAAAATCACTAGCACTCATATAATTAAAATCATTATCTACTTCTCCTGTTACCATCCCATCCATCGCAAAACATACTAATAGAATTCCTATAATATACATAGCAAATATCAAAAACGTTCCATTAAGTCCTCTCATATCTTCCCTCCACATTTACTCTTTTAATTTAAATTTTGATACTGAAGCATCTTTACTTATAATTCCTCCACTATCAGGTTCATTACTATCGTTATTATTGTTATCATTTGAATAATTACTTACATACTTATTCCCACTACCCTCTGCCGTATAATCATTATTAATATATGAATCTTTATAAGACACATATATGTCATCATCCTTCTTCGACTTTGAGTTTGAAGAAAAATATGCAATTGTTATTAGGAATCCAAACAAGAAGAGTACTGCACCTATTATTATTATGGCAACTGACGCTCCGCCTTCTTTGTAGTTTATGTAATATGGAAGTATATATTGATCACATTCAGAGTTTGATGACACACCCAAATATCCACTCATATATTCATATAAAAAATCCTTATCTGTTGAATCATATGTTTTCAGTTCACCACACACATAGAGAGTAGGCGTATCATCCATACTATCTATCTCACCATACATCCATCTAAATGTATCTTCTGATATTTTATCTAATTCCGAAAAACACTTTTTAGGAACATATACACCTACATATTTTTCTTCGGTATTATCATCATACGCTACTGGCACTAGATATATCCTTCCAGATACACTTGTTATTCCCTTATTTGTAGTTGTTCTTTCTTCAAAATAATCTATAGCATAGTATATATCTCCAACTACATATGTACCAGCTACAAATTCATCTGCACTCATATTATTTAAATCATAATTAGTAGTATACTCTTTGAATTTGCGTGAACCACCTTCTACCATTAGAAATATTCCACCAATCATCAACAGCAAAACCATTAGAAAGCTTTTAACCCCATATAACGTTTTCATCATTATCCCTCATCTTCTTTAATTATAAACTTTTATCTATTCCTCTATTACAACTGCTTCAAAACCTATATCATCAAGTTCATTTATAGCGGTTTTTACACAATTATCACAGCCATTGATCGTAACTGTTTTGTCCTCAAGTGATACATTAAAATCTAATTCTACATCACTTAATACCTTTGTTATTCTCTCTACACATTTATTGCAATGCATATCTTCTACTTTTAATACTTTCATAATTATTTCCTCCTATATATTTATATATTATTTCATGAGTTTTTGCAACATTTCTAACAACTCATTTATAGTTTCTTCTTTTCCTGCTTTTATGTCCTCTACTACGCAAGTTTTTATATGGCTATTAAGCAATGCTTTATTAAAACTATTAAGTGCCGCACTAGCTGCTGATACCTGTGTTAATATATCAACACAGTAAGTATCACTTTCAACCATCTTACGTATACCCCTAATCTGTCCTTCTACTCTATTAAGCCTTGTTATTAGATCTTTTTGCTCCTTATCATCTCTTACCTTAGTTCTACATTCACATTCCATATCTATATTTATCCTTTCGTTTATTTATTAATATTATTGAAAATGCCATCTCGATTTCGCTACGCTTCATCTCGATGTGTGGCGTTCGCCACATACTTCAAAATATGAATATAACCTTATGTGGGCAAGCTCCCAACGGTCAATTCAATTTTGAAGTACATTTCTCACTTAGTTACAATTTTTTAGTTCTCAATCTTAACGCATTACTAACCACACATACTGAACTAAGTGACATTGCAAGTCCAGCCAGCATAGGGTTTAATAATGTACCATTTACCAAATACAAAGCTCCTGCTGCTATTGGGATTCCTATTGTATTGTACAAGAATGCCCAGAATAGGTTCTGCTTAATATTAATAATTGTAAGCTTACTTAATCTTATTGCTTTATAGATATCATGCAAATCTGAATGCATTAATACTATATCTCCAGATTCTAACGCAATGTCACTTCCGTTCCCGATTGCTGCACCAACATCTGCTTGTACTAGAGCCGGAGCATCATTTATACCATCACCAACCATCATTACAATATTGCCTTGATTTTGTAATTCTTCAATTACTCCTGCCTTATCTTCTGGTAAGACCCCCGATATAACTTGATCTACATTTACTTGACTGCCTATATAATTAGCTGCTGCCTCATTATCACCAGTTACCATATATACCTTTATCCCTAATTGCTGTAACTTCTCTATTGCCTCTTTACTTGTTTCCTTAATTGTATCAGCAACACTTATTATACCCTTAAGTTTATTATCTATAGCAACATACATAGGCGTTTGTCCATTTGCTGAAAGTTCATTAACTCTATCTTCATACACAGTAGTTAAAATATTATTATCACTAATTAATGTTTTATTTCCTATTGTTACTTGAATTATTGCATCTTTAATTTTTATCTTAGCTTTTAATCCTTTACCAGTAATATTTTCAAATTCTTCAATCTTATATTCATTATTATTATCTCCTGCCCCATCAACTATTGCTCTAGCTAATGGGTGATCTGACATTTTCTCAACAGCTACAGCGATGTCTAATAGATTATCCTTTGTATATTCATCAGATATAATACTTGTAATCTTAGGTTTTCCCTCTGTTATAGTTCCTGTCTTATCTAATACTACTACATTTACATCATGAGTTATCTCTAATGCCTCTCCACTTCTAATTAGTATTCCTTTACTAGCTCCGAGTCCTGTTCCTACCATAATTGCTGTCGGGGTTGCAAGTCCTAATGCACATGGGCAGGCTATAACCAATACAGATGTAAATATCCTTAATGCAAAATTAATATCGTATCCTAACATTAACCATATTATCGATACTACTATTGCTATTCCTATTACTGCTGGCACAAAATATCCTGCCACCTTATCTGCTATCTTTGATATAGGTGCTTTTTTCCCTTGTGCTTCTTCCACAAATCTAACTATCTTTGATAAGGTTGTATCTTCGCCAACTCTTGATACTTTTACATATAGTATTCCATTATAGTTAACACTTCCACCTATTACTGTACTTCCTATAGATTTCTCTACCGGCAAGCTTTCTCCTGTAATCATAGCCTCGTCCGTCATACTTTGTCCTTCAATAACTATTCCATCAAGAGGAACTTTGGCACCAGGTCTTACTAGTATAACGTTATCCACTTGTACATCTTTCGTTGCTACTTCTCTAAGTACATCTCCATCTACCAAGACAGCGGTATCTGGTGCAAGGTTTAGCAACTTAGTAATCGCTCCCTTTGTCTTATTCTTACTTCTACTCTCCAAATACTTTCCTAACATAATAAAAGTTACAATTATTGCTGAAGATTCAAAATATAAATGATGAACCTGCATAGGATTATCTGCTATCTGAAATGTCATTATAATACTATATACAAACGAACTTCCACTTCCTATTGCCACTAAAGAATCCATATTAGGATTCAAATGTATTATTGTATTAAATCCATTAATAAAGAATCTTCTACCAAAATATAAAATAGGTATTGTAAGTAGTATCTGAATGAGTGCAAAATTAAATGGGTGCGTCATCATATCTATAATATCTGGAATTGGTAATTTGATACTATACATCTGTCCCATAGATACATATAGCAATATTATACTAAGTACAATTGCTCCAATAAGATTATTACGTTTATTTCGTAATTCCACCTCATCTGTATCTTTTACTTTCTTATGTATATTTTCCTCAGTGTTATCTTCCTTACTACGTACATATAACTGTGCTTCAAATCCTGCTTTACTTACCTTAGCAGTAATCATGTCGGAATTAACTTTGTCCTCATCATACTCTATAGTCATCTTATTAGTTGCTAGGTTAACATCACTTCTTGTTACACCCGTGAGCTTCCTTGTTACCCTCTCAACAGCACTGCTACAAGAGGCACAAGTCATTCCATTTATAATATATACTTCTTCTCTCATCTCATCATCTCCAATAATATTTATTATTAAATATAACACCTAGAATTACATGTTGTTACATTCATAATAGTATACCCCGTAGGGGTATATGTCAATTACTTATCATCAACGACTGGTATTGCAAAAGATATTATTATTGATATAACACCTAGAAGTCCAAGTCCTATATATCCTCCCGGCAATAGATATACATATTCATCAGATATATTGAACAACGTAAGTTTACCCATATCCATTATTTTGAATACTCCTATATCAATAAGTTTACTGTAGGTAAAAGAATGTACTAATGCTCCTACGAACCCTCCCACTATAAGCCAAATTGATCTAGTAAACATATTACTCCCTAATGCTGCTATACTACCTGACGGATATCCACCTGACCAGCCAAGTCCTATACCAAATATTAATCCCCCAATAACAACACCTAGATTTACTGGGGTTATGTTATAATTCATATTCCCTGCTATTTTTGTTATATTGAATATTGCAAATAGTACACTACTTACTCCTATTGCACCTATTACTATTTTTATTAATTTCAGACATCTAAAACTAAGCATATCTATTACTTTCTCTGGTCTAGCGGCTCCCGTCCAATATAATACTCCCCCAAACAATCCACCCAACAACACTGTAAATATTATTTCCATATTAGATTACCTCCCCACCTACATAATTAACTATTAATGCTATAGGTATAGCTGTAACAAGCACTGATACTGCAAATATATATCCACTTGCACTACCCTCCATAATCCCATTAAATATAAGCTGAGTTATACATCCACCAGCCATCCTTGCGCCATATAACAAGAAAACTCCTGAAATAAAATTAATTATAATTCCACCATATTTGCTTGTTTTCTTTTCATTAACTTTTCTAAACTCTGTTCTCTTTTGTCTTCCCTCACTGTATTTCCTAACCCTATAAGCTATATAGCCTCCAAGAGGCATTGTAATAATAAATAGCAAATCATAATCTCCGGGGTGTTTTATAGCATTTGCTATATATCCTTCATCTTTGTCATAATATTCATTACTACTGCTATATCCATATTCCTTATCCTTGTCTTCCCATATGATACTCGGTTCTATCATTGTATGAACTATTCCTCCAGCCACACTGAACTGCGTAGATATACCAATAGGTTTAACCAGAAAAACTGTTAAGAACAACACAATACCTAATATCATTGCTTTAATAAATATTTCAAAGTTTTTCATAAACTACCTTCTTTCATACAAATATATCCTTAATATGTACCAAATAAGGAATATTATTCAAAATATTGCTATCAAATATCCTTGTTCTGAATAGATATATAATGAGAATATTTTTTAAGGATTAACTATGGGCAAATATAGATCTAATGATTACATGACAGATAGTCTTGGAAGACCTATTCCTAATGACAATGATTCACTAACAATAGTTCCCGATGGGCCAACTTTACTTGAAGATATACACCAGATTGATAAACTGGCACATTTTGATAGGGAGCGTGTTCCCGAAAGAGTTGTTCATGCCAAAGGTGCTGGTGCATTTGGACATTTCACTACTTATAGATGTATGAGCAAATATACTATGGCTGACTTTTTACAAGGTGCAGATCATACCACTAAAGTATTTGTACGATTTTCAACAGTTATCGGTTCAAAAGGTTCTGCTGATACAGCAAGAGATCCTCGTGGATTTGCTGTAAAGTTCTATACAAATGAAGGTATATACGATTTGGTCGGAAATAATCTACCTGTATTCTTTATAAGAGATTCAATAAAATTTCCTGACTTAATTCACTCTCTAAAGCCTGCACCTAATACCAATGTTGTAGACCCTTGTCGATTCTGGGATTTTGCTTCTCTATCACCTGAATCAACTCATATGGTTACTTGGTTATATTCTGATAGAGGTACTGTTAAGAACTATGCCAAAATGGATGGCTTTGGTGTAAATACTTATATATGGGTTAATAGAGCTGGTGAACGATGCTATATAAAATACCACTGGAAAACTATGCAGGGAATTGAGACAATCGATAGGCATGAGGCAGCAAAATTAGCTGGTACTAATCCTGACATTTCCACTACTAACCTGTATAATGATATTAAATGTGGCAAATTCCCTAGGTACGAATTATGCGTTCAATTCATGGATCCAAAGCAAGTAGAGTGTCTTACTTTCGACCCACTTGATGATACAAAAACTTGGCCTGAAGATGAATTCCCTCTTGTTAAGGTTGGTATGATGACTCTAGACAATAACCCTGATAACTTCTTTGCAGAAGTTGAGCAAGCAGCATTTTGTCCCGGAAACATTATTCCTGGTATAGAATTCTCCGCAGATAAGATGTTACAAGGTCGTTCATTTTCATATTTAGATACCCAGCGACATAGAATAGGCCCTAACTTTGCACAACTACCTATAAACGCTTCTGTGTCACCTGTATGTAACAATCAACGTGATGGAAATATGACATACCACTATAACCCTTGTCCTATTAACTATTCACCTAACAGTTTAAATGACAATATTCCAAGACCTGCAAATATTCCTGTCCCTAAACCTATGTTTACAAAGGGATATATTGCTAGAACTCCTATCTTGAAACAAGATAACTATACTCAAGCAGGCATTCGCTATCGTTCACTTAGTCCTTGTGAACAAGATCATCTTGCTGATAATATTGCCATTGAATTATATAAATGCAATAAGGACATTATAACTCGTGTATTAAACAACTTTGCTATGGCTTCTCCTGAATGGGCAGATAAAGTAGCTATATGCATGAGAAAATATATGTCGAGATAAATTTAATCTTAATTATAATCAAAGAGCATACACTACAATTTTATCATTAACTAATAGTGTATGTTCTTTTATAATAGATATGGTATACTAGGACATAGTGTTATTACTTACGAGGAGGATAGTATATGTTCTATAATGCACAAAATGGTAATGTTAAAATTAATGATACCGATATGGATTATATTTGTTTTGGAAGTGGCGAAAAGAACTTGATTATGATTCCTGGCTTAGGTGACGGATTGAAAACAGTTAAAGGTACTGCAATTGCTTTTGCAATGATGTATAGAAAATTTGCGAAGAATTATAAGGTATATGTTTTCAGTAGAAAGAACCATATAACCAAAGGATATTCTACAAGAGATATGGCTAGAGATCAAATTGAAGCAATGAAAGAACTTGGTATTTCCAAAACATCTATTATGGGTGTGTCTCAAGGTGGAATGATTGCTCAATATATTGCTATTGATTACACTGAATATGTTGAAAACCTTGTATTAGCAGTTACATTGTCTAGACCAAATGATACCGTACTTAATGCTGTTAACGGTTGGTTAGAAATGGCTGAATCTAATGACTACAAAAACATATTTATTGATACCACTGAAAAATCATATACTGAAAATTATCTTAAGAAATACAGAATATTCTATCCTATTCTTAGTAACATTGGTAAACCAAAAGATTTAAGTAGGTTTATAATTCAGGCCAATGCTTGTATTAGTCACAATGCCTATAATGAATTAAGTAAAATAACATGCCCAACCTTAGTTATTGGTGGAGATAGCGATAATGTTGTTGGCAAGAACTCTTCAGAGGATATAGCTGATGCAATAACGCAAAGTAAGTCAGTTATATATAAAGGACTTGGCCATATGACTTATGAAGAAGCAAAAGATTTTAATGAGCAAGTGTTAGATTTTTTAGATTCAAATATCTAATATTTTCTTTTATACATTAGAAAAGGGAGTACCTATAATAATTAATTTTCGCAAATTATTATTGGGCACTCCCTTATGTTTAATTTTTAGTAATTCTCAGCCTTCTCATGAAAATATGCTTGTGGATGATTACACACTGGACATTCTTCTGGTGCTTTCTTTCCTACTACAACATGTCCACAGTTAGAACAGATCCATACTGTATCTCCATCTTTAGAAAATACCATTCCACCTTCAACATTAGCTAATAGCTTTCTGTATCTCTCTTCATGCTCTTTCTCTATCTTACCTACTTCTTCAAATAAAAATGCTATATGGTCAAATCCTTCTGCTTTAGCATCATTAGCAAATTGATCATACATATCTGTCCACTCATAGTTCTCACCATCAGCAGCATCTTTAAGATTAGTTATTGTATCTGGCATTCCACCGTGTAATAACTTAAACCACATCTTTGCATGCTCTTTCTCATTAGCTGCAGTTTCTTCAAATATATTTGCTATTTGAACATAGCCATCTTTCTTAGCTCTTGATGCATAATATGTATATTTATTTCTTGCTTGTGATTCGCCAGCAAATGCTGCCATTAAATTAGCTTCTGTCTTACTACCTTTTAATTCATTACTCATGATATATCCTCCTTGTGCAAAACGATAATAATTACTATTTTTAATAATTATAAGTTTTTTACTAATAAAAGTCAATATACAAATTTCTAAAAATCAATATCAATAACTTATCTATGTCTCTTATATTCCTTACTTAATTCATACATATATTCCGTAGCAAATTGCATCTTTGTAGCATTAAATCCTTCTTCCAATGGAAATATAAAATATGTATTATTTAAGGTTGATAGAGTTATACATTGCCCCATATCTCTATAATTATACTCTGTATGAATAGATGGCGTTGATATAGGACTAAAATGAAGTTGCTTAGTTTCTTCTTCGTTATAATCTTTAAAATACAGTGTAAATCCTCTTTTGCTATGGATCAATCTTCCCTCGCCCAAATCAATAAAATTCTTTGCATTAGGTAAAGACTCTATATGTACCTTAATATCAAGGCTATATTCGCCCCTAAGTATCTCATCAATAACTTCTAATCTCTCATATTCATACCAATCTGGAATATGCTCATATATTGCATCTCCTGAAATCGTTTCTAGCTTTCCGTATTCAGTCATATGCCATGTCTTGTTGCAATTAGTACAAAATATTTTATCCCCCGCTGAATTCATAACAAAATCAGTGTTACAGCTAGGACATCTATATAATGGCATATGCAATCCTTCTGCTCGCTTTTCATAAGTTATAGCCTGCTTAGTATTATACTGCCACTCATAATCATCATAAGTGAAAAATCCTTGCAATTTATTAGTTATCTCTTCTACTGAGTATTCACTAATATCTTCTACATCTAATACTTTTGTTATTGTAGCATCAAGTATTGCTTCTTTTCTTATAGTAAGATTCCATATAGGAGATTGCAAATAGTTACCTCTCATATTAAGAACTACTACAGGCACTTTTAACATTTTTATAAGCTTTCCGACAGATGGTAGCAACGTAGAATTAGTACCCACATTACAATATCTAGCTTCTGGATATATTACCATTATCCCTTTTCTATCTATAACTCTTTTTATGTTCTTAACTAATGCCAAATCATCTACAAATTTTCTAGTACCTAGGCAACCTATTTGTCTATAAGGCCATTCACCATAATATTCAAAACCCTCAAGTTCTGATATATAATTAGCTCTATGTGGAAATAGTGTTAGCGGCGTTACAAGGAAATCCATAAATGCGTGATGACTTCCAAGTACTAAGTATGGTGGCTTTAATCCTTTCATCCCTACTTTATTAATCCTTAATTTAGATTTTCTAGTAACAATATAGCAATACAACCACATAAAAGGCATAACAAACATATTTTGCTTTGGTGGCATTTTATTTCTATCAAAAGGAGTAGTATCTATTTTCTTACGTTTTCTTTTGCTTAAACTCATATTGTTATCTCATCCCTGTCTCTTACTAAATATCTGTTTATCGCTGGTATTTTACTAAGTGCAACATATAATATTCCTGTTCCCAAAAATGATACACCTGTCGGCGTTAAATAAAATAATATCATATTATGAATCTCGCCTGTTATAGGATTGTAGACCATAAGTGACATTAAAACACCTGCTGTTATACAAATCAGTCCAACTATATTAAAACCATTTGTATATCTATATGCCTTATATCCCTTTAGCTCATATGCTGAACGCAGTGATATTTTCTGCTTTCTTACTATAAAGAAATCTACAAACAACAGCGCTGCTAGTGGTGCATATACATAAGCACCTATAGTTAAAAATGTACCGAAATATTCTATTATTTTTCCCCATATACAAAACAAGCAAACATATGCTGCTAGTATAATAATCAACGTGTTATATTTCGCCTTACCAAATGATGACTTTAACATTACACCATATATATATGCTCCTACTGCTTGCGTACCTATATTTGCAAATGCTACTAGTAATAACGAACATAGACCTAATGCAGGAACAGCTAATACTGCAAGCATTAATGTAGGATCATCAATCATTTCACCTGTTACATATTGCATTGCTATTGCCATAACTGCCCCTACCACTACAAAAAATGAACCTGATAATCCTTGTCCTAATACGCCAGCCCAATATCCTGATTTTTCGTTCCGTGTTAGTCTTGGTACTTCTGCCATTCCACCAACAAGAGTAATTACAAATGCGAAATTTGCCTCTATAGATATAATATAAGGAATAATATTATTATCATAACCCGTATTGCTCGGAGTATAATTCCATATTACGCTAGGTGGAACTGCGCTAAAAGCAACAATTACAACAATTACTCCTACAATTAACAATAGCGGCACCAATATTCTTGTTGTCCAAGTTATTGCACCAATTCCTTTATAAGCAATAAATGTACCAATAAGCACACAACCTATTCCTAAAACAACGTGTAAATAATCTGGAATATTCACGCCAAATATTGATGCTAGATTACCCATAGATGATGCAAACAAATCTGCACATACTGCATACCAAGGATAATTAACTATAATTATTATAACACTTATAATCTTAATACCCGATGGTCCAAATACCGACCGAAGCCATATCCATATATCTATACCATATCTAACTGATAATATTACAGGAAGCTGATATATAGCAAGCATGGCAATTGCTCCTAAAAATGCCCCTATCAAAAGCTGCTTAAATCCAACCAAAGTTGCTAAGTATGAACCCTGTGTGTAACTCCATGTTGCAATACAATAACCTGATAATATTAAAAATGCATCTAAAAACCCATATATCTTTTCTTTTTGAAGTATAGGCAATGTTCCAAAAACCGCCTCTTTTTCTACTTGTTTTTCAACTGAATTATTCATTAGTTTTCCCCTCTATTAGATAAACGCCCCCATAATTATACATGCTATACATACAACTATTACTATACCTGCTATTATATAATCTTTACTAGAAAATCGTTTTCCAAATTCATAATCTTCTTTTTCCATCTCCGAAATTCGCGATTCAATTTCATCATATAGGTTATCATCATTATTCATATAAGCCTCCTCAATCTATAATTTATTTAATTGTCATATAATTTTATATATCGAAAAGTTTCATTTATCTTATCCTCTTTTGGCCCTTCATTTCCAACATACAAAGTTACTTTACCTTCAAAATTTCTATTACCCTCATTATCTACTACTTGAATATATTTTTTGCTTACATTAACAATACATGTATGTTTGCTACCTACCTCTAAATATATTCTTTTAACACCACAAAGACTATAATTTGGTATTGCATTAATTGAGTCTTCTACTTTTGCATATATCTGTATAACATCATCAGTATCGTATAATCCCTTATTACTCACTTCTACACTTATCTGAATATTACTTTCATCTTCTGATAATATGTCTGACTTTTCTATAGCAATGTCACCATAAGTTAATCCATAACCGAATTCATATAAAGGTTTTTCTTTCATATATCTATAAGTTCTGTTTTTCATTGAATAGTCTGTAAATTCAGGCATAGTATTGTTTTCACTATAGAAAGTAACTGGAAGTTTTCCAGACGGTGATACTTTACCAAAGATTATATTTGAAATTGCTCTTCCACCTTCTGCACCTAAATACCACCCTTGCATAACTGCTCTTGCATTATTATCAGCGTAATCAAGGTACATTGCGCTTCCTGTCATGTTTACAACAATTACATTCTTGTTTGCCTTACATACTTCTTCTAGTAATCTTCTCTGTACATTTGGTAAATGTAAGTTTTTCTTATCTCCTGATGCGTAAGAATTACCTTCGTCTCCTTCTTCACCCTCATATTCTTCATTAAGTCCAAGACATAATATTACAACATCTGAATGTTTCGCTACTTGAATTGCCTCTGATAACCTATCATTATCTCTTTCCGAAAGAGGCTCTGATTTATTTATTACTATTTCTGAACCAACTGCATACATAACCCTAAAGTTATATTCTTCACTTATATTATTTACACCATCTAATACAGTTATGTAACCTGGTGCTGTTCCATAGTAATTACCTTGTAATGCTTTCTTACTATCAGCATTTGGCCCAATTATACCTATTGTCTTTATATTATTTTCTTCTAATACTTTTTTAGTAAGTGGCAATATGTTATCATTTTTTAATAATACAACTGACTTCTCTGCTACTTCTAAGGAATAATCTATGTGTTCTTTACATGCCAATTTTTCGTAAGAAATATTATCATATTCACACTCTTCAAACATTCCTAATAAATATCTTGTAGTGAATATATTTATAGCAGCAGTTCTAACATCTTCTCTTGATATAAGTTTCTTCTGATATGCTTTCATTAAATGCTTATATGTACAACCACAATTAAGGTCACAACCTGCCTTTAGTGCCATAGTTCCTGACTCTTCTTTGCTTTTAGTAACCTTATGATACTCGTGAAAGTCTCTTATTGCCCAGCAATCACTTACGAAATGACCCTTAAAGCCCCACTTACCTCGAAGTATTTCTTTAATTAATGTATCTGAACCACAACATGGCTCTCCATTTGTTCTGTTATATGCTCCCATAACAGTTTCAACATTAGCTTCTGTTACACACTCTTCAAATGCTGGCAAATATGTTTCCCACAATTCTTTATCATCTACAACAGCATCGAATTCATGTCTTAAATCTTCTGGTCCAGAATGCACAGCAAAATGTTTTGCACAAGCTGCTGCCTTTATTATTTTTCCATCTCCTTGCAGACCATTTATAAATGCTACTCCTAATCTTCCAATAAGAAATGGATCTTCTCCATAAGTTTCTTGTCCTCTACCCCATCTTGGATCTCTGAATAAATTAAGATTAGGAGACCAGAAATTAATACCTTTGTATTTATCTATGTCTCCTTCTTCTTTGTAGCCATTATATTTTGCCCTAGCTTCTGTTGATATAATAGACGCTGTCTTCTCTAATATTTCAGGTGAAAATGTGGCCGCCATAGCTATCGCTTGTGGAAATACTGTTGCTGTTCCAGATCTTGCCACACCATGAAGTGCTTCATTCCAATAATTATAACTAGGTACATCTAACCTAGGAATAGCTGGCGCACTATATGTTAACTGGTCTATCATTTCTTCTAAGGTCATTTCATCTACTAATTCAGTAGCTTTACTAACTGCCCACGCTCTATCTCTCATACCCTACCTCCACTATTCACACTAGATTTTATAAGTATACAATCTTCAACACATTTAATGTATAGCCATGCTACAATATATTTAACAATCTGCAGACTTTTGTGATACTTTAATAAGTTTTATTTTGCTTTTAAAGCAGGC
This sequence comes from Lachnospiraceae bacterium, assembly GCA_031556525.1. Taxonomy (GTDB): domain Bacteria; phylum Bacillota; class Clostridia; order Lachnospirales; family Lachnospiraceae; genus JAVBSN01. Next base: position 69,708 of record JAVBSS010000014.1, read on the forward strand.
ACCGAGCAACTGTCTGAGTGCAACCTTATAATCTATATGATTGTTGTTTTACTTTATAGCTATATATAAATAATATTATATTTTCGCAAAACGGTTTCGACTTTCTATACTTGCGATAAATTTATTTTAGGATTTTTGATTTCACACCGCTTCCAACAACTCGCTGCAAGTGTATTCAAATTTGTTATACAGCTTGCTCACACAGGTTTACAGCGGTGTGTTAATCCTAAAATAAATTTAGGCAAGTATGTTAGAAAGTCTGCAAATAGCTTTGCTTTGAAAATATATTATTATTTATATATCAATTACGTATAGTAGCAACAATCATAATAGATTAAAGGATTGCATGAGTTTTGCGCTCTCGTGTGCCTGCAATCAAAGAAAGCAAAATTAAACTTATATAAAGTATAGAAAGTCGAAGCCGTTAAATATATTGTAGCATGGCTATATTTGAGTGCTGAGGATTGTATACTTATTTACACTTCTTGCATACACCGTATATAACTGAATTCTTGCATTGTAGGCTAAAATCGTGATGTTCATCAATATGACTTGATATCTCTTTCATAAAACCACATTCAAGATGTATAACACTACCACATTCTTTGCATTTAAGATGTAAGTGTTCATCACATTTATGTCCATTTTCAACATATTGAAAGTTAGTCATTCCACCTTTTTCAGCCACATATTTAATAACAGTTCCTTCTTTGATAAGTTTATCTAAATATCTATAAATGGTAGTAACATTTACTCCACTATTCTCACTCTTCAAATAATTATCTATATCACTAACCGTAACTGCTCTATCTTTATTAGCTTGTATATATTTAAGTATCTTTGCTCTATTGGCTGTCTTATAGGTATTTACCTTTGCCATAATCAATTCCTCCCTAATCTATACACCTCATTAAAATGCTATACCACTAAATTCTATAATGCATCCCCATATTACACCTAATACATATAATAATACAATAATATTTATATTTTCTTTAAACGATTTATTACTTCTAAATAATATTAATGTACCTGCTCCTGCATTTACTAGAAGCCCTGCCATCATTACACCGCCATTTATTATTCCTTCAAGATACAATCTTGTTATTACCACTGATGATACACAGTTTGGAATAAGTCCTACTAGACCTGCAATTAATTGCCCTACTACTGGTACACTTACAAATACATTAGATATAGCATCTTCACCTACAAATTCTATTATAACATTTAACAAAAGAGAAATAATAAATATAAATGCAAAGATTTTAAATGTATGCTTTACTGATGATACAAATATTCCATGTTTATGAGCATGATCACAATTGCAGTGATCTAATTCTTCACTTTCATAATTATCTTCTGCTTTTTCTCTATGTTTTAATAATTTCACATATATAATATCTATTATAAATCCTGTTACTATACCAATTAGCATCTTAAGTCCTAGTATCTTAATTATTGTCATTACGCCAACTGATTCAGATATTAAAACTGGTAGCATCTCATCTGATGTAGACAGATATATCGCAATCAGTGTTCCGAGCGACACTACTCGTCCTACATATAGACTAGATGCAGCAGACGAAAAACCACACTGCGGAAATACTCCTAATATACTTCCCCATAGCGGACCTATCTTACCTGCCCTTTTTATCATATCTTTTGTTTTCTTACCTGCTTTATGCTCTAATGCTTCCATCATCAAATATGTAACAAATAAAAATGGCAACATTCTTACACTATCAAGTATTGTATCTATTAATATATCTAACATGGTTATTATTCACTCTTCCTTCAAAATAGTAAAATGCCAATCTATGCATTTGCAACTTGTTTGCATTTTTATTATAACGGTTTGAAGCTAAATGTCAACAAAAAAACGGAAGCTAATTATGATATCTGCTTCCGTTTTTTATTACATTACCTTATGAACTTTTATCATATTAGTGGTTCCTGCTATTCCAAGAGGTATTCCAGAAGTAATAACTGCTATATCTCCTTCTTCAACAAAACCATTTTCTTTTACTGAATCTATTGCATGTTCAAATAATTCTAACACATCATCTTTCTCTTCAATAAGAACTGGTGATACTCCCCAAGATAGATTTAATTGTCTACATACCTTTTCTTCTGTAGTACATCCTACAATTCCACAAGTAGGTCTATATCTAGAAATCATTCTTGCCGATTGTCCTGATTTTGTAACTGTTATAATTGCTTTAGCATTTAAGTCAAGTGCTGTTGTGCATGTTGCATGAGATATTGCATCTGTTATATTAGGGTTAGCGCTTCTTTCTTTTGTAAAGAATCTCTTTCTATAATCAATATCTTCTTCTGTTCTTACTGTTATCTTAACCATCATCTTTAATGCTTCTATAGGATATAGACCTGCTGCCGTCTCTCCTGATAACATAATAGCACTAGTTCCATCATATATGGCATTGGCAACATCTGTAGTCTCTGCTCTTGTAGGTCTAGGATTCTTCATCATAGAATCTAACATCTGTGTTGCAGTTATAACCTTCTTACCAGCTTCATATACTCTCTTTATTATATCTTTTTGAATTACTGGTACATCTTCACAAGGTATCTCAACACCCATATCGCCGCGAGCAATCATAATTCCCTCTGAAGCTTCGATGATTTCCTCAATATTATCAACACCCTCGCTATTTTCAATCTTAGCTATTATATGAACCTTATGTCCACCATGGTCATTTAATATCTGTCTTATTTGCTTAACATCTTCTGCATTTCTTACAAATGAAGCCGCAACATAATCTACATCTTGTTGTATACCAAATAATATATCATTTTTATCTCTATCACTCACATATGGTAACGATAGGTGAATTCCTGGTATATTAACGCCCTTATTATTAGATATAACTCCATCATTAATTACTATACATACAATATCTTTATCAACAATATCTGTTACTTTTAGTTCAATTAATCCATCATCTAATAGTATCTTAGAGCCTATCTCTATATCCTTATATAATTCCTTATATGTAATACTTACTTTCTCCTGCGTTCCTTCTACATTATCACTACACAATGTAAATGTATTACCTTTTTTCAACTCTACTTTTTCATCAATAAACTGTTTTACTCTAACTTCTGGCCCTTTTGTATCTAGTAATATAGCAATAGGTTTTTTATGTTTCTTTCTTAATTCCTTAAGCTTATTCATTCTTCCCTTATGCTCTTCATGATCGCCATGAGAGAAGTTAAGTCTTGCAACATTCATACCTACTTGCACTAATTGCTCTAATACATCGTCCTTATCTGTAGCAGGTCCTAATGTACATATAATTTTTGTCTTTATCATAAACTGACTCCTTACATCAATATTTGTCCACTAGTACCTTAACACTATGTTAAGATTTTTTCAATTGAAAATACTACATTTAATATACATTTTACTTAGATTTTTACTTTCTTAACAACTATTTAACTTTTTTAAATATAAATTACATTATAATCTTATCTCTTAATTTTATTAAATTCAGCCACATCAATTATATTTCTACTCTATCCCTACTGCTTGTTTTGCTAACTTATCTGCTTCTTCATTCCCATCTACACCAGAATGTCCTTTTACTTTAACAAAACTTATATCAATCACGTCTTTTACTGAATTAATGTAATCATAATAAGCAATTGTGCCCTGCTTATTTCTCTTCCACAATCCTTTTGCCCACATCTCTATTCCTAGATAATCATAATATATAGCTATCTTGGTAAGACCCAATTCTATCGCCTTCTCAATCGCTGCCATACTACCTAATACTTCACCAGCTACATTTCTCATCGCCGCCATCTCTTCCTCATTACCAGAACCTTGTACAATAACTTTATTATCTCCATACATAATAAAACCGCCATAACCATATACTCCTGTTACAGCATTATATGAACCATCTACAAAGGCGTATATCTCTGGAGTATCTGCACTCTTTTCATCTCCAGAGTCTATCACATCACCGCTCTCTATATTCATATATGCTCGTGCTTCCTCCATACTAGTAAAGCTCTTGTACTCTGCACTCGGATATCCGTGTACTAACTTCTTACACTCATCCCATGTATTATATATTCCAGGGGTTGCCCCTTTTCTAACTGCATAATATTTTTTTGCCATTATATACTCCTCCTAATATTAACTACCCTCATACATATTAGCATGAATCAATTCTTTTTTCAATATTCATTGTAATTATTTTATTTACTTTTTATATATGCTTTTATATTACTATATATAAATTGATTTTACTTATGATTAATGTTAAACTATTGATACTGTTGATATTTAGCGACATATTTTATTTAAATCGGGGTGTAACGAATGAGTACAAATGAATCTGCTGAAAATTATTTAGAGACTATACTAGTATTAGGTAATACATTACCTGTTGTTCGAGCTGTTGATATAGCCTCAGAACTTAACTTCAAAAAATCTAGTGTTAGTATTGCAATGAAAAATCTTCGCGAGAAAGAACATATAACAGTTAATAAGGATGGTCATATTTCTTTAACTGATTCTGGTAAAGAAATTGCTGAGATGATATTTGAACGTCACGAGATATTATCTTCTTGGTTAGAAAGTTTAGGTGTCTCTCCTGATATTGCATCACAAGATGCATGTAAGATTGAACACATCTTAAGCAAAGAAAGCTTTGAAGCTATTAAAAAAATCGCACAATAATCTGTGCGATTTTTTTATATCTATCTTTATGCCTATATCTTATACATCACTATCTTGAAGTGCTGCCACTCCTTCTTCACCAGTTCTAACCTTAATAGCATTTTCAACATCATATACAAATATCTTACCATCACCGATGCTACCTGTGTATAATGTTTGCTTAGCTATTGATACTACTTCACTAACTGGAACCTTTGATACTACTACTTCTACTTTAATCTTAGGAAGTATAGTCATATCAACTGGTGCTCCACGATATAGGCTTGAGTTACCTTTTTGAGTTCCACAACCCATAACATTAGATACCGTAATACCCATAACTCCAATACTATTTAATGCTTCTTTTAAATCATCAAATTTATTTTGCTTACAAATAATATCCACTTTTGATAATTTTATATCACTATCACCAACTACTGTTTCTACGGTCTCACTAACTACTTGTACTGGAACAGCCTCATCTTTGCTTACTTTCGTTGCTTTTTTACTCTTACCAAGATTCATGTTCATTGGCATAAAGTCAGCATAACTTGATGTAAGACCATGCTCTTCAATATCAAGACCAACTAATTCTTCATGTTCACTTACTCTTAAACCAACTGTTACTTTAATTATTAAGAATAAAATAGTCATTGCAATACCTACAAATACTGCAACTGATACTACACCAACTAATTGAATAATTGTACGTCCCCACTCACCTGTTGTGAATAGACCGCCATCTCTAGCAAATAAACCAACACAAATAGTTCCTAATGCACCACAGATACCATGTACGCCAACAGCTCCAACTGGATCATCAATCTTTAATACTTTATCAACAAATTCAACACCGAATACGATTGCAAAGCCTGCTAATGCACCAATAATAGCTGCTGCCCAAGGATCAACTGCTGCACAACCTGCTGTTATTGCAACAAGACCAGCAAGTGAACCATTTAATGTCATAGATACATCTGGTTTTTTATATCTTATCCAAGTAATTATCATTGTAACAACTGTTGCAACTGCTGCCGCAATATTTGTTGTCATAAATACATTTGATACTTCAACTGCTTGCTCTACTGTCGATAAACCATAACTTGATGCTGGGTTAAATCCAAACCATGCAAACCATAGTATAAACACACCTAATGCTCCAAGAGTTAAACTATGTCCAGGTATAGCTTTAGGCTTACCGTCTTTACCATATTTACCAATACGGGGCCCAAGAATCTTAGCACCGATTAATGCTGAGATACCACCAGTCATATGAACCGCTGTTGAACCTGCAAAATCGTGAAATCCTTCCCATCCGCCAATTGATAATGTAGATAGCCAACCGCCACCCCATATCCAGTGACCTTCAATCGGATATATAATTGCACTAATTATAATTGAATATAATAAGTATGAACTGAACTTTGTTCTCTCTGCCATAGCACCTGATACTATAGTTGCCGCTGTAGCACAGAACATTGTATTAAATGCTAAATGTGCCCAGTTACTAATTGAACCCGTATCATAAGTACCTCTTGCAAATAAGTCAAAACCTCCGAAGAAGCCATTAGCACTACCAAACATAATACCATAACCTATTAACCAGAAAACAACCGAACCAAATGCGAAATCCATTAAGTTCTTCATTATAATGTTACCTGCATTTTTTGCTCTAGTGAACCCTGTCTCAACCATTGCAAAACCTGCTTGCATAAAGAAAATCAATGCTGCTCCCAATAGCACCCATAGGGTATCCATTGTTGAAATTGTAGAATAATCCATAATTATCCCTCCTATTTTTTTGTATTTTAAAAGGCGAGAGCTGTCTTATAATACGACGCCCTCGCCTTAAAAATAAAAGATGCCTCAGGAATTTTCCTAAGACATCTTTGTCTGTTATGTTGTTATTATATTACATTACTTTCAAATTGCAAGTGATTTTTAAATTAACTAAAATTTGAAAGCAAATCTTTCATTTCAGTTAATTTTATTAGTTTTTCATCTACAAGTCTCGTTATTTGCTATTACCTAACTTTCATACTACATGCTATAGCTAAAGCACCATACCCTATATGACATGCTATACTTAAAGATAGTGGATCAACTACTATATCCATATCAGTAAATACTTGCTCTACTTCTGATTTCCAATCTAGAGCTTCTTCCTCATTACCTGAATATGCTAATTGAAGATAATAACCTTTATCATTTACCTTATCTGCAAATCTCTCTTCTATATCTTTTTTCATAGCTTCTAACATTGTTCTTCTAGCTGCTTTCTTACCTCTTACCTTAGCAAATGCATCTAATTTCTCACCTTGTATCTGTAATACTGGTTTTAGATTAAGAACTGTTCCTATAGCCGCCGCCGCTGGAGTTATACGTCCACCCTTTTTAAGATACTTTAAGGTCTCTAGTGTAATATATATACTTGAATTAAATGTCTCATCTTCAAGTATAGTCTTAATCTCAGCCGCACTTTTGCCATCACCAGCTAACTCTATTGCATCTAATACTGATCTTCTCTGTGTAACAGATATCCTTTGATTATCTACTACTTGCACCTTACCATCATAATCATCAGCAAGCATAATAGCTGTCTCACAAGAGCTACTAAGTCCTTTTGACATCGGTATATATACTATCTCATCATATTCTTCTAATAACTTATCCCACGCATCCATAACATCTCCTGGAGCTGGTTGTGATGTAGATATATCTGCATCTTCTTCTAATTTTTTATAAAATTCTTCTTGAGATAATGTAATATCTTCCAAAAACAATTCTTCATTTATAAAAAACGGCATAGGCAACACTACAATTCCAAATTCTTTCGCCTGAAGTTGTGTAATACCACTATTACTATCTGTCATTACTGCTACTTTGTTCATAATAATCTCCTATGTCTTTTGTATTCTTACTTAAAATATTTTAACAAAATTCTAACATTTATTCAATATAATTATTAACTTACCGCAAACTGGCTATTATATAACTCTGCATAGAATCCTTTTTTATTAAGAAGCTCTGTATGACTTCCCTGCTCGATAATATTTCCATCTTTCATAACTAAAATAATATCCGCTTCTTTTATAGTTGACAATCTATGAGCTACAATGAAACTTGTTCTCCCTTTCATCATCTTGGCAAATGCATCTTGAATTCTTATTTCTGTTCTAGTATCAATTGACGATGTGGCTTCATCTAATATTAACATTGGTGGTAGATTAAGCATAACACGAGCTATACATAGTAATTGTTTTTGTCCACCAGATAGATTTCCACCATCTTCAGATAATATTGTATCATACCCATTAGGCAATCTTTTAATAAATCCATGTGCATGGGATAATTTTGCTGCTTCAATTATCTCTTCCCTTGTTGCCTCTGGCCTACCATAAGATATATTCTCCGCAACTGTTCCAGTCTTAAGCCAAGTTTCTTGCAATACCATACCATAATTTTTTCGTAAACTTTCTCTAGTAATATCAATAATAGAATTACCACTTACCTCTATATTACCACTATCTACATCATAAAACCTCATAAGCAAATTAATAACCGTACTTTTACCACAGCCTGTTGGACCTACAATAGCAACTCTACTGCCCTTATTAACTTGCAAATTCAAATCTGTTATAAGTTTAATATCTGGAGTATATGAGAAATATACATTTTCAATATTAACATCTCCATTTGCCTTTTCTAAAATAATAGCATCTTCTCTATCAGCACTAATTGGTTCTTCATCCATTAATTCAAATACTCTTGCGGCACATGCTATTGCATTTTGCAACTCTGTTATTACTCCTGATATTTCATTAAATGGTTTTGTATATTGATTAGCATAACTTAGAAAACAAGATAACTGACCTACACTCATTCCACCATTTATAACTGAAAATGCACCAAATATTCCTACTCCTGTATATACTAATCCATTAACAAATCTTGTTGATGGATTGGTAAGAGATGAGAAAAATGTTGCTTTTAAACTACTTTCTCTAAGTCTATCATTTATTTCCCTAAATACTTCCTCGTTCTCATCTTCATGATTAAATGCTTTTACTTGCTTTTGATTTCCAATCATCTCATTTATTAAAGAAGTTAATTCTCCTCTTGTTTCTGATTGAACTTTAAACATTGAGAATGTTTTCTTAGCTATAAACGCTGCTACAAATAAAGATATTGGTGTTATAACCACTACTACTATTGTTATTTTATAATTTATTGTAAGCATAAATACTAGTGTTCCTAATATAGTTATTACACCAGTAAACAATTGAGTAAATCCCATTAATAAACCATCTGAAAACTGATCAATATCATTTATAAGTCTGCTTACAATATCTCCATGTTGCTTTCCATCAATATATTTTAATGGTAACTTTGATAAATGCTCAAATGCATCTATTCTAATTTTCTTAACAACATTATAAGTTATTTTATTATTGCAAATATTCATTATCCATTGTACTAATCCTGTTATTAAAACAATTACTACTATTTTCTCTAGCACATCTAATAATCCAGCAAAATCAACGTTGTTAACGCCTATTATCAAATCTATCCCTTTACCTATTAAGATAGGGCTATATAGCGTAAGTATTACTGAAATTAATCCACATAACATTGATATAACAACTAATGTTCCGTAGTTTCCTATATATCTTATTACTCTAAATATTGTACTCTTATTATTCGTTTTTTTATTATTCATATTATTTTGCCTCCTCATCTGATAGTTGAGATAGACATATTTCTCTATACACTTGACAGTTACTATATAAATCTTCGTGAGTTCCACACCCAACCATTTTTCCATCATCTAATACAATAATTTTATCTGCATATTTTATGGTTGTTGATCGTTGTGATACAATAAATACTGTCATATCTTTAGTTTCATTTTTAATAGCCTGTCTTAATCTTGCATCTGTTGCAAAATCTAAGGCTGATGAACTATCATCCATAATTAATATATCAGGACTCTTTACTAATGCTCTAGCAATAGTTAACCTTTGTTTTTGTCCACCTGATAGGTTTTTTCCACCTTGATTTATCATATAATCAAGATTACCTTCTTTGTTATTAACTATTTCTAATGACTGAGAAATCTCTAATGCCTTTTCTATTTCTTCATCTGTGGCATCGTTTTTTCCCCATTTCATATTATCTCTAATTGTACCTTTAAATAATACTGATTTTTGTGGTACTACTCCTATTTTATCTCTAAGAGTTTCCATTTTACATTCACGAACATCTACACCATTTACTATGATTTCTCCTGCTGTAACTTCATAAAATCTCGGAATAAGATTTACTAATGTAGACTTTCCTGAACCTGTACCACCTATAATTCCAATAGTTTCTCCCTTATTAACAGAAAAGCTAATTTCCTCTATAGAATTACCACTTGCATTATTATATGCAAAATTAACATTTCTAAATTCAACTGATATGTTTGTATCTGCTTTTCCTTCATTACTACCATCAATTATAGATGGATTAATGTTAAATACATCAGTAATTCTATTTGCACAAGCCAAAGATTTTGTAATCAAAATTATTAATGAAGCTAATTTTACTAACTCTACTAATATTTGTGACATATAATTAACTAGGGCTACTACTTCACCTTGAGTTAGATTTCCTATATTTACTTGCTTTCCTCCAACCCATACGATAATAACTAGAGCAATATTTATAATTATATAAGTGATGGGATTTAATAGCGCTGATATATTACCAACCTTTTCTTGTAAATGCTTTAATTCAGCACTTCTTGTGTTAAATACTTCTATTTCATCTTCCTGTCTATTAAATGCTCTTACCACTCTTGCACCACTTAATATTTCCCTAACACCTAAAGTAACTTCATCTAATTTGGCTTGAACCTTCTTATACATTGGTATAGATCCAATCATTACACCAAATACCACAATTGATAATAACGGAATAGTAAGGACAAATATCATTGCACCTTTTGTATCTATTGTAAAAGCCATAATCATAGCTCCAAATACAATAAAGGGTGAACGTAAGAATAATCTTAGCACCATATTTACCCCTGTTTGAACTTGATTTACATCATTAGTAATTCTTGTTATTAATGTAGATGTTCCTATATTATCTATATCCGAAAAAGATAATTTATTAATGTGAGAATATAAGTCATTTCTAAGTTCAGTTCCAAAACCTACAGCTGCTTTTGCACTAAAATATTGAGCTGTAACAGAACATATAAAGCCAACTAATCCTAATACTATTAGTACTACACATCTTTTCAATATATAATTAGTATCAGCATTTACAATTCCTATATCTATAATACTTGTCATAACAAGTGGTACCATTAATTCAAAACTAGCTTCTAATAATTTAAATAACGGCCCTAATATACTTTCTTTTTTATAATTTCCTAAATATTTTAATAATGCTTTCATGTTAGCCTCCAAATTCAGTGTTGGAATAATAATCCGTTTTTAGTGTATCACATACTATTATTACTTAACAAGGTATTATCGAATTTAGTGATAATGCATACCTATACACTTAATGAGGTTTTGCCTATTTTAGTGTATAGGGTACATCTTCAAAAAAAAGTATCCACATTATTATGGATACTTTTCATATTCTATATTAACTTAAAAACACACTATTATTCCACCATCACTTGCATATAGCGAACTAATTCCCTTAGTATCTAGTATTACCGAATCTTTAAAGAAATATTTTTCTCTCAAACTCTTCTCAACACTCTTAGCTCTTTCTAAGTTATTGCAATGTGATATTACCACTGTTTTCTTCTCAAAATCTTTTCCTACTTCTCCAGCATAATCAACCATCTTACCTAATGCCTTCTTAATTCCTCGTGCCTGACCAACTTGTAGTATGTCTCCCTCTTCTGCCTTCATATATGGCTTAATATTAAGGGCACTTGCTACTAATGCTTTAACTTTTGTAAGTCTTCCGTTCTTTCTTAAGGCCTCTAAACTCTCAAGCACAAACATTGTCTTCATATCATCTCTAAACTTTGTAACAGTAGATACTATATCTCCAAAATCCATACCATCTAAGGCACATTTCTCTATTAATTTTGCTATTAAGTATTGTCCAGACGATGCACTCTGTGAATCAAATACATGAACATTAACTTCTGGATGATCTTCTTTATATAATTCTTTTGCTAGTTGCGCACTATTATATGAACCACTCAACTTTGACGATAGTGTAACAACATACACTTCCTTAGCCCCTTCAAAACTCTTCATATAACTATCCGGTGACGGACATGCTGACTTAGGGCATCCTGCATATGCTTCAACTCTTCTCAAAAAATCTGCTTGATCAAAAGTATTATCATCTATAATCTCATATCCACCAACATCTATTGTTAATGGTACTGTTAACATATATTCTTTTTGTAAATCTTCTGGTAATAAGTCTGTACAGCTATCTCCAACGATTTTAAAGTCCATAATAATCCTCCACACCATTCTATATAAATTATATCTATACATCTCTTTTACTATAAAACAACATGACATAGTTTAATTTACTACATATACTAGCATAGATGTTATTCTTTGTACATAGAAAAGTGAGAAAAATAATATTTAATTAATATTTTTCCCACTTTATCTATATATAACTATTATATTTATTATTCTGTAACTTTTTCATCCTTTGTCTCTGTTTTATCATCAGATAACTTAAGTGCTACTATACAACCTATAGCTAACATAATAATTCCTGTTATTATTGAAAGAGCATTAAATCTATCTGTTCCATTTTTATCTATATACTCATAGAATATTGCTATTGGTGAACCTACTATAAGTCCTACAATTGCTGAGTACGCATATATAGGGAATTTATCAAGTATTATTTCTATTGCTTTTGCTATAACTCCAATACCTAATAATACACCGATACCAAAAGGTATTAATATAAGTAAGTTTTCTCCTATTCCACTCATATCTAAATCTACTACTGCTTTTATAAAATCTTTTACTGAACCTAATACTGGTTCATAATATCCTAGTATTGTAAGCATCATAGAACCACTTACTCCTGGTATTACCATTGTTGCTGAAGCTACAATTCCTACTACAAATAATTTGATATAAGCTAATGCTGAACCTGTTAATGCTGCCTCCGCACCACCATTACCAAACATACTTCCTATTATAGGCATTCCTACTACTATTGCGAAAAATACTATTCCCATAATTATATGACCTGCGCCTAGCTTATTTCCCTTGAATTCTCTAAGCAATATTGGTAAACTTCCTATTATTAATCCGATAAACAATAAGTTAGTTTGCACTGGTATACTTTCAAACATTGCTGTTATTATAAATGATAAAGCCCCAATACCCACTAACATACCAATACCGATTGGTGCTAATACAGCTATACTTTTCTTAAGTTCTTTTGCAACGTGTGTTATAGCGTGTATCATCTTATCATATATACCCATTGATACTGCCATTGTTCCACCACTTACTCCAGGTATAGCATTTGCAATACCTATTACAATTCCTCTTAATAAATCTTTAATAAATCCCATCTTTTCTTCCTCTCTAGTCTAATTATAAAATTCTTTTAATAAAATATTTAACGATTCTATATCTCTTATTGCACATAATTCATTTGCTGAATGCATTGCTAGCATCGATATTCCTATATCCGTTCCTCTTATCGGTAAATAAGATGTGGCTATTGGTCCTAATGTTTGACCACCTGCCGCTCCTGAACGATTAACCTGTTTCTTATATTCTACACCTGCTTTTTCACACAATCCCATTACCACTGCTGCATCTTTACTATCAGTTATATACCTTTGACTTGCACTTGTTTTAATAACTATACCATCACCTAGACATATGCGATTTGTTGGATCCGTCTTTTCTATATAATTAGGATGAACTCCATGCGCCCCATCAACCGATAACATATATCCATTATTAAGAGTTGTAAGCATGCTATCTTCGTCTAAACATAAACTTCTAAACACCTTACTTATTATATCCCTTAGATACATTGAATCTGCTCCTTGCTTAGAACGGCTTCCTATCTCTTCATTATCAAATAATGCTATCATGTTAATACCATCATCTCTAATGCTATCCTTAATAGTTTCTGTAAGACTATATACTGATACTAGATTATCTAATCTTGGCGAAGATAATAATTCTTTATTAAATCCAAGCTTAGTTGGCTTATCTTTATTATATAGAAATAAATCAAAATCTAATATAGATTCTTTGTCAATATCTAATCCATTTGAGATATATAATTTTAACATATCTTCATCTGCTTGTTTACCATCTATTGATGCAATAGGGATTAATTCTTTTTGGATATCCATTTCTTTATTTTCTTCGCCTGCTTTTCTCATATGAGGAGCAAGTGATGGAACAATAAATAACGGTTCGTTGGAATCGTATAATATTGTATTCGGTGAATATACATCATCACCTTTTACAATAATTTTTCCTGCCATAGCAAGCGGTCTATCAAACCATGTTGATTTTATTAATCCACCATATGGTTCTACATTTAAACTTATATAATTATCACTTTTAATTTGTGGGGTAGGTTTAATTTTAAGGCAAGGTGAATCTGTATGTGCCATCCCAATTCTTATATTATTTACAGACTTTCCAATTGTAAATGCATATATAACCGATGGATATGGACTAAGATAATACTTTCCTCTAGATAATTCCCATCTATCACCTATACTAAGTTTTACAAACCCTTCATTTTCAAGCATCTTTTCAACATTTGATACACTATGATAAGCTGTAACTGATTGCTCTAAATATTCATATATAGTCATAATATCTCCTCTAAAATACAACTTTTTGCTTACTAATATTATTCTATTACTTTCCAAATTTATGCCAACAAATAATATTATATAGTATATTAATTTATATTCAAGGAATTTAACAAGATTTTAATATCATCTTAATTTATATGAAAACAATTTGTCATGTCTCCTCACTTTGTTAGCACTCTTTTTGAACGAGTGCTAATTTTCTCTTGACTTTATGTTTTTACAGTATTATTATAATATATAGTTTGATTCCTTACTTTAGGAATTCTATTATTTACTTAATATAATTTATTGAAGGAGATGTTTTAAATGAGTAATAAAACAGGTAGTTTATCAATTAACAGCGAAAATATTTTTCCAATTATTAAAAAGTGGTTATATTCAGATCACGACATCTTTATAAGAGAACTTGTATCTAACGGTTGTGACGCCGTTACAAAGCTTAAAAAATTATCTATGATTGGTGAATTCGAAGCTCCAGAGGATCTAGCGTATCGTATAAATGTAGAGGTCAGTGCTACAAACAAAACAATTAAGTTTACTGATAATGGTATCGGTATGACTGAGGATGAAGTAAATGAATACATTTGCCAAATAGCATTTTCTGGTGCTGAAGATTTCCTTACTAAATACAAAGACAAAACTGATAGTGATCAAATAATAGGTCATTTCGGTTTAGGTTTTTATTCAGCATTTATGGTTGCTGATAAAGTAACCATCGAAACTCTATCATTTAAAGAAGATTCTAAACCTGTATATTGGGAATGTGATGGTGGTACTGATTACACTATCGAAGAAGGTGAAAAAGAAACTCAAGGTACTGAAATCACTTTATATCTTAATGATGAAAGTTATGAGTTTTCTAATGAATATAGAGTTAAAGAAGTTCTTAGCAAATACTGTTCTTTCATGCCAGTAGAGATATATTTTTCAAATGCTGATGCTGTAGAAGAGGAAACTGAAGATGTTCCAGAAGTTCTTAATGAAGATGGCACTGTTGCTGCTGAAGGAAGCGAAGATGCTCCTAAAGAAAAAGAAGCACCAAAACCAATAAATGACACTGCTCCATTATGGACTAAACATCCTAATGATTGTACTGATGAAGAATATAAGGAATTCTATAGAAAAGTATTTTTAGATTTTAAAGAACCTTTATTCTGGATACATTTAAATATGGATTATCCATTTAACCTAAAAGGTATCTTATACTTCCCTAAATTAAATAATGAGTATGATACTTTAGAAGGTAAAATCAAGTTATATAACAATCAAGTATTTATTGCTGATAATATCAAAGAAGTTATTCCTGAATTCTTGCTATTATTAAAAGGTGTTATTGATTGTCCTGATCTTCCTCTTAATGTTTCAAGAAGCGCATTACAAAACGATGGCTTTGTTAAGAAAATCTCTGACTATATAACTAAGAAGGTTGCTGACAAATTATCTGGCATGTGTAAGACTGATAAAGAATCTTACGAAAGTTACTGGGATGATTTAAGTCCATTTATTAAATTTGGTTGTATCAAAGATGATAAGTTCGGTGAAAAAATGAACGACTACATTATCTTCAAGAACTTAGAGGGTAAGTACCTTACTCTTCCAGAATATTTAGAAGCCGGCAAAGAAAAATATGAAAACAAGGTCTTCTATGTATCTGACGAGAAAACTCAAGGTCAATATATAAATATGTTCAAAGAAGAAGATATAGATGCTGTTATCTTATCTCATAACATTGATACACCTTTTGTTTCTCAACTAGAGCAGAAGAATGAAGGTGTTAGCTTTATAAGAATTGATTCAGATTTAACTGATAATTTTAAGGATGAAGAACTAGATGAAGAAACTTCAAAGGACTTAACTGATAAGTTAACTGATACATTTAAGAAAGCTCTTAATGTAGAAACTCTTGAAGTAAAAGTTGAGAAACTTAAAAACAAAGATGTATCTGCTATGATAACTCAATCAGAGGAATCTAGAAGAATGCAAGATATGATGCGTGCATATGGCATGGGTGGTGGTTTTGATCCTAATATGTTTGGTGGAAGTGGCACAACATTAGTTCTTAATGCTAACAACAATCTTGTTCAATATGTATTAGACAACCCAGAAGGTGATAGCACTAATACTATATGCGAACAATTATATGATCTTGCTTTACTTGCACATGCTCCACTAGCTCCTGAAGCAATGTCTAAATTCATTTCAAGAAGTAATGAAATATTAGGTATCATTGCAAAATAGTTATAATAGAAAGCAGGTATTTATGGACGATAAAACATTAGAAGAAGTTAGAGAATTATTTGCAAAAGATAGGTTCGCAACAGATAACGGTGCTACTATCGAAGGCATTGATGACCACTATGCTAAATGTTGCCTAGAAATAGAACCTAGACACAGAAATGCAATGGGGGCTGTTATGGGTGGTGTCTATTTTACCTTAGCAGATTTTGCTTTTGCTGTTGCTTCAAACTGGCAAACGCTTGGTACTGTTTCTCTTAGTTCAAATATAACATATCTAAGTTCTGCAAAAGGAACAAAACTTATTGCGGAAGCTAGATGCATCAAAAAGGGACGTACTACTAGTTATTATCAAACTGATGTGACTGACGACCTAGGTAATCTAGTAGCCACTGTTGGTACTACTGGTTATCACGTTGGTTAATATATTATTTTATAGAAAAACTACCGCATCAAATTTATGTGGTAGTTTTTCTATTACATATTTCTATTTATATAATTCTATTTTTGTAAAATATGATTATATTATTTGACTTTTAACCATTCATAATGTATAATTAATATGTGATATTTAACATTCTAATTAATAATACTTTCTCGTATTATTTCTTAATACCTTCTTGTATCAGTATGTAGTATTTATAATAGTTATCTACTATGTGTTGATTTCTAATTTATTTTATTTACTATATGTTATAATATATATAATTATTTTTATTATAATATTTAAGAAATCAATATGTATCCAAGTTGGTATATCTCACCATTCATTGACGGGATTACTATACTTTCTTTCTCGTCATATATCAAACGGAGGAAAGTATATGAACAAATCCACTAAAGATACTATTGATAGGCTACGACCCATAGATGATACATTCTTTCATAAGCTTGTAGAAGATTTAGAGTTTTGTGAGGAACTATTACGTATAATATTAGACAAATCTGATTTACATATTATTAGTTCAGAACCACAGAAAAGTCTTAGAAATATTAATGGTCGCTCTGTTATTATTGACGTTCTTTGTGTTGACGATACTGGCAACTATTATAATATAGAAGTCCAGAAAGATAATAACGATAATCATATTAAAAGAGCTCGATACAATGCTTCAAATATTGATACCTATATTTCTGAAAAAGGAAGCTCTTTTGAAGAATTACCCGATGTATATATTATTTATATATCCTCATTTGATGTATTCCAATTAGGAAAAACTATTTATCATATTCATTCTTTTATCGAAGAAACTAATACTATTATCGATAATGGATACCACGAGATATTTGTTAATACTTATATAGATGATGGTACTGATATTGCTGGATTAATGCAGCTATTCAAACAATCCAACATACCAAATGATACTAGATATCCGTATATATGCAGAAAAATAAGAGGTTTTAAAGAAGGAAAGGAGCAAGATACTATGTGTGAAGTTGTTGAAGAATATGCAAGAAATTATGCACTAGAATATGCTAAAGAGTATGCTGTAGAATACGCTAAAGAGTACGCTGTAGAATATGCTAAAGAACAAGCTAAGAAATCTGCCTTATTACTAATTGAACAAGGGTTTGATAATGAATTTATTAACCATATCACTAATTTAGATTATGATATTATACAAGAACTTCGTGATAATATATCTGTTCAATCATCTTAGTGATATTATAGAATATCTTAACTCTTTCCTAAATAATGGGTCTGTCAGACTAATAAAATAGTGTGACAGACCCATTATTTATATTTATTCAGAATACACTAATCTACTCTCATCAATATTGTCTAATACTTCCGTTAAATACTTATTGGCAACATATTTTGCCATTGGTAAGTTAAGATCAAGATAATTTCCGCAGTCCCTCGCTGCTGCTCCTGGAATAGCTCCCTCATAATCTCTAACAAATGCAAACATCGCCTTTAATAAATCAACAACATCTCTAGATTCATAATCTCCAGCTAGGATAAGATAAAATCCTGTTCTACATCCCATAGGTCCAAAATATACAGTCTTATCTTTATACATTTCATCATTTCTTAAAAATGTCGCTCCTAAATGCTCTATTGCATGCATTTCAGCAGTATTCATAACGGGTTCAAAATTAGGTCTTGTCATTCTAATATCAAAAGTTGTAACTACTTCACTTCCTACGTGATCTTTTCTTGATACATATACACCTGTAAGTAATGTTAAATGATTAACTGTAAAACTTGCTATTTTCTCCATTATAATCCACCTACCATTTCTATCATTAATTTAACTGAATGTTCAATTGCCTTAGCCTCAAAAGTTGGATAATCTACATGTGCACTGTCATCCGCTTTATCAGATATAGCTCTTATAATCAAAAATGGAATATTATTTAAATATGCTGCATGGGCAATAGCCGCACCTTCCATTTCTGTACAACAACCATCAAACGTATTAACCAACCAATCTTTCTTATCCTTATCTGATATAAATTGATCTCCTGTTACAACTCTACCTTCGTGCACTTTAATATCTGTATTTACTTTCTCACAAGCTTCCCTAGCTATCTTTCTAAGAGTATCATCTGCTTCAAATGATAATACTTCCATACGAGGTATTTGTCCAACAGGGTATCCGAAAGCTACTGCATCCATATCATGCTCTAGAGCATCTGTAGATAGCACGATATCCCCTATATCAATCTTTGCTTGAAGAGAACCTGCTATACCTGTATTAATCACCATATTTACATCAAATGTATCTATTAATATCTGTGTACAACATGCTGCATTTACTTTACCAATTCCTGCTCGTACTACCACTACATCCTTATCTTCAAGTTTACCTTTATAAAAATCCATTGAAGCTTTGTTAACCACTTCAACATCTGTCATATTTTCTTTTAACTTTGCAACTTCTTCATCCATTGCTCCTATAATTCCTAACATAATTATCCTCCTTGGTAAAATATTTTACTATGTAAGATTATCATAATGGAATACGAATTACAATGGGGAGTTAATATAGTTCCGCCTTCCGTTACTCTACTTTATTCAAATTCGCCGTGCCTCTAGCTTTGTAAAAACTTCGTTTTTCCTCGCTAGACGGGCATCCGCCCTATAGCATTACTTTACTTTATTCAAATCCGCCGTGCCTCTAGCTTCGTAAAAACTTCGTTTTTTCTCGCTAGACGGGCTTCCGCCCTATAGCATTACTTTACTCTTATTCAAATCCCAGTGCCTCTAGCTTCGTAAAAACTTCGTTTTTCCTCGCTAGACGGGCTTCCGCCCTATAAAATATAAAAAACAAGCTATCATGAGAGTAAACTCTCAGATAGCTTGTTTTCCACATTTTGCACTGCGGATTTGAATGCTACATCATTCCCATGCCGCCACCTGGCATAGCTGGCATCGCTGGCATATCTTCTTTTATATCTGCTACTACTGATTCTGTAGTAAGCAATGTTGATGCTACTGATGTTGCATTTTGTAATGCACTTCTTGTTACTTTAACAGGATCAATTATTCCTGCTTCTTCTATCATATTTACATATACTTCTCTAAGGGCATCGAATCCTATACCTACTTCTGATTCTTTTACCTTATTGATGATTACTGAACCTTCAAGTCCTGCATTTCCAGCTATATGGAATAATGGAGCTTCTAATGCTTTAAGAACTATTTCTGCACCAGTCTTCTCATCACCTGTTAATGTGTCTGCTAATTTAGCTACTTCTTTGCTTGCATGAATATAAGCAGAACCACCACCTGAAATAATTCCTTCTTCTACGGCTGCTCTTGTTGCTGCTAAAGCATCTTCCATACGAAGTTTAGCTTCTTTCATCTCTGTTTCAGTAGCAGCACCTACTCTAATTACAGCAACTCCACCTGCCAATTTAGCAAGTCTTTCTTGAAGTTTCTCTTTATCAAATTCCGAAGTAGTATCTTCTATTTGTGATTTGATTAAACTAATTCTTCCTGTAATCTCATCCTTAAGTCCAAAACCATCTACAATTATAGTATTTTCTTTCTCTACTCTTACACTCTTAGCACGACCTAATTGATCTAATGTAGTCTCTTTAAGGTCTAATCCTAATTCTTCAGTAATTAATTGACCACCAGTTAAGATAGCAATATCTTCTAGCATTGCTTTTCTTCTATCACCATAACCTGGAGCCTTAACACCTACTACTTGGAATGTTCCTCTTAATTTATTTAAGATTAACGTAGTTAATGCTTCACCTTCAATATCTTCTGCAATTATAAGTAATTTTTGACCACTTTGAACTATTTGCTCTAATATCGGAAGAATCTCTTGAATATTAGCTATCTTCTTATCAGTAATTAGTATATATGGATTATCTAACTCTGCAACCATTTTTTCCATGTCTGTTGACATGTAAGCTGATATATAACCTCTATCAAATTGCATACCTTCTACTAAATCTAATTCTGTTTGCATAGTTTTAGACTCTTCAATAGTGATAACACCATCTTTTGATACTTTTTCCATAGCATCTGCTACCATCGTACCAACGCTTTCATCACCTGCTGATATCGAAGCAACTTTAGCAATTTGTTCTTTACCATTGATTGCTTGACTCATGTTGCTAATAGCTTCAACTGCTACGTCACTTGCTTTCTTCATACCTTTTCTTAAAATAATAGGATTAGCTCCTGCTGCAAGATTCTTCATACCCGCATTAATCATTGCTTGTGCTAATACAGTAGCTGTAGTAGTACCATCGCCTGCAACATCATTAGTCTTAGTTGCAACTTCTTTAACTATTTGTGCACCCATATTTTCAAATGCATCTTCTAATTCAATATCTTTTGCAATTGTAACACCATCATTAGTAATTAATGGTGCTCCATATGATTTTGCAAGCACAACATTTCTTCCTTTAGGTCCTAATGTTACTCTTACTGTATCTGCTAATTGATTTACACCTGATTCAAGAGCTTTTCTAGCTTCTGCTCCATATTTAATTTCTTTTGCCATTGTTTTATATCTCCTTTAATAAATTATTTATATTACTCTACTATTGCATGAATATCAGATTGCTTAATTACGATATACTCTACGTCTTCTAACTTAACATCTGTTCCTGCATATCTACTATAAATAACTTTATCGCCTTCCTTAACTTCCATTATAACTTTCTCACCATCTACAACTGTACCTGGTCCTACAGCTACTACCTCAGCATATTGTGGCTTATCTTGAGAACTAGTTGGTAATACAATACCTGATTTAGTTGTCTCTTCTGCTACACATTGTTTAAGTACTACTCTGTCTCCTAATGGTTTTAAAATCATTTTATATTCCTCCTTAAATTAACTATTATTCTTATTTTTAGCACTCACTTAATCCGAGTGCTAACATAAGTATCATTTTATACTATTCTAGAAAAAAATCAATACCTATTTTATAAATTTTTCATTAAAATGGAAATTATAGATATTTAATTTATTTTCCTATTCCCTGCTCTCTTCCATAATAAAATAAATACTGTTGAGCATATCCTCCAAGCTCTCCGTATTTCTTATATGCATATTCTTCAATTAATGGTTTGGGTGTATCTTGTTTTAAGTATAGATCTTCCATTATACGTTTCATCCAAACATCTACTGGAAATACTTCTCTTCTTCCTAATCCAAATAGTAATACACAGTTGGCTACCTTCTCACCTACTCCTTTTATGGTTATAAGTAATTCCCTAGCTTCTCTCCATTCCATATCACTTAATTTTTCTAAGGAAACTTCTCCACTATATACCTTTTCACATGCATTTTTAATATATGGTGCTCTAAATCCTACCTTACACTTTCTTAAGTCATCTTCACTAACATTTACAAGTTGTTCTACAGTTGGAAATGCATAATCCGTTTCTCCATTTCCTATATCTATAGGATTTCCATATTCTCTAGAGATTGTCCTAACAATTTGTTTAATATGAGGTATCTGTTTATTTTGTGAAATAATAAATGATATTAATATCTCAAAAAACTCCTGATTAATAATTCTTATGCCACTCTTTGCATTTATAGCACTTTCTAATAAAGAATCGCACTCTAATATTTTGTTTTTAATATCTGCATAATCTCTATCAATGTCAAAATAGTTACGCCAAATATTTTCAAAATCTTCTATGCTAGTATTATAAAATATAACTTTATTATCTAATTGCTTTATATGTAAATATTTATTCATTGCTACTAAACTATATTCATCCTCATTTATTTTATCAAAATGAAAACATTGTCCACATTCTAATACTTGAGTAATGTTAAAATCAGATATATTATTAATAATCACATCTAAATTATCTTGTATAATTTCCATTTCAAATTCCTCCTAATGTATATAAATAAATTCTAATTATCTTTGTATATATGGTATACTATTATCACTTGACGAGGTGTTTTCGAGTCTAGTGAGAATGCATACCTAGACACTTGACGACTGGCAGAGAACTTGGTGAGGTATTTTCGAACCTAGTCGTAGCCGTATCTTGTAATTGACTGAGGTATTTTCGAAGTCAATGTAAAGATTGTGTTTTCGAGTTTAGTGTATATGGTATACTATTATCACTTAGCAAATTGCACTACCCAAACGTCTACATTATAACATATTTAAACTTATATCTGAAAGGAAAAAACATGAAAGAACAACTATATACAATACCTGTAACTGACGCTTTTAATACTGACTGTGAATGTCCACTATGTCATATTCGTAATGAACTTGAAAAAAATGCAATTGAATATACCATGGGGCCTAGCTATATGGAAGATGATAACAGAGCAATGACTGATGAATTAGGATTTTGCCCTAATCATATCAAAAAATTATATCTCCAAAAAAACAGACTTGGTCTAGCACTTATGCTAAAAACACATACAGACAAAACAATTCGTGACCTTAAATTATTATCTGAAAATAAACCTCTTGCTTCTGGTGGACTATTCAAAAAAACTTCTGTTTCTTCAGTAAGTGAGTATATCGAAAAATTAGAAAACACTTGCTTTATCTGCCAACGAATTGATGCTACATCTAGACGTTATACAAACACTATATTTCACATGTGGAAAAAGGATGATGAATTCAAAAAAGCTTTTTCTAATTGCAAAGGATTCTGTACATATCACTATGGGCTTTTATACGATGGTGGTCAGACAGAACTTAATAAGGATCAATACACTAACTTCTTAAATGATTTAAATACTGTATATTTTACAAATATGGATCGAGTAAATGATGATATAGGTTGGTTTATTGATAAATTTGATTATCGATATAAAGATGAACCTTGGAAAAATTCTAAAGATGCTATTCCAAGAGGTATAATCAAAGCTAATCATACTTCTACCGAATAGATGCCAAAACAAAAGGAAGAACGCCTAATGTTCTTCCTTTTATTTATTATACTGCTTCATCTATTTTTTCAATTAACTTTCCTTCTATATCATCAGCTGTATAATCTTTTATACAATTTCTATACTCTGTTAACAATCCGTCATATATCATTCTATCCGCTAAAGCTATTTTGAAATCTGATGGACTTGCAAGAGATGGATTCTTTTCAAAAACTTTGACACCTGCATTATCTAATACCCTAGCAACAAATTCCGAACAAAAATATTTATACTCTCTAACAACAGGTTTATTAATCATTACACCAAAAATCCCTCTATAATTATATGAGTATTTTTGTTTATTAGCTTTAAATATATTAATTTCTTCAACTACTCTATCATATTGTTCTACAGTTACTGGAACAGCAAATACTCTACAGGTTGTATCTCTATCCCGTCCAAATATTCCTGTATTTATATCTTCAGATATAAATCCACAATCAATAGGATTATTTACTCTCTTTCGTGCAAAACTATACATTTCATATAAGTTCATATCTAGTGCCAATGATGTATGGGCAAAAGGTTCTTTCGTATATGCTCTAATAAGCTTAGATGGTACTGTTGAAGTTCTTGATAGTAAAATATATACATATCTCTTATCTGTAATACTGTTATCTATCATCATATCCTCACCCTCTACTTTATCTTTTTATTTGGGTCCTTATCCTATCCTTTAAATCTAATGCTTCATCATGTATTCTTTTATTTCCATGTTTTGATTGAATTACTTTTGCTAATAACCTTAAAGAACTCTCATATTCCTTTAATCTAAAAGCTAATTCTGCCACTAGATATGTTAACGTATCTTCATCCATTCCTGCTATAGGAAATGTTTCTTTTGAAAATGCTTGTAAAAATCCTTCATATGCATTTCTAATACACTCTAATTCTTGTTCTATAAGCTCTTGCTTTCTAATATCATTTTCTTCCAATGACTCCATCTTACCTCTAGTCAGCCACGCAATTTTCAAACAAGTATATGCCCTCTCACCAAATTTACTTCCCTTAACAATGCAACAGGCTAACGCTAACTTATGTCTTAAAATAGCATCATCATAGCTGTAAAATTCCATACTATTGTCTATGCCTTTAAATCCTCTCGAAATATCAGATTTAATTTGTCTAATTTGATGTGAAGTTAAATGTGTAAAAAATCTCACTAATGCTGAATATCCACACTTAGAACATGTTATAGCATCATATTTCAAAGCATCTGCAATAGCATATTTAGGACGTAAATCTGTATCGTGCCCACAAGACTTATTCTTTCCTACTTTAATAGTCTTAGCTTTAAATTCATTATCACAAACAGGACATACATATCCTTTTTCAAATAAAATATCCTTCTCATCAACTACTGTCTCTGTCTTTGTAACTGTTTTAGCCTCAGCTGTTTTTTTCTTATCTTCATATATATCAACATCTTGAAATTGCTGTAATCCTAATTTATCTAAATCTGAAAATAATCCCAACCTAATATCCTCCTCAAAATACTTTCCTTACTGTATAATAACTAGCTAGGTCTATACGAACTCTTAAGTGAAACTATTCTGTTAAACACTGGATGTTCTACTGTATAATCTTTAGAATCAACACAGAAGAAACCATGTCTTAAGAATTGGAAACTATCACCCTTGCTTACATTCTCGAATTCTTTCTCTAGCTTACAATTATTAAGAACAACTAATGAATTAGGATTAAGCTTAAGACTTCCATCTTCGGTATTAATTCCATCTTCTTCTACTATATTCTCATATAGTCTAACTTCAGCATCTACTGCATGTTCTGCTGATACCCAATGAATTGTTCCTTTTACCTTACGTCCAGTAAATCCTGAACCACTCTTAGTCTCTGGATCATAAGTGCAATGTACTTCAATTACATTTCCATCTTCATCTTTAACAAAGTCTGTACATTTAACAAAATATGCATTTTTAAGACGAACTTCATTATCTGGGAATAGTCTAAAATATTTCTTTGCTGGCACTTCCATAAAGTCTTCTCTCTCGATATATAATTCTTTAGAGAAAGCTACTTTCCTCATTCCTAGCTCTTCATTTTCTTGATTATTCTCTACATCAAGGTATTCTACTTGACCTTCTGGATAGTTATCAATAATAAGTTTGATAGGATCAAGAACTGCCATCATCCTACCAGCTTTCATCTTAAGATCTTCTCTTATACAATATTCAAACATAGCATAATCTGATACACTGTGACTCTTAGCTACGCCTGATAATTCCATAAACTTTCTTATAGCTTCTGGTGTAAATCCTCTTCTTCTAAGTGCGCTTAATGACACAAGTCTAGGATCATCCCAGCCATCTACTATTCCATCCTCTACTAGCTTCTTAATATATCTCTTTCCTGTTATTACATTCTCAAAATATAACTTAGCAAATTCAATCTGCTTTGGTGGATGCTCATATCCTACCTCACTAACTACCCAATCATATAAAGGTCTATGATCTTCAAATTCAAGTGTACATATAGAATGTGTAATACCTTCTATTGCATCTTCAATTGGATGTGCAAAATCATACATAGGATATATGCACCATTTATCACCTGTATTATGGTGTGTCATTCTTGCAACTCTATAGATAATAGGATCACGCATATTAATATTACCTGATGTCATATCTATCTTTGCTCTAAGAACTTTGGAACCATCTTCGAATTCACCATTCTTCATCTTCTCAAACAATTCAAGATTCTCTTCTACACTTCTATCTCTATACGGGCTATTCTTACCTGGAGCCTTAAGGGTACCCCTATATTCTCTAATCTCTTCTGCTGTAAGGTCACAAACATATGCCTTACCCTTCTTAATTAGCTTAATTGCTGCTTCATACATCTTGTCAAAATAATCAGATGCAAAAAATAATCTATCTTCATAATCTGCACCTAACCACTTAACATCTTCTATAATTGAATTAACAAATTCACTCTTTTCTTTTGTTGGATTAGTATCATCAAATCGTAAATTAAATTCTCCGTTATATTTCTTTGCTAATCCTGAATTAAGGATAATTGACTTAGCATGTCCTATGTGTAGATAACCATTTGGTTCTGGTGGAAATCTAGTAACAATCTTTGTATATTTTCCTTCTTCTAAATCTTTATCAATAATCTGTTCAATAAAATTCTTAGACACTTCGTTTTCCATGTTAATACTCCTTGTTATCTTTGTTCATAATTGTATATATCTTAACATAAATACTGATATTACGCAACAAAACACCTAATCATTGTCATGTAATTTTTTGTATATATTTTTATAAAAAGAAATGAACAAAATCTATATTTACAAAAGAACAGAATATGCTATAATAAATATAGAAATAGGAGTAACCGCCCACAAAGTGGTTAACCTCTAATACAGAATAAGTCTACCTGTACCGGTCAAGTATCAAGGTAGACTTATTTATTTTCGCTTGTTGTTCCTATCTATATAGGCAAGCAGTGCTACGATTAACATTCCAAACGCTATCATTAATGATATTGCTTCATATGTACTCATTCGCACCACCTCCCCTCTTTAGTGAAATCTTGCATCACGCAAGTATGGGAGGCTACCACCCTGCACACGATTACTCCATTAATAAATAATAACACCTATCTTAATATTTCGCAACAAAAAACAAATAATTTTTATACGTATTTACATTTATTTTTATGCTCCTTTTTCATATCTTGTCACAAAAAAACAGACCAACTTCTAATTTTTACTAAGTTTAGTCTGTTTTAGTTCTAAGCTAGCAACGGGAATCGAACCCGTGACCTCAACACTACCAATGTTGCGCGCTACCATCTGTGCCATGCCAGCAAAACTAGATATACTATATTATATTTATTTTAGTGTGTCAATAATAATGACACACTAACAAACATCTATTCCGACAATTTATTTCTTATCCTCTGTACCGCATTGTCAATGGATTTAACCGTTTTATCAAGTTTAATAGCAATATCAGCATATGATAAACCTTCTAGATATAATTCCAATACTTTTTTCTCAAAATCACTTAACCTAGTATTAATTGCCTCTTGCATTATTGATAATTCTTCCTTACCTATAAATCTAGCCTCTGGATTAGACTCACTTCCCGCTTCCAACGCTTCTCCAAACATTCTCGATCCATCTTCCTTATCCTCCACATCTATATATATTGATATGTATGAGTTAAGTGGTGAATGCTTCTTTCTGTTAGAAGCCGTTACCGCACTATATACCTGTCTTTCTATACACATTTTAGCAAATCCATAAAAGCTAGACGGCTTTTCTAAGCTATAATCTCGTATAGCTTTAAAAAGTCCTATCATACCTTCTTGAACCAAATCTTCTGAATCTGCTCCCATAATATACATAGTTCTAGATATACGCTTAACTACTGGCCTATATTTTTCTAATAAATAGTCCATTGCCTCGTTATCTTTATCATGTACTAATAATATTATCTTATCATCATCAAGGTCATCATACTTATATGACATAGAAACCTCCCAAACAACTTATCCCAAACGTTGTCTCACAATCTCATATGCTAATACACCAGTTGCAACCGATGCATTAAGCGAATCAATATCACCCTTCATTGGTATAGATGTTATAAAATCACATTTTTCCTTTACTAATCTACTAACACCATTACCTTCATTTCCAATTACTAAACCGATTGGTCCCGTTAAGTTTTGTTTGTACATAACTTCGCCTTCCATATCAGCACATACAAACCATAACCCTTTATCTTTTAATTCCTCTATAGTCTTTGATATATTAGTAACTTTAGCTACTGGAGTATAATTTATAGCTCCTGCTGATGCTTTAACTACTGTTGCTGTTAATCCTGCTGCTCTTCTTTTAGGAATTATAACTCCGTGTGCTCCACATAGATTAGCCGTTCTAATTATTGCTCCTAGATTATGTGGATCTTCAATCTCATCTAATATAAATATAAATGGATCTTCGTTCTTCTCTTTTGCTGCAGCAAATATATCATCTATCTCCGCATATTCATAAGCTGCTGCTTGAGCAATAACGCCTTGGTGTTTACCAGTTGAAGACATCATATCAAGTCTTTCTTTCGCTACATAATTAATAATTGTATCGCCTTTTTTAGCTTCTCTCACTATAGAATTAACTGCTCCATCATGACAACCATCTAAAATGTATATCTTATCTATAGTTTTCTTTGCACGAAATGCTTCCATTACTGCATTTCTTCCTTCAATCGTATACTCTTCGTATCTCATATTATTACCACATTAAATATTTTATTTAATGCTCTCCTTCCGTATTAGATAAACCCACTTTAAGTAGGTCTATTAGTCTCTCGTATTCTTCATTAAGGTACAGATAACCTACGAGTGCCTCAAATCCTGTTGCCATTCTGTAATCTATTGTCTTAGCATTTTTGGCAGTTGTATGTGATTTGGCATTTCTCCCACGCTTGTATATGTCTAGTTCCTCTTCATTTAATATTGGTTCAAGTATCTTTACCATATTAGCTTGAGCTTCTGCCTTAACATAAGACACGGCTTTTTTATGATATTTGTTAACCTGCATATTATTTTCAGAAACTAATATAGTTCTTATAATTGTATCATATACACTATCACCAACATATGCTAGGGAAAGTGGTGAATATAATTTAGGATTAATCTTTTCAATTCCTAATTGCTCTTTAAAATAACTATTTATACTCTTTTCCATTTAACCCCTTCTCTAGTATCTTCAAGAACAATTCCTTTTGCTAATAATTCATCTCTAATCTCATCTGCTCTTGCAAAATTCTTTGCCTTCTTCGCCTCAGTACGCTCTGCTATAATTGCTTCAATATCAAAGTCTAATGTAGCTTCTTCTTTTTCAGTTGTTATACCAAGAATATCGCATAACGCATTTATTTTATTTAGAGCATATTCTACATATTCTTTTGAAGATAATTCATTAACTGTTGTATTAGTAAGCTTAATAATCTCAAATATTACTGATATTGCGTCTGCTGTATTTAAATCATCATCCATAGCATTTTCATACTTCTCAACAAGTATATCAATGCTATTTATACTCTCTTTTTCATTATCTGTAATAGTACTAACATTTGTTTTCTCTAAAGTTTCTCTAAGTTTCTCAATTCCTGTTAATATTCTATCAAGTCCATTTTTACTAGACTCAACTAATGTATCTGCAAAATTAAGAGGACTTCTATAGTGTGCACTTAATATAAAAAATCTTATAACCTGTAATGGATATTGGTTACCTATATCTCTAATAGTTTTGAAATTTCCTAACGATTTACTCATCTTCTCGTTATCTATTTTTAGGAATCCATTGTGCATCCAATATCTTGCAAACTCTGTACCGTTTGCAGCCTCACTTTGAGCAATTTCATTTTCATGATGAGGAAATACTAGATCCTCTCCACCTGCATGAATATCAATAACATCTCCAATATATTTCTTTGACATTACTGAACATTCTAAATGCCATCCTGGTCTTCCTTCACCCCATGGCGATTCCCAAGAAGGTTCTCCTTCTTTCTTTGGCTTCCATAATACGAAATCCATTGAATCTTCTTTCTCATCACTTACTGCAATTCTTACACCTGCTCGTAAATCATCTATATTTTTCTTAGAAAGCTTTCCATAGTCAGCAAATTTTCTAGTTCTAAAATATACAGTTCCATTTACTTCATATGCATAACCTTTTTCTATCAAAGTCTCAACCATTGCTATCATATCAGGAATCTCTTCTGTTGCCTTAGGATGTACTGTTGCTGCAAGCACATTAAGAGCCTCCATATCTGTTTTAACTTCTTTTATAAATCTTTCTGATATTTCTGAAGAATCTACGCCTTCTTCATTTGCCCTCTTAATAATTTTATCATCAACATCAGTAAAATTAGATACAAAATTAACATCGTATCCTTTATAAGTAAGATATCTTCTCAAAGTATCAAACACTATCATAGGTCTTGCATTACCCATATGAATATAATCATATACTGTAGGTCCACATACATATATGCCAACCTTTCCTTCATTAACTGGAACAAACTCTTCCTTTGTCTTTTTCATTGTATTATATATCTTCATAATAAATGTCCTCTCTTATTACAATCTAACCATATCTATACACATCTAGAACCCAAGCAATCTTAAGTATCCAGACATACATTTCTACTTTATTCATTAATTATGCTTTTGTCAATAAAATACTAGTAAAATGCTAAATAAAACTAGTAAAACACTACTAGTTCTTATTACAACCAGTACATCCAGCACATTTTGATGATTGCTCCTCCATTGGATCATAGCTATAATTCTCTATTGTACCTAGCATACATATAGCTTGTGAACTTATTCCTAATCCCTCACCTGTGAATCCAAGCCCTTCCTCTGTAGTTGCTTTAACATTAACTCTATTTATTGAAATCTCAAGAGCTTCCGCTATATTTTCAACCATATCTGGAATAAATGGTGCCATCTTAGGTTTTTGTGCAATAATAGTTGCATCTATGTTTTCTATATAAAACATATTATCATCTAATAACTTTTTAACATGTCTCAATAATTCCATACTATTAGCACCCTTATATTCAGGGTCGGTATCAGGAAAATGCCTTCCTATATCCCCTAGTGCCGCCGCTCCTAGTAATGCATCCATAATTGCATGTAACAATACATCTGCATCTGAGTGTCCAAGCAAACCCTTCTCATAAGGTATATTTACTCCACCTATTATTAATTTTCTATCTTCAACTAGCTTATGAACATCATAACCCATTCCTATACGCATATTGTACCTCTTTCTATAAGACAAACATATTTATAACTGCAACTCATAGTATACCAAATATCTTTAACATTTTGTAGACTTAATATAATTATTATTTTACTTTTTTTATAGTTAATTTTAGAGTATACTACTATTATTACTTATATTACATATTGGGGAGGATATATAATGAGATTAGATAAGATAGAACTTCTTAAAACTCGTATTTCAGAATTACTTACTCGAGTTGATGTTCGCGAAGATGCTAACTATACAAAGTATTTGAACACTATAAAAGACCGTCTTAACACTATGGATAAAGAAATCGATTCTTTAGAAACATCTATTAACCAATCTTTGGAAAAGCACAATAATTGGTATGCTGAGGTTTTAGTTAAGAGACAACAAATCAAAAAAGCTACTGTCATAAATAGGGCTCAACTTATTCAAAATGAAACCATTACTAGCAACGTTCAGCCTGTTCAACAAGAATCTGTAACTGACAACGTCCCACCTGTTCACAATGAAACTGTAATTAACAACGCTACACCTATTCAAAGGCAGGCTGTAACTAACAATATTCCACCTGTTAAAAAAGAAAAATCATCAGATGTTTCTGACAAATTAGAATTTAAAATAGGAACAGTTTTTGTAACTGTTATGGCTATAGTTCTAATCTTAATCGGTCTGAGTATATTCGGAGTATTCGCATACAACACCTTCTTTAATGATACAATGAAGGGTGTCTTACTTGCTGTTGTTGCTATCGTTATATTATTAGTAGGTGAATTGGTTTTAAAACGTTTTCTACCTAAATTTTCAAAATGGATTACTGCTCTTGGTTGTGGAAGTTTGTACATTGCATTAATAAGCAATTACTATTTTCTTCATACCATAGGTAATGTTACTTCGATTATTTTAACTGTAGTTATCGCTTGTGTAATTATTTTATTAAGTAAATTAAATAATTCTAATGTAATAAGAGCTGTTGGTTTATTGGGCGCTTACTTATGCCTATTTCCTACAAATACAGATATATCACTTGTACCATTATGTATAACTATGTTTATTATACTATCTCTACATATTCTTAATCTAGCACTTCCATTAAGAATTGATGGCGAACTAGATATTAGATTCAGCGTATACTCTTACATATCAAGCATTATATTTATAGTAATATTTATTTTCTTTATTGAAGCTAAATTTATGTTTACTGGTGGTATAATCGGATCTGGATATGATATTGCAATAGCTATATTTATAGCACTACATATAATTATTTATAACATTGTATATATGCTTTCAAATAAAAATGGTACTTATGCTGCTATGACATTATCAAGTTTTCCTATCTTATTAATTACTGTTATACCATTGTATTCAAGCGTACCAATAATGCTTACCTTTGCATTTATTGCACTAATATTCTTTATAATTAACTTTAATGAAGAACATTATTATGTCATGTACTATCAATTCGTAATTTCCGGAATATTTTTAGCATTTACCGATAATTACACTTTTAAAATGTGCGTGTTTATTGTATTAGCATTAACATATGCTATTATTTATACAATTAAAGAGGACAAGATATCTCTTTTACCTGTTGCTGTTAATATGATAATTATGTCCATTGTATATCTCTTCAACAAAGATTTTATGTGGCAAACTGCTTTTTATGTTACATTTATAGTATGTTTTATTATTCATTCTACAAAATCTAAAGATGAAGCGTTTACTATTTCATGGAAATACATATTATTAGGACTTTCAATGCTATCTACACCAAACTTGTGGTATCACATATTGGCACCTAATTCACTCACAATATTACGCGAGCCTTCTGTAATTAGTGTATTTCTAGACCATATAGCATCTGTTAATATAGACCTAGTAGACTATACTATACCAACATGTGTATTATTAATTATAATTTCTTTATTAATAAATAACTATATACCAATATTTAAAGATGAAAACATTGAATATGCTACTCCATATTACGCTATTCCTTTTATAATATTCTTTTTACAATTTGTTGGATTATCAATTTCTTCGATGACTATTACAGCTATCTTAGGAATTGCTGCTGTTTCTTTAATATTAAGTCCTAGATTAAATAATCCTAGTGGATTAATTAAGTATAGATATTTATTATTCTCTATATTTATAACTTATGTGTGCATATGCTTTAACTGTAAATATGATATCTCTAATACATCTGCACAGGTTACATTTAGCACTTTATTAATGGTAATTGCTGCAGGATGTGTAATTTTTGGTTTTATGTTAAATACCAAGAACATCAGAATATATGGTCTGATACTATCTCTTGTTGTTTGTGCAAAACTAATATTTATAGATTTTATATTCTTACCATTCCTTGGAAAAGCTGCTGCCTTTGTAATAGTTGGTTTAATTGCTCTCGTTATTGCTTTTACGTATTCAGTACTAGAGAAAAAATTAAATATTAACAAGGACGATAATGATAACAGTAACTAATAACTATTAATCGGGAGGTCTATATGGAAAAGCACAAATTATTTACAACTAGTTTTTCAAGTGTATATCCACTTTACATTACTAAAGCTGAGCGTAAAAATCGTACAAAAGAAGAGGTTGATGAAATTATATGTTGGCTAACTGGATATAAACAAGAAGAATTAGTTAGTCATATAGAAAACGATACAGATTTTGAAACATTTTTCGAGAAAGCACCTGCCCCAAATCCTTCAAGAACTCTAATAAAGGGCGTTGTCTGTGGAGTACGTGTAGAAGATGTTGACAATCCAATAATGCGTGAGATTCGTTATTTAGATAAATTAGTAGACGAGTTAGCAAAGGGCAAGGGTATGGATAAAATCTTACGTCACGAATAGCATTAACAAAAGGGAGCATGTCTTCACAACATAAATTCTTTCAAATTTAGTTGTGAAGACATGCTCCCTTTTATTATAATTCTACACTACAATATATTCATAAATCTATTGAAGCCTTCTATGCCTTCTTGATCACCTTTATACACTCCTGCATCCTCAAGAACTTCAACAAAGACTTTACCAATCTCATTCTTTATAATACTCATAATATTCTCTTTGTTAATATCAGTGTATTGTGGCAAGAAAGAATCTACCCAATTCTTATGTTTTTCTATACCTACATTGCTTGCTACATCCTTGCCTTCTAGTATATATTCAGCAAGTGTATCTATCTCTCCCTTTAATCTTGCTGGTAATACTGCAAGACCCATAACTTCTATTAAGCCTATATTTTCTTTCTTGATATTGTGAAGTTTTTCCTTTGGATGATATACACCTAGTGGTCTCTCGTCAGTAGTGATATTATTACGTAACGCTAGGTCTAGTTCAAAATAGCCTCCAACTTTTCTTGCTATAGGAGTTATTGTATTATGCTTTTCGCCATCCGTCTCAGCAAATATATAAGATGCCTCATCGGTATAACTTCTCCACTTATCGAGTATATACGTAGCTAATTCAATTATTCTATCGCTATTAGTTGCTCTAAGTCTTATAACTGACAATGGCCAATTAAGACGGCCAACTTCTACATCATCATAACCATTAATACTATATTTTTCTTCAACTGGTGCTTTAGCCATTGCAAATTCATAATTACCACCTTGAAAATGATCATGACTTAATATAGAGCCACCAACAATTGGCAAATCTGCATTTGAACCTAGAAAATAGTGAGGAAATTGCTTTACAAAATCAAATAGTTTTATAAATGTATTTTTCTCTATCTTCATAGGTGTATGTTCACCGTTAAATACTATACAATGCTCATTATAATACACATATGGAGAATATTGAAAACCCCATCTTGAATCATTAACTGTTATAGGTATAATTCTATGATTTTGTCTAGCTGGATGATTAACTCTTCCACTATAACCTTCATTTTCTATACATAATAGACATTTAGGATATGAACTTTGTTTTGCATTTTTCTCTGCCGCTATAGCTTTTGGATCCTTCTCTGGTTTTGATAGATTAATAGTAATATCAATATCTCCATATTTACTATTTACAGACCATCTCTCATCCTTCTTAACTCTATAAGTTCTTATATAATCCGACGCCTTACTTAACTCATAGAAATAATCAGTTGCCTCCGTCGGACTCTCATCATACTTACTATAGAATGTTTCTATAACTTGACTTGGTCTTGGCATAAGACAGTTCATAATTCGTGTATCAAATAGATCTTTATATACAATACTATCTTCAATAAGCTCCGTACTTACCGCATAATCAAGTATCTCACTTAATATAGATTCTAACTTTTCTACCATAATTTCTTCTACATCAACACTCTCATATTCATCTAACTTAAGTACATCTAATATTAAATTAGTAGCATATATCTTATCTTCATCACAAATAAGACCTGTATCTAAACCATATTTAACTAATTTACTTATACTTTCATTAATCATACTATTTCTCCTCTATGCCTCATTAAAATTAATATACAAGCTACAGACAATATTAATTAATTTTATAAGGTCCATCTCCAATATCAACCACATAAAAATCAGCAGAATATCCGATTTTTCCTTTGTAAGCTGTTGATACTTCTTCTATAAATTTATCTACAACCTCTTCCTTAACAATATTAACAGTACATCCGCCAAAGCCTGCTCCAGTCATTCTAGCTCCAACAACGCCTTCCACATCCCAAGCCGCTTCAACTAATGTATCTAGTTCAATACCTGTTACTTCATAATCTTCACATAAAGACATGTGAGATTCATTCATTAGTTTTCCAAATGTAGCAATATCATTTTCTTTTAAAGCTTTAACTGCTTCTATTGTTCTAACATTTTCATATACAGCATGTTTAGCACGTTTTATTTTAGTCTCATCACCTATTAAATGCTTGTTATTTTCAAATTCTTCTATAGATAAATCACCTAATGTCTTAATATCTAATTTGCTTTGTAATAAAGCTAATGCATCTTCACACTCACTTCGACGCTCGTTATATTTAGAATCACCTAAACCTCTCTTCTTGTTACTGCATGCTATAACTAATTTCATTCCATCTAATTTGATAGGTGCATATTCATATTCAAGATTACTTGTATCTAGGAATATAGCATTATCTTCTTTACCCATAGCAATAGCAAACTGATCCATAATACCACAGTTAACACCGTTGTAATTGTTCTCTGAATATTGACCAATTAATGCAATGTCTTGTAATGACACATCAAATCCATACATACATTTAAGAATATATCCTGTAAGAACTTCTACTGATGCCGAAGATGATAATCCCGAACCATTTGGTATATTTCCAAATAATACAATATCCATTCCTCTGTCAAATGTATATCCTTTCTCAAGAAAAGCCCACATAACTCCTTTAGGATAATTAGTCCAGTCAGCCTCCTTAGTTGCAACCAAATCATCAAGACTACTTTCTATAACTCCAAGTTTTTCAAAATTCATTGAATAAAATCTCAAGTTATTATCTTCTCTTTGCTTTACAGCTGCATAAGTTCCAATAGTTAAAGCACACGGAAATACATGACCTCCATTATAATCTGTATGTTCACCAATTAAATTAACTCTACCTGGTGCAAAATATGTGTCTATATTGTCTGACTCTCCAAATACTTCTATAAATTTATCTACAATACTTTTTTTAATATCATTTACCATATATTTATCCTCTTTTCTAGAATTAATCTCTATATCCATTAGGATTCTTTGATTGCCAATTCCATGAATCTGCACACATCTCTTCTATTCCATATTCTGCTTCCCAACCAAGCTCATTCTTTGCCTTAGTTGAATCTGCATAACATGTATCTATATCACCTAATCTTCTAGGTTTGATTTCGTAAGGAATTTCTATTCCTGATGCCTTTGCAAATGCTTCAATTACTTGTAATACACTATATCCATTTCCTGTTCCTAAGTTATATATACTAACTCCACTTTCAGGTTCTAATTTCTTAAGTGCCTTTACATGACCCTTAGCTAGGTCAACTACATGAATATAATCTCTAACTCCTGTTCCATCAGGAGTATTATAGTCATCTCCAAACACACCAACACAAGCTAATTTACCAACCGCAACCTGAGCTACATAAGGAATTAAGTTGTTAGGAATTCCCTTTGGATTTTCTCCAATTAGTCCGCTCTTATGTGCACCAATAGGATTGAAATATCTAAGTAATACTATGTTCCAATCTTTATCTGCAACATGAAAATCTGTTAATATCTGTTCTAACATACCCTTTGTCTGTCCGTATGGATTAGTAATCTGTCCCTTTGGACATTCTTCTGTAATAGGCACAAACGCTGGATCACCATATACCGTAGCTGACGAACTAAATATTATATTCTTTACATTATGATTTCTCATTACATCACATAATATAAGAGTTCCTGTAATATTATTATGATAATATTCTAATGGTTTTACTACAGATTCTCCAACTGCTTTCAATCCAGCAAAATGTATAACTGAATCTATTACTTCTGTATCAAATATATATTCCAACTTATTTCTATCTAATAGGTCAGCCTCATAAAACGTAGGTCTTACTCCTGTTATTGTCTCGATTCTATCTATTACTTTCTCACTAGAATTATATAAGTTATCTACTATAACAACCTCATAACCCGCGCTAATTAATTCTATACATGTATGACTTCCTATATACCCTGCTCCACCAGTAACTAAAATTGACATAATAATACCCTCCTATATTTTGTATAATTAAAACATCGAAACACCATATTCACTAAACTCGAAAACACCTCGCCAAGTGCCTAGGTGTGCATTCTTACTAAGTTCGATAAAACCTCACTAAGTAATAATAGTACACTTTTACATTACTACTTCATTTTTCATCTGTCTATATTTATATCTTAACTAAATATATGAAAAACTCTTACCTTTAGCAAGAGTTTTTCGTTAATCTTAATATCTAATATTCTTTTTTCTTAGAATATATATTCCTGCTATAGCAATTCCCATTATACATATTACTATTGTTATAGGTGCTTTATCTCCTGTTTTTACTTGTTGATTATCAGTAGTTTTATTTATATCACCTGTATTAGATATATCACTACTATCTGTTGTCATTGTTGTATCGTCTGTATTAGTATTTGTTGCATCATCTGTCTCACTGTTTGCTGTGTCACTTTGATTATCATCTTGATTCTCATCATTATCTTGAAAATTATTTCTATCATCATCTGTACTACCATTTGAGTTGCCATTTTCATTAACATCTCCAACCTTATATAGATAAAAATCATCAATAGTGCCCCAACCATTTGCCTCCATACTCATATAGACTCCTATGGTAATTTCACCATTTTTAACTAATATCTTTTCTATAAGTGGGGTTTTCCAGTCAGTCCAACCGCTTAATTCAAATGATTTTCTACTTTCATTATTTCCTGTCTTAGCAAATAAATACATGTTTCCATTATTTATATCTCCACCTTGAGCTGATACTGAAATATTATAATACCCATCTTCTAAACCAGTTACATTTTGACTTATTGTAAATTCCATAGCCGAATCATTCCAAAAATGCATTGAATAATTTCCTGTAACTGCATCTGCTAATTTATTTTGTCTATCTACACATTGGAGAGTATCATTAAGATATTCTATATTCCACATACTCATTTCAGGCGATTCAAAACTAAAATTACTCACCAGATTTTTAGGCTTAATTGTTAACTTTAGTGTTACTGCTATTCCTTCAGAAGTTCCACTTATAGTATAAGTACCTATTCCTTTACTAACTGCTTTATCTACCTCATTAGTATTCCAAGTTACACTTTTCGCTCCTGTTGAACCGTTGTTATATATAACTGTTACTGTTTCTGGTAGGGTAATTGTATCACCTTGTTCTATAGATAAAGTAATCTCTGATATAGTGTCAACTTTTACATCAGTATATGCTCCTGTATTTACATACTTAAAAACATTTAAAGAAGCTAGTGGATTACCATTAAAATCAAATAATCCTTGATTGTCAACTGCACTTCCTCCATACCATTTTCCTGCATCTTCTGCATCATATTCTGTTGCATAGCTTGAAGCCCAACCAGAACCATATTGTTCCCATTTTGCTTGTCTATCAGCTAAAGTATTTCCTGGTACTGGAATCCATGCTGGTTCCCAATAGAACACTCCTATTCCTGCATCTCCAATACTATTTACTGCGTTAATTACATTTCTAAGTGAATTAGCTTGTCCTTGTACTGTACATGGGTAATCAAGAGTTTGACCAACCGACCTTGGTGCTGTATTTTCATGTCCATCACCATCTTCACTTGTGTAGCAATAAGAAGTCTCTGCTACCATAACCTTTTTACCATATGTATCTGCTACATTTTTCAACACAGATGTTAGATTATTTAATGTTCCATGCCAAAACGGATAATATGATGTTGCAAACACATCATAATCCACGTTATAAGTGTTTAGATTTGCTGCTATAGTAGAATATCTTCCTGATGTTTCAGGGTTAGTAAAATGTAAGGCTACTAATATATTACTATCAACATCTCTTACAGCTCTACTTCCTGCACTAAATATTGCACTCATATTAGCAAAGCCCGTTTCACCACATATAGCACTGTTGGTTTCGTTTCCAACTTGAACCATTCCAATATCAATACCTTGAGCTCTCATAGCATCTAGGCTATCTTTAGTAAAATTATATACTGCCGTTTCTTTTTCACTTAAACTATAGTTTTTCCAAGCCTTTGGCGCTTCTTGTTTTGCTGGGTCTGCCCAGAAGTCAGAATAGTGGAAATCCACTAGTAATTTCATGCCATTTGTTGTTGTTCTTTTTCCTATTTCAATAGCCTTGGCTAAATCATTATTTCCTCCACCATATCCGTTTCCACTTGAATCATATGGATCATTCCATATTCTAACACGAACATAGTTTACACCTGACTGTGATAAAGTTGTAAATATATCTTGCTCTTTTCCATTTTCATCGTAGAATACAACTCCGCTGTCTTCCAAAGATATAACACTAGACACATCTACACCTTTAATAAAATCATTACTTAATCCAGAAACCTTTGTAACAAATATGTCTGCTTTTACAGGATCAGTATTTGTCAGATCACCGGTTCTATAAAGCTTAAGATTGTCAATATCACACCAATAATCATTAGGAAATGCACCAGTAATCTTTATTGTTATATTACCATCTTCTGATAGTGTAAATTCATCTGATGTATATGTATTCCAATTATCCCATCCTGTTGTAGGCATACTTGTTCTTGATAATTCTGTACTTCCATCAACCACTAAGTTTAATACACTTCCTGATTCGCCATCTGTATCTGCTGATACTACATAAGTTCCTGCTGTTAGGTTTTCTACCCCTATGCTAACTGTAACTTCTGCATTACTTCCCGTATCGTTCCACAAATTAAGGAAATTTGTAGTATTGGCTGACCATTCATTAGTTCCAACTTTATAGCCATAAAATTCTCCACCACCAATATCAGCAGTATATTCCCACGGCCACATGTAAGCATTTTCGAAATCTCCATTTTCTATAGTGATTTCTGTACTAGCTGCTTTAACTTCATATGCATTTATGCTTATCATATTTATACCAAGCAATAATGCCATACTACATGCTATCAAACGTTTTATATTCAATTTTTTCATAGTTTAATCTCTCCTATAAAATAGCTATATATTCACTTTCTACAGTTACATTTAGCAATTCACAGGCTTTTCCTCCATTCATATCAGGCCACTCTTCGATGAACACTTCATCACCTTCATGCAAAGGATATATTTCCATAGTAATGTTTTTAGGATAATTAAAATGTTTCATACTAATTTCAAAGTCATTTGTTGCCCAAAAATCATCTGTTACATACTCACCATCAATATATAACTTCATCTGATCTCCAACATAGTCTAACTTTACAAAATAGTCACTTGCTTTCTTATCCACATTAATATTTATCTCATATACAACTTTTTCTTGGTTTTCTGATACTTTTTCGAATGTAGCTACAGCCTCACTGCTCTCAATAATCTTCTTATATATCCCACAATCATCATTTCCTGATATCTTCTCAAATCCATTTGGTGTAGTAGCTAAATCTGGATATACTTTAAATGTTATCTCATTATTTCTATCTGTAAATTCAACACCCTTGTCTGTTTTAATTACAGAAGCTGATGATACAAATAAATATTCCTTATCTAATGTTAACTTCCATGAATTAAGAGCCTCTTCTCTAGATAATGTAATAATTTTAGTAGTTACATCTCCTTCTAACGTATACGAAGGATCTTCTCTATCACTATAAAACACTACCGAACTATCCTCAGTTCCATAGTTAAGCTTACATAACGGTGTCGATAGGGCTGACTTTAATAATCCGCCTTCTAATTCCATATTAAATGGATAGAAGAAATATTCTTTATTAGATATATCTATTGCTGGATATACTATCTCTTCATTTTCTAATACAACATTAAGTTCTACATCCTTATGGTCTGCCATGTCATATCTTCTTTGATAGTTATTAACAAAGATATATCCATTCTTTCCATTATGTCTTGTAGATGTTCTAAGATCCGTCAAATTAGTTGGGAATAATGGATTTGCCTCAGGTATAACTGCTGGCATTTCACATATTTCTTCACCAAAGTCTTCTAAAAATGTTGCTATTAATTTAATCTCTTTAAATGTATCTGTTATTTGTCCATATTGTCTAAGAGGTGCTCTAAAATCATATGACATAAC
Organism: Lachnospiraceae bacterium; assembly: GCA_031556525.1. Classification (GTDB taxonomy): domain Bacteria; phylum Bacillota; class Clostridia; order Lachnospirales; family Lachnospiraceae; genus JAVBSN01. The sequence goes on from JAVBSS010000014.1 coordinate 112,460, forward strand.
AGGCAAATCATTTATAGAACCCGATGCTTTATTCTCTTCTAGAGTTGTTAATATACCTTTAGGATTAGTACCACCATGATACATATAGTATCCTAATAGATTAACACCACTTCCAAGCTTAACCATACTCATTGCTCCTATATCACTACTAGTTGCGATTGTTCTTCTATGATGTGTAACTTGAAGTCCACCACCTAATTCAGCAGTTAAATATGGATACTTTGTTACATCAAATGTTATTCCCTCGCCGATTCCATAATCACTACCAATATTGTGGTCATTTCTTTCATGAGTAAATATGTAATTACCACTTGGTTCAATATCGACTATTCTTTGATCCCAAGGTGCATCACAATATCCCCCCATTACAGGTAATAACCCACCAGTCATAGCTCCACCCCAGCCTGTAGCTGTATATATTGGAACATCATAACCGATTTCTTTTGCCATATTATATAGACGTATTATATGATTATTTCCTTCATCGCCTGTAAGTCCTCCACAATGTCCATATTCATTTTCTATTTGAACACCTACAATAGGCCCTTCATCATTTAAAAACAATCCGTCTACTTGTTCATATATTTTCTTATATAGCTTTTCTATTTCTGCAAAATATGCTTCATCATTTGATCTTACTTCAAAATCTTTATTTAACAGCCAATCAGGAAATCCACCATTTCTTGTCTCAGCATGACACCAAGGTCCTATTCTAAGCATTAAGCTTATATCACATTCTTTGCATGCTTCTACAAATGCTTTTAAATCCTTATTTCCTTCAAAGTCATATTGACCCTCTATCTCTTCATGATGAATCCACAAGACATATGTTGATACAATATCAACTCCGCCTGCTTTCATTTTATATAAAGATTCTTTCCAAAGTTCCTTTGGGTATCTTGAGTAATGCATCTCACCCATAATAGGAAACCATGGCTTATCATCCTTTAATATATATTTATTATTATAAGTTAATTTCATATTCCACGACTCCTATTCCTTAACAGCAGAACCCCCCATTGATGTAATCATAGTCTTTTGAGAAAGAACAAAGAATACAATAAACGGTACAGCTATTAATACAGCTCCTGCTGCAAAATTAGTAAATTGATTTTTCTTTTCTGTTACAAAGTTATATAGACCTAATGCAAGAGTTTGCATATTTGAAGAACGAAGTACCATCTTAGGGAAGATGTAATCCATCCAAGGTGCTGTAAAACTTGTAATACCTAAAAATATTATTATTGGTTTCGCAATTGGTAATACAATCTGCCAGAAGATTCTTAAATGATTAGCTCCATCTATTCTTGCTGCTTCATCTAAGCTCTTTGGAATTGTGTCCATATAGCTCTTAACCATCCAAGTATTATATGGAATATTTCCTGCTAGATATACTAGTACAAGTCCCCATAGTGTATCTAATCCATTTATACGATATAGAATTACATATACTGCAATCATACCAACGAATGAAGGGAATATTTGAAGTACTAATAAAGTCATCATCATACCTTTTTTAAGTGGAAATCTGAATCTTGAAAACACATAAGCTCCTAATGATGATATAACTATTGTTCCTGCCGAGGTTGCTACTGCTATAGTCAATGTATTTCTAAACCATAACAAATAATCTGTATTGTTAAACAAATGTTTAAAATGATCAAATGTTATTCCATCTTTAAACGGTATTATATTTAATTGTGCAATGTTACTTCCTGGTGCAACCGCTGCACTTAAAACATAAATCAAAGGGTAAATAACAATTAACGAAGTTACAATAAAATATATTAGTATAAATGTTTTATTAATTATTTTTCCTGCTTTATTCATTAGATTTCACCCTCCTTATATGATTTAGTTCTAGCGAAGTTAAATACTGCAAATGGTACTAGTACAACAAATATTACAACTGCTATTACTGACGCATAATTGTACTTTAATAATTTTACAGTTAAGTTATATATCCAAGTTACCAATATATCTGTACCACCAGCACTAGTAACTGTAGAATCTCCTACGTATGGTCTACCCATAGTTAAGAAGAATATCGCTCCAAAATTATTTATATTATGTGTAAATGACATAATAATAAGTGGGGCTGTTTGATACATAATTAAAGGTAATGTTATCTTTCTAAATAATTGGAACTTATTTGCTCCATCAATTGTTGCTGCTTCATATACATCATCTGATATAGCCGTCATAGAACCACTGATTAGTAGCATAAAGTAAGGGAAACCTGCCCATAAGTTAATTAACACACATGTGAACTTAGCAAGCCAAGGATCACTTAACCATGGTATTGCATTACTTATAAGTCCTATCTCCATTAACGTTCTATTTACTACACCAAAACTTCCGTTAAGAAGATTTGTCCATATTAACATACTTAGCACTGCTGGTACTGCATATGGAAGAACAAAAATGGCTCTAAATACAGGTGTTGTTTTGAACTTACTATCTTTTAATACTACTGCCATTATCATGCCACCAAAGTAACATGTAAATGTTGCTAGAGCGCCCCATATTAATGTCCATGCTGCAACTCTCCAAAACGCTCCTGCCCATGTTGTACTTCCACCAAACATGGCTATAAAATTATCAAATCCAACCCAGTCCACTGTATTATTCGGTGGAATATTATTAGGCGATGAGTAATTTGTAAATGCCACACAGGCTGAAAATACTAGAGGAACCATTACAAAAAATACTACTAACAAAACTGTTGGTGTTAAACCTAACACTGGAAATGCTTTTCCGAACAAACCACTTAATGCTTGTTTATTATTTTCTATTGTTCCATCTAGACAAAATCTCTTATATTGATCTAAGGAACTCTTAACAGATAATATATATACCACTATAAATATAGCTAATACTGCTATTATCATTACACCATCTATTAGCATAAATATTGAATTATCTCTATCCTTAACCGCTAACTCTGGGTGTGGTTCACCTAGTGTAATTAAATCTATTATTTTTTGAACTATAAAAGGTGAAAATATTAGCATCACTATCTCCAATAATGCAAATAATAACCCTTTTACATATTGTTTAAAATAAATTATATGTCCTAGCCCCATAAACAAAATTGATGTTATTAATATCTTTGTCTTTGATGAGCCATCTGTTTTTAAACTGTTTACCATATTATTCACCACTCTCTTTTAATAAATATGGGATGTTTATTAAACATCCCATATAACACACACACTTTAAATAAAAGATACTCTATTTTGTAGTAATTGCACTATCACATGCATTTAACTCGGTTTGAACATCTGCTCCATCCCAGATATTTGCACTTGCTGCATTCATAGCATCCCAGTAAGAACCCATTTCTGGAATTGAAGGCATAGGGAACGCATACTCTAATTGTTGTAAGAAACCTTCTGCATAAGGGCTATCAACTTCAACATCAATTGAAGGTAGAGAACCTGTTAAGTCGAATCTTAACTGTTGCATTTCATCTGATAATAAGAAGTCTGCAAATGCTGCTGCCTCAGTTGGGTAATCAGTATAAGCTGATACAAACATAACTCTTGTTCCTGAGAAAGATGCTGCTGGAGTATCATTTCCTGGAAGACTTGGAAGTGTAGTAACACCAAAATTAATTCCCGCTTCTTCAAATACTGTTACATTCCATAAACCTGTAATATACATTGCTACATTACCACTTGAAAATGCTGAATCACAAATTGAAGTTGTTAAATCTGCTGCTGGTACATTAACTGCTGATCTTAAATCTTGGAATAACTCCATACCTTTTACTGATGCTTCTGAATTAATATTAGTATTCTCTTGATCAGTTCCTTCTGCACCAAATAATCTATTGTCATCACTTGTTGTAAATATAATTGTGTAATATCCATTTCCTACATCCATTAAGAAACCATATTTTCCATTACCTGTATTTGCTGCTGCATATTCTTTTACTTCTTCCCAAGTTGTTGGAACGTCTGCTTCATCAATAATGTCTTTGTTGTAGAATAATGCATAAGTCTCTGCTGATACTGGATAACCATACATTGTTCCATCATAAGTTACTGCACTTGTACATGACTCTAATACTTTTGATGCAACATCGTTTGCATTAACTGTAGGTAGTACATGTCCACCAGATACTAATTCACCTAACTTATCATGTGGAGCTGCAAATACATCTGCACCAACTCCTGCTGGTCCATCAAGTGCTATTTGAGTAGTTGTATCACCTAATTCAACATTAACATACTCTATTGTTATATTAGGATACTTCTCTGTGAATTTTTCTCCTGCTTGTCTAATGAATTCATCTGGTCCTTCTGACGACTCCCATACTTTCAATGTAATGTCTTCTGTTGTAAGTTCACCTTCCACATTAGTATCAGTATTGTCTGTTTTATCTGTTGTATCCTTTGTACTATCAGTTGTTCCACAACCTGTTAATGTCGCCATTACTAAAGCTGTTGCCATAGCCAATGATATAATTTTTCTTCTCATTTTTCTTCCTCCTAAAATAAAATTAATATTTTTTCTTAGACTTCTTAGTCGAATCTTTAATTACAAGTTCATATCCAAGTCTTGTTTTGTTTTTAACTTCTACTCCTTGTATATGTTCTAATAGAACTCTACAAGCTGCTACTCCTAATTCTCTAACGTTAAACTGTACCGAAGTAATTGGTGGATTATGATTTTCAAGAAATGCACTATTGTAAAATGAAGCAACTTTTATATCATCTGGGATACTATATCCATCTTCATTTAGTCTTCTAAGTACATGACTACATATCATATCATCCATACAGAGTATACAATCTGCTCCAGCTCTCATAATATCATCAACTGCTTTTTCAATAAGAATCTTTGAAGTTGCATTTAGATGTATGAGGTTATTATTCACTGACATTCCATATTTTATTAGAGATTTTTCATATCCATTGTACCTCTTCCTACTTACAATATGGTCCATATTGCCACCTATAAGAGCTATTCTTTCCATACCTTGCATTATCAATAACGAAGTTAATTCTTCACAAGCCTCTGTGTGATTATTATCAATCTGAATCATACTTTCATCATCGCTGCTTCCAATTACAACAAATGGCATGTCACTTGATTTCAAAAATGTCGCCGGCAAATCGTTTAATAAGGATCTCGTTAGTATAACTGCATCAACTTTACGATTATTCACAACTCTTATTAATTGATTAATGTCATCTTCTTCAACCGTAATAACTACCACGTCATAATCAACGCTAGAAGCCATTTCACATATACCGATTAAACAACTTTGAAAAAAAGGAATTTCAATTAAATTAGTATCTGCCGGAAGAACCATTCCTATATTAAATGTTTTTGATTCTGCCAAACCTTTTGCCATAACATTCGGTTTGTAATTACAATCCTTAATATAGTCATTTATTTTATTCCTAGTCTCTTCACCAATTCTTCCCTTACCAGATAGTGCTCTTGAAATAGTTGTTTTTGAATATCCCAATTCCCTAGCAATATCTTCAATGGTAATTCTTTTGTTATTATCCATATTGCTCTCCTTTTCTCATTTTGCGCAATCGGTTGTTCTGTAGTCTTAGTATATCATCGTATAGTATTTGTAGTCAATCAACAAATATTCTAATGTTTTTTTCGATTTTATATTCATATTGCACAATTTATTACCATTTGCGCTTATTTTGTTGTTCACTATATTGCGCAACTTGATTAAATCTTATTTTTATGCTAACTTATTATGTAAAGTTCCTTGTATTTTCAATGGTTTGATTGATTTTATTACATAATACAACCTAAGTACAGTATATCTTACACCCCTATATTGCGCAACCATTTTGCGCAACTTTGTAGCAAAAAGAGCCTAAAACTCATATTTTTTTGATTTCTAAGCTCTTTTACTCATATATTAATCATTATAATTGAATTATCTTAGGTTACTATAACCCATTAATTTGGCATCCACCGCCTTCGCAACCTCTCTACCTTCACGTATAGCCCATACTACTAAGGATTGACCGCGTCTCATATCACCTGCAACAAATACTTTTGGTAAAACGGTTTCATAGTCACCTACTTCTGTCTTAACGTTTGTTCTCTCATTTAGCTCAACCCCAAATGATTTCGCTACATAATTTTCTGTTCCCAAGAATCCAGCCGCAATTAGTACAACATCACATTCCACTTCATATTCACTACCTGCTACTTCACTCATCCCAAATATGCCAGTCTTAGAATCCTTCTTCCATTCTAATTTAACACATTTTGCCTTGCATATATTACCAGATTTATCTTTTATAAATTCTTTAACAGTTGTCTCATATATACGAGGATCAATCCCATATACAGCTACTGCTTCTTCTTGACCATAGTCAGTTTTAAGAACTTTAGGCCACTCAGGCCAAGGATTATTATTCGCCCTGCATACTGGAAGCTTTGGCATCATCTCTAATTGAATAACAGCAGTTGCGCCCTCTCTTACAGATGTACCTACGCAATCGTTACCGGTATCTCCTCCACCAATTACTAATACTTTTTTATCTTTTACATTTACATAATTATTATCTTTGAATTCAGAGTCAAGCAAACTTTTCGTTGTTGTCTTCAAAAAATCAACTGCAAAATATATTCCTTTAGCTTCTCTACCTGTCACTTTAATATCTCTAGGATTAGATGCACCACAGGTTAGTATTACACTATCATATTCTTTAATCAGTTTATCTGCCTTAATATATTCTGCATTGTTAGTTAAATATTTAGCCATTTCATCACCCTGAGCAACTTTAGGTAATATACTTTTAGAACCACCTACATTTGCATTAGTAACAAATTGTACACCCTCTTGTTTCATAATGTTTAATTTACGTTCAATAATGTGTTTTTCCAGCTTCATATTTGGTATGCCATACATTAACAATCCGCCTATTCTATCATTTCGTTCAAATACAGTAACACTATGACCTCTTTTATTAAGCTGATCTGCTGCTGTCAATCCTGCCGGCCCAGAACCTACTATAGCTATTTTCTTTCCTGTTCTAATATCTGGAATTATTGGTTTTACATAACCTGATTTGTATGCATTTTCTACTAGGCACATTTCATTTTCTTTTATTGTAACTGGGTCTGTATTTATATTACATGTACACGCCGCTTCACACGGTGCAGGACATACCCTTGATGTGAATTCGGGAAAGTTATTAGTCTTTTTAAGTCTTCTATATGCTTCTTCCCAATTTCCATTGTATATAAGGTCATTCCACTCAGGTATAAGATTATTAAGCGGACATCCCGATGCCATTCCACCTATCATCATACCAGACTGACAAAACGGAACTCCACAATCCATACATCTTCCACCTTGCTCCCTTTGTTTCTCCATAGATAGCGGAGTATGGAACTCGTTAAAATGCTTAATTCGCTCCACTGGACTAACTGACTCACTAGTAGTTCTATCATATTCTAAAAATCCTGTTGGTTTACCCATTCCATTACCTCCTATCTCTTAACCGCATAAAATGCTTCTATTTGTGCTTGCTCACTGCTAAGTCCCTTTTCTTCCATCTGTACAATCATATTCATTATATGTTTGTATTCGTGTGGAATTATCTTCTTGAACTTAGGTAAATACTCTCCAAAGTTATCAAGCATCTCTTTTCCAAGTTTAGAACCAGTACAATCAACATGTTCTTTTATAATATCCTTTAACTCTAATACATCATATTTATCACTAACCGATTCCAAGGAAACTAATTCCTTATTAAGTTTCATATATAAATCATTTTCAATGTCTAACACATATGCAATACCACCGCTCATACCAGCTGCGAAGTTCTTTCCCGTTGATCCAAGTATTACAACTCTACCACCAGTCATATATTCGCATCCATGTTCGCCAACGCCTTCTACTACCGCTGTTGCACCTGAATTACGAACTGCAAATCTCTCACCTGCAACACCATTTATAAATGCTTTTCCGCTAGTTGCACCATATAAAGCAACATTACCAATAATAATATTTTCTTCCGCTTTATATTTTGCTGTGCTTGGTGGATATACAACAAGCTTACCACCTGACAATCCCTTACCAAAGTAATCGTTACTGTCTCCAATCAATTCTAGAGTAATACCCTTAGGTATAAATGCTCCAAAACTTTGACCGCCACTTCCATTACATTTAACTGTAAATGTATCTTCGTCTAACGCATTATGGTATTGTTTCGTTATCTCTGCTCCAAATATAGTACCTACCGAACGGTCAGTATTGGTAACATCTATACTTACACTTTGTTTGCTGGCTTTCTTAAACGCTTCTTTAAATTTAGGAATCAATACTTTTTCATCTACTGTCTTTTCCAATTCAAAGTTATATACATTTTTCTTTGCATAACACACTTTGTTTTGCTTACTACCAGCAAAAGGATTATTAATAATTTTAGATAAATCAATATTCTTTTCTTTAGCCCTCTTTGTTGTTACAAGTAAATCAGTTCTTCCTACCAATTCATCAACTGTACATATACCTAATTTAGCCATATATTCTCTTAATTCTTCAGCAACAAATTTCATAAAGTTAATAATATATTCTGGTTTACCTCTAAATCTTTTACGAAGCTCTGGATTCTGTGTTGCAACACCTACAGGACAAGTATCAAGATTACATACTCTCATCATTACACAGCCCATTGTTACAAGTGGCGCTGTTGCAAATCCATACTCCTCAGCTCCAAGCATAGCTGCTATAGCTACATCTCTTCCTGTCATTAATTTACCATCTGTCTCTAATATAACCTTGTTTCGCAAATCATTCATTATAAGTGTTTGATGTGATTCCGCTAAACCTAACTCCCACGGAAGTCCTGCATTATATATAGAATTACGTGGTGCTGCCCCTGTACCACCATCATATCCTGATACCAATATTACTTGAGCTCCTGCTTTTGCAACGCCTGCTGCAACTGTACCTACTCCTGCCTCAGATACTAATTTAACAGATATTCGTGCATTCTTATTAGCATTTTTACAGTCATATATTAACTGTGCTAGATCCTCAATAGAATATATATCATGATGAGGTGGTGGTGATATAAGCCCTACACCTGGTGTTGAATGTCTAGTCTTAGCAACCCAAGGATATACTTTACCTCCAGGCAGATGTCCACCCTCTCCAGGCTTTGCTCCTTGTGCCATTTTAATCTGTATCTCTGTAGCACTTGTTAAATATTTAGAAGTAACTCCAAAACGACCTGATGCTACTTGTTTAATTGCTGAACATTTATTTTTTCCATCTTTCCCTACCGTAAGGCGATCCAAATCTTCTCCACCTTCTCCTGAGTTAGATTTTCCACCTAACATATTCATAGCAATCGCTAAACACTCATGAGCCTCTTTAGAAATAGATCCATAAGACATAGCACCAGTCTTAAATCTCTTAACAATAGATTCTACACTTTCAACTTCATCTATCGAGATAGGTTTATTAGTATATTTAAAATCAACAAGACTTCTTAGATTAATATTCTTTGTCTCATCATCAATTAATTTACTGTATTCTTTAAATATGGAATAATCACATGTCCTTGTCGCTTCTTGTAGTAAATGTATTGTTTGAGGATTGTATAAATGGTCCTCCTTACCACTTCTAAATTTATGACTACCTACACTTTCAAGGGTATTTTCACTATATAATCCAAGTGGATCAAAAGCCTTTGAATGTAAACATTCAACCTCCCCTTGAATATCCGATAAATTTCTACCTTCTATTCTACTTACTGTATTAGTAAAATATTTATCAATCACTTCTCTATTAAGACCAACTGCCTCAAAAATTTGAGAACCTTGATAAGATTGAACTGTTGATATACCCATCTTCGATGCTATTTTTACAATACCATGAATAACCGCATCGTTATATGAACTTACTGCCGCATAATAATCTTTATCCAACATATTGTTGTCAATTAACTCTTTTATAGATTCTTGAGCCAGATACGGATTAATAGCACAAGCACCATATCCAAGTAGAGTTGCAAAATGATGAACTTCTCTTGGTTCTGCACTCTCTAATATCATAGCTACAGAAGTTCTCTTCTTAGTCTTTACTAAATGTTGTTGCATAGCAGAGACTGCTAGCAATGATGGTATTGCAACATGATTCTCATCAACACCTCTATCTGTTAATATTAGTATATTAACTCCATCTCTATATAATCTATCTGCTTCTACAAACAATCTTTCAATTGCCTTTTCTAAAGATGTATTCTTGTAATATACAATTGGTACTTCCCCTACTTTTAATCCTTCAATATTCATATTCTTGATTTTTAACATATCAACACTTGTAAGAATAGGATTAGTTATCTTTAACACGTGACAGTTTTCTGGTTTCTCTTCAAGAATATTACCATCCTTACCAATGTATACAGAAGTAGATGTCACAACTTCCTCTCTAATGGCATCTATTGGCGGATTAGTTACTTGTGCAAATAATTGTTTAAAATAATTAAACAACGGTTGATGATTATCAGATAATACCGCTAGCGGACTATCAACACCCATAGCTGCGATTGCTTCACTGCCATTTAATGCCATAGGAAGTATAGATGTTTTCAAATCCTCATAAGTATATCCAAAATTTTTCTGTAATCTCTTTCTGTCTTCTTCTGAATACTCTTCAACCTTCTTGTTTGGAATAGATAAATCTTTTAACTTAATCAAGTTGCTATCTAACCATTCTCCATAAGGCTTATTAGTTGCATATTTTTCTTTGATCTCATCATCAGATATTACTCTTTTTTCAATTGTATCAACAAGTAACATCTTTCCTGGTCTAAGTCTATCTTTAGTAATGATTTTTGCTGGGTCAATATCAAGTACACCTACTTCTGACGATAATATTAACTCGTCATCTGAAGTAATATAATATCTAGACGGTCTAAGACCATTTCTATCAAGTACAGCACCCATAATATCTCCATCAGTAAATAATATTGACGCAGGACCATCCCAAGGCTCCATCATAGTTGCATAGTATTGATAAAAATCTTTCTTAGCCCCAGACATATATCTGTTATTTTCCCAAGGTTCTGGTATCGCAATCATAACTGCTAATGGAAGTGGCATTCCACTCATAACCAAGAACTCTAATGTATTATCTAATCTTGCGGAATCAGAACCATCCGGATCAACAACTGGAGTCAACTTATGCATTTCGCCTTTAAAATAATCTGATTCCATTGTTTCTTCACGAGCAAGCATCTTATCAGCATTTCCTCTGATTGTATTAATTTCACCATTATGAACAATATATCTATAAGGATGCGCTCTTAACCAACTTGGTGTTGTATTAGTCGAAAATCTTGAATGTACTAATGCAATAGCTGAATCATAAGCTTCATCGTGTAAATCTTCAAAGAACATTCTTAATTCATCTACCAAAAACATTCCTTTATATACTATTGTTCTGCTTGATAAAGATACAACATATGTGTCATCACTTGATTGCTCAAATACTCTTCTTACTACATATAATTTCCTATCAAATTCTAACCCTCTTTGTACATTTGCTGGTCGTTTAATAAACGCCTGCATAATGCAAGGCATAACATCTACAGCCTTTTTGCCTAGTATCTCCGGCTTTATAGGTACTTCCCTCCAACAAATAAATTCCATACCTTCCTTTTCTACTATAATCTCAAACATTTTCTTAGCTTGATTCTTCTTTAGTTCGTCTTGTGGAAAGAAAAACATTCCTATTCCATAATCTCGCTCCAAACCTAAAGAAACGCCGAGGGCTTCAACAGTTTTTGAGAAAAAGCTATGTGAAATCTGTAATAAGATTCCTACTCCATCTCCTGTTTTACCCTCGGCGTCTTTGCCGGCTCTATGTTCTAGATTTTCTACAATTTCCAGTGCTTTTGCTACTATACTATGTGACTTAACACCCTTTATATTAACCACTGCACCAATACCACAGTTATCGTGTTCAAAGCTTGAGTCGTACAAACCAACTTGACGCTTTGAAGCTTCGTCATATTGTTTCTTCATAATATCATCCCTTCTATATATAATTTATATAATATTATCACTTGTTATGTTTGCCACTATAATACAACCTAATCAATACATTGTAAATAATATACCTTAAAAAAATAATAATCTTAAGCATCAAAACTTAAGATTATTTATATACTGCATATTTCACTGAATTTTATTAAGTTTTCACCCTATTTTTCTTTATTAGCTTTCATTTTAAAAACCCATTCTCTTTGTACTTGAAAGCTTATCAAAAACAATATACTATCAACAATTATTTTAATTACAGTCTCATTACCCATAAATATGTTATGCAAAAACCATACCCCTAATCCAGACACTGTCATTTGGATAATTGATAAGGTATAATATTTAACCATTACCTTTCCAAGGTTATCATTATTCTTGAATACTCCTTGTTTGTTAACTATAAAATTGTACATAGAAGAAACTACTCTAGCCAATACAGTGCTTACAATTATATAGTATGTCGGAAATGTATCTTTAAATAAAAATGATGCCAAAGAAAACAATCCAATATCAATAATAAAAGAAGACAAAGATGCTATAATAAATTTAAAAAACAATCCATATATTTTAACTGAATCTATAACAGGTCTAAAATGAGAACTCTTATTATCTTCTAAATATATTGTTTCTATTTCTACTTCTACAATATCTATACTTTCTTCCTTACTAAATAACAGCACATTGGTTTCATATTCAAATCTTTCCCCTGATACTTCTAAATATCGCTTCATTAGTTCTCTAGAAAATCCTCTTAATCCAGTTTGGGTGTCAGATACATTTACACCTACTAGTATTTGCATAACTCTAGCTGTAATTATATTTCCAAGCTTGCTTTTTAGAGGTATATTAGTTTCAGAAAAGTTACGACAACCTAATACTAACTTATCTTCATTTATCAATAATTCTTCTCTACACTTTAATATATCTGCTGCTCTATGCTGTCCATCTGAATCTGCCGTTATTACTCCCACACAATCTTTCCACTCAGTTAATATATAATTAATTCCTGTCTTTAAGGCTCTTCCTTTACCAAGATTAACTGCATGGCTAATAACTGTAACTCCTAATTTTTTTACCTTATCAAAATATTCGTCGTAGCTTGAATCACTACCATCATTCACTACAAGTATCTGTTCAAAACCTATTTCCTTAACACTTCTAATAATATCTATCAACTTATTACTAGGTGATAAGCTAGGAATTAATACTGCAACTTTCCTATTATTATTCATCAAATCATTCCTCATTAAACGTATTATCTATTATGTCCGAAACAATATTTTTCATTTGCAAACCACTTATAACATTGTTTTCTACTCTACTTATAATATATGATCTTGTTGGTGTTTCTCCAATTTCAATATAGAAAATAACCCAACCCAAAGGTACTAATATACCATCCAAACGTTCTAATAAATATGCTGTAATATTTTCTAATGTAGGATTAGTCGTATCAAACGGCTGAAAATCATTTATAAACTTATTCTGAAATTGGTTAAGAAATTCTTCTATCTTCTTCTCAACTTCATTAAACATTATAAATTCTTTCTGACTTTTAATTATTTTTATGACTATCTCCCATGTATGTGGATGTGAATCACCTAGTGCGCCATTTATATATATAGCGTGACTTGCATTTAAATAAAAATTAAATTTATATTGACTATATCTCATATAAACATCTCCTATAATTTATCTATTACTATCTTTGTATCTACAATATCACTCTGGAACATATTTTGATATTGAACAACAAACTGTCTTGCAAAATTATTAACGCCTTCTTCATCAGTATTTAGCATTATTACCGTTATCTCATTATCATCCTTTAAACAAAAAATACTATTATTAACTCTCATACGTTCTAACAGAACACTATATCTTACAGCCAATTGCATATTATTATCGCTAAATCTAATTACTATTTTTCTACTTTTCTCTTTTTGCTCTTCAGTCAACGCTGATATTACTTCTTCTACAACTTCTTCTGTATAAAAGCTACCATTTCGTTCTGTCACATCACTATTATTTTGAGAATCTATCTTGTCTCCTAATCTCTCTATCAAAATTCTATTTTCTATTAATTTCTTATTAAGTTCTTCTTCTATTCTTATATTCTCTCTATCTTTAAAGTTTAAATATATTACACTAGTCACAAATGCTATAGACAATAAAACCAAGTATAGTACCAAATGTTGTATTAATATATCAAAGTTCTCGCTTTTAATCATATATTCTAAATCCGTACATATTGCAACTGTAATTTTTTCATTTCCTGTACTAATAGTTTCTTTTGATATCAAATACCTATTGCCATTACTAAATTCACTAATCACTGATTTTCTACGAGTTGTTTCCAAAGAAATATTACTATCCCCGACATTAAGATATTCATCTATTACAAGATCATGTATTCCTGAAGTCACACTTTTATCTCTCAAAAAAACAACTTCATCATCTATTGCAATAACGCAGTAAACACTAGCAGAAGTCGGGAATTCACGCTCAACTGAATCCTCTATACCTTCCACTACCGTACTTTTCATCTCATCTGCCCTATAACTACCATTAGTAATAAGTACTTCTAAATAAGATTCCATAGAATTACTGTATGACACCAAATTACTCTTTATGCAGCTATATACATCAATCAACGATAACACTAAACAAATAAGAGATAATATAATAGACATAATCGTTATACTTTTATTATTTTTTTTCTTCTTCATTTTCGCCATTTTTATATATCCTACTCTTAATTTTATCAATTACTGCTTTTACTTTTATAAAATCCTTAGAAATTATATCTTTGCATATATCTACTTCTTCATTAAATCCTTTTGTCTTCCAAGAACTAGCTCCCTTTATACTATTTATTATTCCCGCAAACCTAAACCAATATATCATAAAATTAAATAGTGGTAATAATGAAATATACAATATCTTTCTACTATAATATTTTCTTAACTCTTTATCCCATTTTAAGAATAAACAAACGTTAATATAATACAAAAATGCGGATAGTGAATACATAATATATATTAACACCAAAGATATTACAATATAACTAAAAGGATATCCTATAAACGCCAAACATATCAAAGCAAAATACCATATCATTCTCGGAAAGGCAAATGTATGATCGTATACTAATACCCTCGACATAAAATTCGTAAATATAGATGTTACTCCACCTTTTTTATCTGGAAACATATGAATAACTTCTATCTCTCCACGTTGCCATCTCTGCCTTTGAACATATAACTTATTAATACTCTCAATTGGCTCTACAAAAAATATAGAGTTCTCACATATATCTATTTTCTTATTCAATAAATATCTAATCTGAAACGTTACATGTGTATCTTCACACACTGTCTCTGTATTATATAGTTGTGTCTTCAATATAGTCGATTTTCTAAATGCCGAAAAGGCTCCTGACAATGTAAATATACTATTCAACTCAGCTTCATAATTACGACCAGCTAAAAAAGCTTGTGCATACTCATAAAACTCCGTTTTCATAATTATTCTTTTCAAAATATTTTTTTCTTCATCTATTAATTTAGGACTTGTAAGCACCGCACCTGTCATGCAATGTATATCTGCATTGGCCTCAAACCTCTTTACCATATTCATAATAGCGTCTTCATGAAGGCATCCATCACTATCAATATGAATAATATATTTACCTTCACTATTAAACAATGCCATATTAAGAGCTTTTGACTTACCTTGTTTTGCATTAAGCCACTTCATATTCATATCAAGATGTTTACTCTGATAGTCTTGATATATAAGAAAGCTATCATCCTTGCTTCCATTATCTACCAACAATACAGAAATGCTTTTATTCGGATAAGTTGATAAATCAATAGAATCTAAACACATTTCAAGTGTACCAGCTGAATTATATACCGGTATTATCAATGTGATTTCGGGAAAATAAGAGAGTTCATTATCTTCTTTCACTTTTACCCTTTTTATTAATAATATCACTATCCCTAATAAAGCAGGAACAATCTCCATAACTAACGGAATAATTATCCATGCCATCCAAAATACTATTTCATTAGATAGAATCTTTATTATGCTCTGCATAGTTAAATCCACCTACTTTTTGCTTTATTATTTGGGCATGTGTAAATACATAGTAATATAGTAATACTGCTAACACATAAAACACCAATCTGCCCACTACCGTATGCGCAATATAATATACATCATTTCCCCATATCTTTATCATTGCACATATAGTAAATATTCTTATAACATTTGAAAAGAATATAGCTATACAACCTAATATTCCTATTACTATTCTTTGCCATATATCATATACTTGAAAAAATGCCAACAAAGATATAAATGCCATCATCTCTATAATCCCAGAGCACTCATAATCTACGTATAAAGATATTGACTCTCTAGTGACACTATTCGTAATAAACAAAATACTATAATCATGATACGATTCATACATTCCTGTAATATTTCCAATTACCCCTGTAACAGAAGTAACCAGCTGAACAAGAATGTCTGTAACAACTGGTTGTATATAAATCATCATGAAAATAAATAGCCCAACACTACCAAATATATATGCAAAGAAATCTAGCTTACCTCTCTTAAACACACTCAGTAAATATATCCATACTATAAAAGCAGCTAATACCAAAAAATTCATTACGCTACCATCTTCTTTCTTTTTCTATAGTAATAAACTAAACCTACACTAGCTATACAAATAATTATTCCAATATATGCTCCTGTTGAAGTTCCAACTGTAGTAACTTTATCTGGACCTATATTAGGGCTGTAAAATTCTAATTTAGCCCCATTTGAGATAGTTCCTTCTGGCAAGCCATAAAGTTGTTCTAAATCCGATATGCTCATTCTAAATTCAAATGCATCATTAGGACTTCCTTCTAAAACTGTAATTGCAGCTTCACCTAGAGAGATATTTCCACCATCCCTATAGAACACACCATACCCTGTATGAATTCCATTAGAAAGGCCATAAGCACCGTTACCCCAGTCTATACTTCCATCGGAATTACATCCCCATATATTAAATGCTTTTTCTAATCCATTAACAGCTAAATATAATTCATTTACTGGTATCTGTTGTTGATATAAATCACTCATTCTTATATGAACATATACATAATCACCACTTACGATTATCGCACCTTTGTGGTATTCATTAATAGCACCATCTGAATTATGACTACCATATGATATTAATGTCTTAGGTATATTTTCCCAATCATCATAATACCCATCAATAGCAAAGCTACCACTACTTGGTACTGAAGTTTCCGTAGAGTCTTCTGTTGCAGTTTCTGTTGCTTCTGTTGTATCTTCACTGCTAGATTGCTCTTCAGTAGTAACTTCCTCTGTATCATTTGGTACATTATTTCCATAATCTAATGCAGTAATACTAACACTTCCACCATCACTCCAACTAGCACTAACAGAAGATACATCATAAGGAATATCGTTATATGCACTTCCATCATCTCCATTAGATGTAAATACTGTGCGTATAGGAACCTTAATCTCCCATCTATTAACACCTTCTACTCTTGTTACTTTTCCTGATGCATTATTAATAGCACTACTCCAACTATTTTGAACATTCAAACTAAAGGTACTATCAACACCTGAATAATCTGTTCTCGACACCTTAATACTTTTACTTGTTCCATCAACATTTAAGTTAATAGTAGGGTACCATGTATCCCATTGCTCACTGGTATTCTCTACAACATATAAATAGATATATGTGTCATCGTATACCATGCTAGCACTACCATAATATGCATTTCCACTCAAATCATTTGACGGAATACTAGACCAATCTGAAAAATCACCATCTACACTAATTCCCGCACTACTAGCATAGGATACATTATTAAACATACCAATAACTAACATTGCTATTAGAAAAACTGATAATTTTTTCTTCATAATATCATCCCCTTAATCGCTTACCATACTCTTTGCTCTTTTTCTTAAATATACTATATATCCTATCAATCCTACAAACCCGCATATAGAAAGCACTAATCCTTCTACAAAATACGGATAATTCATATCTACAACCGTACTACCACTGTTAACAACTATAAGACTATTTTCTTCATGATATTCTCTATCACTACTAAAAATATCTATATTAGCCAATGTTGTATTAACATTATCATACTCACTGTTAATAATAATTTCTCTATCATTATAAATTACTTCTATTGGAACTATCTCTCTATCTGGAGTTTCTCCAATTTCCAACCCAAAAATATTCGAAAGTAGTTCTAATCCTATTATATCATGATTTGATTCGACATAATATACAAAATTATAACCTAAAAATACAATATTTTTATTATCATTACTCCCCGAAAAACTTATTTCTGTACCATTTATATCGGAATATCCCGTAATTTCATTAATACCTATCAAATAATTAGCTTTCCATTTACCTCCGTCAGTGTTAAATCCACTAGTCTTATACTGCTCTCCGTTATAATATATAGCCGGAAAATTATCACTAAAGGTAATTGTCTGTACCTGTACTCCAAATATTTCTTGAAGATTAGTCTCCGAATTAACTGGTACTTTGTTCATATCTATATATATTTTTGTTCCACTATTTGATACTTCTTCTAATAGTTTTTCCGCATCTTTCTTGTCATCATAAGTAAAATCAGATAAGTAAATTATCTCATAATTCGACAGTTCTTCTACAGTATAATCATTTATATTGTAAGAATCACCTTCTTTAAATGTAGGGTATATAGTCGCTATATACCTAGCCACATTACCTATAGCTATATTATCATATTCAGTAATTACACCAAAACTACCTTCCACATCTTTATGGAATAATATAGTCTTTTCAGTTAACCTAATCAATTCATAGCCTTGCTTTTTTCCTTCTTGAATTAATTTATCAACATCTCTCTCTTCGTCTTTAAGACATGTTACATCAAATATCAGCGTATCCGCACCTAATTCAATACTTCTATCAAACACATAATAATATCTTCCATTATCAATAGCCTCATTTAGCATAACTATATTCTTCGCAGTCCTAGCGCCTTCCCAACCAGCACCAAACATATATTGTACCTTGTTTTCAACGCCTGTAACATAATACGGTGCAAATGCACCATAAGTGCTAAGATCGAATATTGCCATCCTCTGTACAGTTATATCTTTTGCTTCATTTATTAAGAGTTTCTGCCCTGTCTCATATTGATATTCTTCTACACTGTCAATTCTGTTTTCTTTTTCCTCATAAATATATTTATATGACGGAACACAATCCAATAATAACAATACACCAATAACTACAATTACATATCTTTTCAAATCTTTCCATAATAAGATTGATAGCATTACAAAAGCAAATGATATTGGGACAAATCTTATCATCCACAAATATTGACTTAATGGAAGCTTCTCAAACAAATAATATACTGATTCTGTGGTACATAAAAATATTATCAAACCTGTTAAAAATCCCGGTCTAGATTTTTTATCTCCTAAAAATACACCCATTAGACATATTATAAATATAGACAATCCATAATAAAACACAGATAGGTCTCCAGTAAATCTTGGTATTGGGTTAAGTGATACAAATGCACTTTCAAAGAAAAGTTTCATTACTTGATTTCCACCATCTGAATTACCAAGACCACTTCCATTCAATGATGGTATTAACCACAATCCAGTTATCATAAATCCTATAACTGCTGATACAGCTATCATTTTCACTTCCCTATAACACTTATTCTTCTTGCCGTATATTAACAAAAATATAAATAATGTAACTACTGCCATTATAGCAATACCAATATGACATAGTCCTATAAACGCTATTATAAATGTTATTGGTATAATATTAGTCCATTTCTTATCCTGAACAAGTTTCACCACAAACAATAGTAAAAACGGTAAAGTTGTATTAATAACTACTCTTGGTAAATTACCATCTAATATAATCAACCTCATATTTTCTGGCAGGAAAAACCAAGCAACACCAATAAACACAGATAATCCTATTCTATCTAATTTAACCCCTAATAAAAGCCAACCAATTGCTCCTATCAAAAACACTAATCCAACAAACAATATATATCCATTTAGCATTGATCCCGCTATTGCTTCACATCCCGCTAAAATATATAATGGCGCTGGCGCCCAATAACGCATAATTTCAACACCGTTATACCACATATTATCATATAGTGGATACCAATTGCCTTCTAATATACTATTAAGTAACACATCTGCTCTATATATATGACATAAAGTATCTGAGCCCTGTGGATAATTACCACTAATTCTTATTGAATATATAATTCCAACAAAAATAGCTATGAATAACGTTAGTCCACCCACAATCTTACAAACCTTAAATAATATATCCTTACTCGTTACTTTCTCATTATTAGCTTTCGTAACTTCTTCATTTTCTTCTTTATTTACAACTTCTTCTACACTATCTATTGATTCCTGCTTCTCATTTTCTGATACATGCTCACTATCACTCTCTACAGTCGCTGCCACTTCTAATTTATCGTCATTGCTATGATCAAATTCTATAGCCTCAACAAGCAAATAAGGCATAGCCCCTATCTCATTTACATCTTCATCTAATATCTTATCAGAAACTGAATATGTTCTAACAGGATTCTCAAATATATCTAGTCTTAATAGTTCAAAACTTAATTCTCTTGCCTTATCCACCCAATTTTCATAGAAAATATCAGCTATGCTCTCTATAGTTGTTGATTTATTTCTAAACATATCTGTGTCCGATAGTATTTTATTCTGAAAAGGTTGCAACCATTCATTAACCTCTTTTTCTGTATCATTAAAGAAGTCAATTTCTTCATTTAAATCATTTAGATACAATACAATTGTAAATGTATGAAAATGAATATTATCTACATTACCATCTATATTGGAATGACCAGCATGCAATTCAAATTTTAACTTATATCCTTTAAATGACATAAACATCCTTCTTTCTAAGTATTCATAGTTACCTTATCATACTTTATATTTTAACACAATATTTATGAACAGTACAAATTTTGGTTATAATTGTAGACTTTTAATATAATATGCGATAAATAAAAATAAGTCCACAGAAATATCTATGGACTTACTATAAATTTATTCATTTTTTTATTATTTACATACAATATTTACTATTTTTCCCGGAACATAAATCTCTTTAATAATATTATCTGTAAGCTTGTCAGCAACAATTTCTTTGGCTTTGCTAATTACACTATCCTTAGCTTCATCCTTAGATATCATTACTACTCCTTTTGTTTTTCCGTTGATTTGTATTGCAATCTCAACTTCGTCATCAACTAAAGCTGCTTCATCATATGTTGGCCAAGTGTTATCAAATACACTTCCTTCTCCGCCAAGCTCTTGCCATAACTCTTCACTAATATGAGGAGTAAATGGTGAAAGTAATATAATAGCAGTTTTTAAAGTTTCCTTATCAACCCCTGTAGTCTTAGTAAGTTCAACAAATTTATTATTATACTCCATAAATCCACTTACTACAGTATTCAAACTAAATTGATTCAATCTGATAGTTATATCATGAGCAAGTCTATTTCTTAGCTTTACAAGCTCCTTAGTCTCTTCAACTTCCTTGTCTTTGTTAGTCATTACCATTGTATAGAATCTGTTGATGAATCTGTATACACCATCTATTCCTCTATCATCCCATTCTGAATCTAATTCAGGTGGCCCAACAAATAATTCATATAATCTTAGTGAATCACAACCATAATCTCTAACTAAATCATCTGGTGATACTACATTTCCCTTTGATTTAGACATCTTAATACCATTTTTACCTGTTATCATTCCTTGGTTAAATAACTTTGTAAATGGTTCATCAAAATCAACTACCCCTATATCATTTAGGAATTTTGTATAGAACCTTGAATATAATAAATGTAATACTGCATGTTCAACACCACCAATATACATATCTACTGGAAGGTATTTATTTGCTTTATCTTTATCAACTAAGGCTTCACTATTCTTAGGATCAACATATCTTAAGAAGTACCAACTTGAACCTGCCCATTGAGGCATTGTATTTGTTTCTCTCTTCGCTGGCTTTCCACAACAAGGACAAGTTGTATTTACCCACTCTTCAATATCAGCAAGTGGCGATTCACCTGTACCTGTTGGTTGATAACTCTCAACTTCTGGTAATAATAATGGTAATTCTTCTTCTGGAACAGGCACTGCTCCACAATCCGGACAATGTACAATCGGAATTGGTTCTCCCCAGTATCTTTGTCTTGAGAATACCCAGTCACGAAGCTTATAATTAGTAGTTTTCTTACCTAATCCTCTATATTCTATCATTGCAGGAGCTTCTTTTTTAAGAACAGCTGATTCCATACCATTCCATTCTTCTGAATTAACCATAGTACCATTAGCATCTGTATATGCTTCTGTCATATTTTCAATTGCTACACCATCTTTTGATATTACTTGTACAATTGGCAAGTCAAATTTCTTAGCAAATTCAAAATCTCTATCATCATGTGCCGGAACACACATAATAGCTCCAGTACCATAATCAACTAATACGTAATCAGATAACCATATTGGCACTTGCTTACCATTAAGCGGATTAATAGCATAACTTCCAGTAAATACACCTGTCTTCTCTTTATCTTGAAGTCTATCTACACTTGATTTAAGTGAAGATTGATAAATATAATCTTCTACTGCTGCTCTTGTTTCATCTGTAGCTAACTTAGCTGCTAAACTATGCTCTGGAGCAAGAACCATAAATGTTGCACCATATAAAGTATCTGGTCTAGTTGTATATACTGTAATACTTTCATCTGTTCCATCAATCTTAAAATCTACCTCTGCACCATTAGATTTACCAATCCAATCAGCTTGCATCTTCTTAACTTTTTCAGGCCAATCTAATTTATCTAAGTCATCTAATAATCTATCTGCATATGCTGTTATCTTAAGCATCCATTGACGTAGATTCTTCTTAGTAACATCTGAATCACAACGTTCACACTTACCATTTACAACTTCTTCATTTGCAAGACCTGTCTTACAAGAAGGACACCAGTTAATTGGCATTTGCTTCTCATATGCCAATCCCTCTTTGAACATCTTAACAAATATCCATTGAGTCCATTTATAGAACTCTGGGTCTGTTGTATTAACTTCTCTGTCCCAATCATATACAGCTGCTATTTCATTGATTTGTTTTTTAATATTCGATACATTTTCTGCAGTAGATATACTTGGATGTACACCTTGCTTTATTGCATAGTTTTCTGCCGGAAGACCAAATGCGTCCCAACCCATTGGATGAATAATATAATATCCGTTAAGCATCTTATAACGGCTCCATACATCACTTATAACATATCCTCTCCAATGTCCTACATGAAGTCCATTACCAGATGGATACGGAAACATATCTAAACAGTAATATTTTTCTTTATTACCATCATCAACGTTAACCGGATTTGCTTCCCAGTTCTTACGCCATTTCTCTTCAATTGCTTTATGATTATACATTGTAGCCATAATCTTGTCCTCCTATATATTAAGCCTATAAGCTATTTTTTAACTAATCGATATTCTACTTGCATTCTACCTACGTTTAAAAACACAATAGTATAATTTTAACCATATTATATTAGTTTGTCAATCCTCTTAACTACATACAAAAAAGAGTATTATAAAGCGTAAATACACCTTATAATACTCTATAACATTCATACCTTAGTTGTAGAAACAATGATTACCTATTACTATATAATCTGGATGCGCTGTAGTATCCACTCTACTAGCTCTATTGAAATATAAATAACTTCCTATATTATTACTTCCTGCCAATGCATCATTAGCTGCTTGTACTGCTGTCGATGATGGGCTCTTACTTCCGTTAACATATCCACTTAAAGATGATGTAACGCCAAATTGTCCAGGTGCATATAT
The DNA here is from genome assembly GCA_031556525.1 of Lachnospiraceae bacterium. Taxonomy (GTDB): domain Bacteria; phylum Bacillota; class Clostridia; order Lachnospirales; family Lachnospiraceae; genus JAVBSN01. The sequence goes on from JAVBSS010000014.1 coordinate 136,541, forward strand.
AACGCTTGAAACTGATCCCCAGCCACTTCTAACTCTGTTAAGAATAACATTAGCTACTGCTAATTGTCCATCATAGCCTTCTCCACCTGCCTCTAAATATACAACACATGCTAGTAGATACGAATCATCTACAGCTACATTAGTTGTGCTTTGAGTTGTTGTATTTGTAGTATTTGATGTATTTGACGTATTACTATTTGTACTTCCTGAAGATGTAGTTGTCTTTTTAGTGTTTTCAGTAGCCTTTTTAACTGTTGCTTCTTCTTCGGCTTTCTTTCTATCTGCTTCAGCTTTTTCTATTGCTGCTATTTGCTCAATTGACAAAGCTTCTTCATACTTATACTCTACATCAATGTAATCTGCACATACAAAACCTGTTGGTACCTCACCTGTTTCTGCATCTGATTCACCACTAAGTTCTATCTCTACCCATTCATCATTACTCTCTACTACTTTAACTTCTGTCTCAATCTCTATGTAATCAACAATGCTAGCATCTGTAGATGCCTCTGTTCTAATACGAACACCCTCACTATTGATAATTCCTACTAACTCAATATTTTGCTCAGCAAATTGCTCTGCATCTATCCCTGATAGTACGTATTCACTCTTAACATAACCTTCTACATCACCAGACTTAATCTTAGTCCATTCACCTTCTACTGCGATAATCTCACCAATATTAGCAAATTCCATCTGTCCAGCTAATTCAGATTCTGCTGAAGCTTCTGTTCTTATATTAAGTGTTCCCTCTGTATTCACAACAATCTTAGTGTCAAACTCTGATTCTGTTTTTGGAGCTACATCTGTTACTGCTGTTATCTCAGCGACTTCAGTACTTACCTCACTTACCATATCCTTAACTGCATCTATAGATACAATATCTATTGTAGCATCTTCATACATTGTAATAACTGTAGTCTCTTCCTCTACATCAGTAGCAATTATAAGACCTACACATAATACTAATAACATTGATAATGTAATTGACATTACCATTATATTTCTTCCTCTGTATTTATAATTAAATACATTACGTTTCATGTCTGTAGTAAATCTATCTATTTTTTTACTTGCTTTACGCTTCATCTTTGTTCTCCATTCCAATTATTAATTATCTGTTATAATTGTTACGAATTTGTTACATACAAATAATATCATTTAATAAATTGATTGTCAACCCTACATATGGTAAAATATCTTAAGGCAATACATACATATTGTACAATAAATCATTTTTTTGTATATTAATGGGGATAAGGAGCTGCAAAATGTCACAAATTCGTTTGGATAAATTTTTATGTCATGCTGGTTTAGGCACTAGAAATACCGTAAAAGAACTTATTAAGAAATCTCAAATCAAAGTAAATAATGAAATTGTTAGAAAAGGTGACATTAAAATAGATATGAACATTGATGTTATTTCACACAATGACAAAGTGGTTAAATACGATAAATATGAATATTATATATTAAACAAGCCTGCAGGATATGTTTCTGCTACTAATGATAATGTTCACCCTACCGTAATAGATATAATTAGTACTAGTAATAAAAAAGATTTATTTCCTGTTGGTCGTCTAGATAAAGATACCGAAGGACTTTTAATAATTACCAATGACGGTGAATTGTCACATAAATTACTTTCTCCTAAAAGACATGTGGATAAGACCTACTTTGCTTTAATTGATAGCACAATCTCTGAATCCGACATTATTTCTTTTAAGAATGGTTTGGATATAGGTGAAGATAATCTAACACTGCCTGCAACCCTTAAAATATTAGAAGCAACTACTCCTACAAAGGAACAATTGCTTCTATATAATATAGATGATACATACACTATAACTTCTATAGAAGTTACTATATGTGAAGGTAAATATCATCAAGTAAAAAGAATGTTTGAAGCTATCGAAAAGCATGTACTCTATCTTAAAAGATTATCAATGGGTTCCCTCCATCTTGATAATTCTTTAAACCTAGGAGAATATCGCCCACTTACTAAAGAAGAGTTAGATTTATTAAAAAAGGACTAGGTCTTATTTTTTTCCATCTAAATATTTTCTCATATTTTTAAGTGCTGTTTTTTCTAAACGGCTAACTTGTGCTTGGGAAATAGCTATCTCGTCAGCTACTTCCATTTGTGTTTTGCCTTCAAAGAATCTTAATTTTATTATATTGTATTCCCTGTCTGTTAATCTTCCCATCGCCTCTTTTAATGCTATATGCTCTACCCAGTTCTCTTCTTTGTTTTTCTTATCACTTACCTGATCCATTATATATAATGTATCTCCACCTTCTTGATATACTGGTTCATAAAGTGACATCGGGGTTGCAATCGCATCTAATGCCATAACAACTGCTTCCTTAGGAAATTCTATTTCAGCTGCTATCTCTTCTATTGTTGGCTCTCTATCATTTCTTTTTATAAATAATTCCTTAGCATATATAGCTTTGTAAGCAATGTCCCTTAGTGACCTTGATACTCTAATAGAATTATTATCTCTAAGATATCTTCTACACTCTCCTATAATCATAGGCACTGCATAGGTGCTAAACCTTACATCTAATGACCTATCAAAATTATCAATTGCTTTTATTAAACCTATACATCCTACTTGGAACAAATCATCTGCATTTTCACTACTATTAGAAAATCTTTGAATAACACTAAGAACAAGTCTTAAGTTACCTTTAATAAACTGCTCTCTAGCT
>JAVBSS010000006.1:0-93331 GCA_031556525.1 Lachnospiraceae bacterium
ACTTATAGATATGGCTTCTGTTAGAATTGCCTTTCCTTGTGTAAGTAATTCATTTAGGTTATTTATATCAAATGCTCTATCTCTATCTAATGTTATGCTACTGTATTCTCCCATTTGCTTATCCTCCGTTTATCTATCCATGTTTTAATTAACTTTGTAGCTTTTAATCATTTTACAATTATTCACTACATTCGTCAATTATTTTGATATGTAAACTTGGACAATTTTCTTTGTTGACATTGTACAATTATATATTAAATAGTGATTATAAAAAGAAGGAGCTTTTGCAAACAAATGAATAATTCATTTATTTGCAAAAGCTCCTTCTTTTTATAAATTACTCGCCTAATGCAAATTTCTCATGGATTGCATTCATAGCTTGATCTGTATATTTTACATCAATAAGAACACTTACTCTTATTTCTGAAGTTGAAATCATCTTAATATTTATGTTCTCATCATATAATGCTTCAAACATCTTAGCTGCAACACCTGGGTTAGACATCATACCTGCACCAACTATTGAAACTTTAACTACATCTTTATCAACATCTACATTCTCATACTCATGGAAGTGTCTCTCGATTATCGCAACAGCCTCATCTGCATTATCTACTGCAACTGTAAAACTGATATCCTTTGTTCCATTTCTACCTACTGATTGAAGAATCATATCTACATTGATATTATGTCTCGCTAAATGATTAAATAATCTAAATGCCACACCTGGCTCATCTTTTAATCCTATTAACGCTATTCTTGCTGCATCTTTATCTGCTGCTACTCCACTTACTAGCATTTTTTCCATTTTTGTTACCTCCTTAACTACGGTTCCTTCTGATGTATTTAAACTTGAACGTACTACTAATTGTACTCCTTGCTTCTTAGCCATTTCAACTGAACGGTTGTGAAGTACTCCTGCACCTAATGTTGCTAACTCTAGCATTTCATCATAAGTAATTGCATCTAACTTACGAGCCTTAGGTACTTTACGAGGATCTGCTGTGTATACACCATTTACATCTGTATATATTTCGCATACATCTGCATTAAGTGATGCTGCTAATGCAACAGCTGTTGTATCAGAACCACCTCTTCCAAGCGTAGTGTAGTTATCAAATTTATCTACACCTTGGAATCCTGTTACGATAACTATTTTTCTTTGTTCTATCTCGTTCTTAATTCTTTCACTATCTATTCTCTTAAGTCTTGCATTTCCATATACACTAGTTGTATGCATTGCTACTTGAAATGCATTAAGAGATATAGCTGGAACACCTAAGTTGTTCATAACCATAGCCATAAGAGAAACTGACATTTGCTCTCCTATAGTATATAACATATCCATCTCTCTCTTAGGTGGATTAGGATTCATTTCTTTTGCTTTATCAATAAGCTCATCTGTGTATTTACCCATAGCTGATAATACAACAACCACATCATTACCTTTTTTATAGTCATCTATACATCTTTGAGCAACATTATACATTCTATCTTTGTCGGCTACTGATGTTCCGCCAAATTTCTTAACTATTAACATATTTTCCTCCTTATGTTTCTTATCTAGTCATTACAAAACAAATGGTTAATAATAGTATGACCTTCTGCCACATATATTCCACTTGCTTTGGCTTCTGCCTCATTATACATATATGTATTATCTAACTTATTAGTGCTGTCATATAACATATACGGTACTGGATCGCTTGTATGAGTACGAATGCATATTGGAGTTGGATGATCTGGAAGTACTAATATCCTAACATCTTCTTCTCTTGTTTCACATTCTTCTTTAATTATCTTAATTACTCTTTGATCAAGATTCTCAATCGCCTTAATCTTTCTTTCAAGACTTCCTTGATGACCCATCTCGTCTGGAGCTTCTACATGAACATATACGAAGTCATAACCATCTTCGCAAACTGCCTTAACAGCCGCCATAGCTTTTCCTTCATAATTTGTATGAAGACCACCATTGGCACCTTCAACTTCTATGTTATCCATGTTGGCACCTACAGCAATTCCCTTTAGTAAATCTACTGCAGATATCATAACGCCTCTTTTGTGGTTCTTCTCTTCAAACGAAGATAATGCTGGTCTGGTACCTGCACCCCAAAACCATATAGAATTGGCTGGATTAAGTCCTTGTTCTTTACGAGCAACATTTATAGGATGATTCACTAATATATCATAACTTTTCTTCATCATGTTATATAATACTTCATCCTCTGGCAAATAGTCGTTAATAACCTTACCTAATATATCATGAGGTGGCGTAAGTGGCAACACTTTTCCGTTATCCCATATTGTTAAATGTCTATAACTTGTTCCTACATAGAATTTATATAAGTCATCTTCTAATTCTTTTCTTACAGCTTCTAGCAATACTGTCGCATCTTCTGTAGATATTTCACTTGAACTATGATCTATAATTGTTCTGCTTTCATATTCCGCCTCATCTTCACTCAAAGTAACAATGTTACATCTAAATGATATATCTGTAGGTTTCATATCCACACCAATACTTAATGCTTCTAATGGTGAACGACCTGTATAATATTTCTTAGGATCATATCCTATAACTGATAGATTTGCAGTATCACTACCCGGACTCATTCCTTCTGGTATTGTATGTACTAATCCTACTTCTGAAACTCTTGCCAACTCATCCATAACAGGTGTCTTAGCATATTCTAATGGTGTCTTGCTTCCAATTTCCTCAATTGGGTAATCTGCCATTCCATCACCTAATACTATGATGTATTTCATCTATTTATCCTCCAGTGATAAAATTAATTTAACTTAGTGCAGTGTTTTCACTTGCTTGTAAGGGTGAAATCACAAACGTCAGAGTGAAAAATTTATTTTTCACTATTAAAATTCTACTCTGATAACATTTTTCACATTAGGAACTTGTGCGATACTATCTGCAAATTCACCCTCTGCTATTTCTTCCGTAATAAATGCAGATTCACCTTCTACACCTTCTGCTTTCACAAATAAAACATTTCCGAATAATTCTTTTATTTGCAATAAATCTATATCATCTATATCTTCGTCTTTAACTCGAACAAAGAATTTGTGTTTAGCATCTTTGAATGCGCCAAGCTCAAGCTTATCTTCACTCCAAATAGTCATAATACTTACATTTTTATGTTTAACTGCATCAACAATATCTGATACTACTGCACTAGCTGTAGGAAGTTTTCCTGCACCACGACCATAAAACATTACATCATCTAATACATTTCCATGTACAAATATACCGTTAAATACATCATTTACATTAATTAATGGATGTTTCTTATCAATAATAACTGGTGCTACCATTGAATATATTTTTCCATCTTCCATAACTTTACTTGTACCAAATATCTTAATTGATGAATCTAATGATTTTGCATATTTAAAATCAATATCTGTAATCTTTGTTATTCCCTCTGTATAGATATCTTCGTAATCAACTTGCTTACCGAATGCTAATGATGTTAATATAGCAATCTTACGACAAGCATCATATCCCTCAACATCTGCCTCTGGATTACGCTCTGCATAACCTAAGTCTTGAGCTTGTTTAAGAACATCTTCAAAAGCTGCTCCCTCTTCTGCCATCTTTGTTAAAATATAATTTGTTGTTCCGTTTAAAATACCTGTGATTTCAGTAATTTCATCTGCAGTTAACGAATTAATAAGTGGTCTGATAATTGGTATACCACCACCTACAGATGCCTCGAATAAGAAATTCAATTTGTTCTCTTTTGCAATTGCTAATAATTCAGCACCATGTTTTGCAACTAATTCTTTATTCGATGTAACTACGCTCTTTCCTCTTAATAAAGCTTGCTTAACAAATGTATAAGCTGGCTCTACACCACCCATAACTTCAACAACTATACTAACTGTATCATCAGCTAATATAACATCGTAATCATGTACTAATACTTTTTCAACTATATCTCCTGGAAATTCTCTTAAATCTAGTACATATTTTAGGTTAATATCATCTCCAGCTCTTTTACAAATACTTGCTCCATTTGTATTAAGAACTTCAACTACTCCAGATCCAACTGTGCCATATCCTAGTACTGCTATATTTATCATAATTCCACTCCTTAATGTATATTATTTATTTTCATCTATAATCTTACTTATATCACTTACCTCTGATTCAGATAATATGTTTTCTACAGATACATTAATCATTATACTTCCATTTACATTTACTATGCTGTCCATATAAGCTGTCTCTTCAGCCTTAACAACAATCGGAACACCGCTTATCTTAGAATCGTTCACAACTTCGATTCCCACGACTAAATCCACTTCAAATGCTAATGGCACACCATGTGTATTGGTTACCAATAATTTCTTTGTATCTCCCGTATAGTCATCAACCATATTAAACTTATTTCTTAAACTATACACAGGAATAATCTCACCTCTTAGGTTTATTAACCCCTTGATGTTAGGAGGTGCAACCGGAAGAGGCATAATATTATAATCTTGCTCAATTCCTTTTACTCGCAATAGCTCCATTGTATATGTCTGATCCCCTAGTTTAAACAATACATATTGTAGTTCTGCCATATCATCACTCCTTATCTTTATCCATACCACTCCATCTTAAGTATGCGTTTATAAATGTATCAATGTCACCATCCATTACAGATTGTACATTGCCCACTTCTTCATTAGTTCGATGGTCTTTTACCATCGTATAAGGTTGCATAACATATGAACGTATCTGACTTCCAAATCCATTCTCCGTTACTTCACCACGAATGTCTGATATTTTGTCTAGATTCTCCTGTTGTTTAATTACATATAGTTTTGACATAAGCATTTTCATTGCTCTGTCTTTATTTTTATGTTGCGATCTCTCATTTTGACATTGAACTACCACTCCCGTAGGAATATGTGTAATTCTTATGGCTGATTCTGTCTTATTAACATGCTGTCCACCCGCACCACTTGCACGGTATTTATCTATTCTTAACTCTTCTTCATTAATATCAACTGTGATGTTATCATCGATATCTGGCATAACATCACATGATGCAAAAGATGTTTGACGTTTTCCTGCTGCATTAAATGGTGATATTCTCACCAATCTATGTACACCTTTTTCCGCCTTGAGATAACCATATGCATTTTCGCCATTAACCTGAAATGTTATTGACTTAATTCCTGCTTCATCGCCATCTAAATAATCAAGAACTTCTAAATTATATCCCTTCTTATCTGCCCAACGAGTATACATTCTATATAGCATACTTACCCAATCACAACTTTCTGTTCCACCTGCACCTGCATGCAATGTTAACACAGCACTATTCCTATCAAACTCACCTGATAAAAGAGTTGCTATCCTTAAATCATCTAGTTTGCATGAGAATTCAGAAATCTCTCCGTTAATATCTTCTAATAAGCTTTCATCATCTTCTTCTCTAGCCATTTCAATCAAAATATCTATATCTTGATATGCAACGGTTAATTGGTTAAAGGTTTCTATCGTATCCTTTAGCCCTTTTAGTTTTCTAGTAATTTCTGTTGATCGAGTAGCATCTCCCCAAAAATCAGGTGACTCCATCTCGTATTCTAATTTTGAAACTTCTAATTCTAATGTAGGAATATCTAGTGAATCTCTTAGTTCATTAAGCGGGGCTAAATACCCATTAAGTGTATATTTATACTGATCTAATTCTATCACTAGTCTACCTCTCTAATTTCTTCCACAACATTGCTTGTATTTCTTTCCACTTCCGCATGGACATGGATCATTTCTACCTATCTTTGCTGATTGTCTCTTAACTGGCCCTTTTGCAACACTATCATCTTTGTTAGTACCAGTAACTTTGGCAACTTGCTCTCTCTCAACTTTTTGCTCAATTCTTACATGAAGCAATAACTTTGATGTCTCTTCACGTATAGACCCTGTCATCTCATTAAACATATCATAACCTGTAAACTTATATTCAACTAACGGATCTCTATTTCCTAAAGCTTGTAGACCAATTCCTTGTCTTAGTTGCATCATATCATCAATATGAGTCATCCATTTTTTATCAATAACTTTAAGAAGAATTACTCTCTCAACTTCTCTTAAATGTTCTGGTTCAACAAATTCAGCTTCTTTTGCTTCATAAACCTTAGTAGCCTCTTCTTTTAACTTATGCTTTAATTCATTCTTAGACATTTTATTATTGTCTTCTGATAATACTATTTTATCAATTGGTATTATTGGTAGTATCATCTGATTTAACTCAGTTATATCCCAATCCCCAGTATTTTGATCTTCTGAAATTACTGTATCTACACAATCTTCAACTGTCTCAACGATCATCTTATATACAACATCTCTCATGCTTTCGCCATCAAGAACTCTTCTTCTCTCAGAATATATAATCTCTCTTTGTTCATTCATAACTTGATCATAATCTAATAAATTCTTACGAATTCCAAAGTTGTTGCTCTCTATCTTCTTCTGTGCCTTTTCAATAAAGTTACTTATTGTCTTGTGTTGAATCTCTTCTCCATCAGGAATATTAAGAGTGTCATATAATGACATAACTCTCTCTGAACCAAATAATCTCATTAAATCATCTTCAAGGCATAAGTAAAACTTAGATTCACCTGGATCACCTTGACGACCTGCACGACCTCTTAACTGATTATCAATACGTCTTGATTCATGTCTTTCCGTACCCATTATCTTAAGACCGCCTAAATCTGTAACTCCATCACCTAATTTGATATCAGTACCACGACCTGCCATGTTTGTTGCTATTGTAACAGCACCTCTTTGTCCAGCCTCTGCTACTATCTCTGCTTCCATCTCATGGAACTTGGCATTAAGAACCTTATGTGGCACACCTTTTTTGCTTAATCTATGACTTAATTCTTCTGATGCTTCAATTGTAATTGTACCAACCAATACTGGTTGCCCTTTATCATGAGCAACTACGATTTCTTCAACTATTGCATTAAGTTTTTCCTTCTTTGATTTGTATACCGAATCTTGATGATCAATTCTAGCAACAGGAAGATTTGTAGGAATTACAATTACGTCCATTCCATATATCTCTCTAAACTCTTTCTCTTCAGTAAGAGCTGTACCTGTCATACCTGATTTCTTGGCATACTTATTAAAGAAGTTTTGGAATGTAATTGTTGCTAGAGTCTTACTCTCTCTCTTAACCTTTACATTTTCCTTTGCTTCTATAGCTTGATGTAAACCATCTGAATATCTTCTACCTGGCATAATACGTCCAGTAAATTCATCTACGATAAGAACTTCATCATCTTTAACAACATAATTTTGATCCTTAAACATAAGATTATGTGCACGTAATGCTAATGTAATATTATGTTGAATCTCTGCATTTTCTGGATCTGCTAAGTTCTCTATATGGAAAAATTGCTCAACTTCTGATATACCTTGAGCTGTAAGCATAACTTGCTTATCCTTCTCATTTACCAAGAAATCTCCATCTTCTTCTATATCAATACCCATCATTGCATCTATTTTTGATATTTCTCCATCTGAAGAACCTCTCTTCATTCTCTTAGCTAAAATATCACACATTCTATACAATTCTGTAGATTTTCCACTTTGTCCTGAAATAATAAGTGGAGTTCTTGCCTCATCAATAAGAACAGAATCGACCTCATCTACGATGGCGTAATTTAATTCCCCTTGAACCAATTGCTCTTTGTATATAACCATGTTATCTCTTAAATAATCAAAACCAAGTTCATTATTAGTAGCATATGTAATGTCACATTTATATGCTTCTCTTCTCTCTTCATTAGTTGAACTATTAAGTATAACTCCTACTTTAAGTCCAAGAAATTCATGTACTTGTCCCATCCATTCAGCATCACGCTTTGCTAAGTAGTCATTAACTGTTACTATATGAACACCCTTTCCTGTCAAGGCATTCAAATATGCTGGTAAAGTAGATACTAACGTCTTACCTTCACCAGTTCTCATCTCAGATATTCTTCCTTGATGAAGCACAATACCACCAATAAGCTGAACTCTATAATGTTTCATATTAAGTACTCTGCTTGCCGCTTCTCTAACTACTGCAAATGCTTCTACTAATATATCATCTAGGGTCTCCCCATCTTCTAATCTTTTCTTAAATTCATCAGTCTTTGCTTTAAGCTGATCATCACTTAATTTTTGCATAGTTTCATCTAATGCTTCTATACTATCTATAAGTGGTGTAATTCTTTTTATTTCTTTTTCACTATGTGTTCCAAATACACTTTCAAATAAACTCATCTCTTACACTCCTACCTTGATTTGATATGCAAAGTATATTGTAACATTATAATAATTCATAATCAACACAAAATTTTACAGTGATATAGTCTATTCCAATTGTTTTCTTAGTTTCAATAGTATCTTTTTCTCCATTCTAGATACCTGAACCTGGGAAATCCCCAAAACTTTCGCAATATCGGTTTGTGTCTTATCTTGATAGTATCTTAACATTACTAACTGCTTTTCTTTATCCTCTAATCTATCAATTATATTATTTAGTGCTATACTATCTGCTATCTTGTCAGTATCATCTTCCACCCTAGCCAACTTATCTATTAGATATATGGAATTGCCATCACTTTGATATATAGTCTTATATATTGACTCCACATCACTATTAGCTTCAAGTGCAGCCACTATTTCTTCCTCTTCAATTTCTAAACTTGCCGCTAGTTGACTTATTGTAGGCTCTTTACAATATTCATTAATATATTTTTCCTTTTCTATCTTTACTTTATAAGCTATTTCTTTTAAAGACCTGCTTACCTTTATCATACCATCATCTCGTAGAAACCTCTTTATTTCCCCTGTTATCATAGGCACTGCATAAGTAGAAAATCTTACTTCATATGATAAATCAAATTTATCTATACTTTTTATTAATCCAATGCAACCTATTTGATATAGATCATCTAACTCATATCCTCTATTTCCAAATCTTCTAACTACACTCCATACTAATCCTAAGTTTTCAGATACAATTTTATCTCTAGCATCTACATTCCCATCTTTTGCAAGCTTTATTAACTCTAAAGTCTTGTCCATATTATGTACCTAATATTGGTCGATGGGCTTACCAATTACCTTTCTCATTGTAATTCTTGTTCCATTATCCAATTGGGAATCAACTTTAAGTTCATCCATAAATGCCTCCATAAATGCAAATCCCATACCTGATCTGTCCAGTTCAGGTTTTGTTGTATACATTGGTTCCATAGCTTTTCCTACATCTTCTATTCCTTTTCCTTCATCACTTATAGTGATTGTTACATCTTTATTTTCTATACCTATTTCTATTCTGATTTTTCCATCTTCATTATCATATCCATGTATTATTGAATTAGTTACCGCCTCAGATACGGCTGTCTTAATATCCGATATTTCTTCTAATGTAGGATCTAACCTTGTAACAAATGCTGCTACTACCACTCTTGCAAAACTTTCATTTTTAGAAATACTATTAAATTCCACTACCATTTCATTGGTGTTATTCATTGTAATGCCCCTCCTTAATCACCATTCAATTTTTGATTTTAAATTCTCTTCCCTATTAACAAGTCTATACAATCCTGATAATTCAAATATTTTATTAACAGAATCATTTATACCGCATACATAAACCTTACCTCTAAGGTTTATTACTTGCTTATATCTGCCCATAATTAATCCTATTCCTGAACTATCCATAAACTGTGTATCACTAAAATCAAAAATTACATACTTGACCATTTTATTCACAAAATATTGATCTGTATTTTCCCTAATATCTGCTGCCGCGTGATGATCCAACTCTCTAGGAACTTTCACCACTAAATAATCCTCCTTCATCTTACACAAAGCCATTGCTATACCTCTCTTCCATTTTTATTCATAATTATTTATATTTAGTCTTAAAAAGACAAAAACAGGCCAGCCAGTTAAACTGACCAGCCTAAATCCAAGCTTTATCTAAAGTAATCTATTGTAAATACTGTGTTATACTATTGTGATATTCACTTTCCGGGAACTTCTCATTAAGTAATGTAAAATACTGTGAAGCTTCATCATGCATATTGTTTAGTTCATATGTCATTGCCAAATAATATAAGCCATCTTCACTTTCTTCATTTAACGCCACCGACTTCTTAAATGTTTCTAACGCACCTTCGTAATCTCCTGCATCATATAGCGCTTTACCATCAGTAAACAACTTGTTTGCCGCGTCTGTAAAGCAATTGTTTTTTATCTTATTATACATTTCTTTTGTTGTATCTGATGTAAATACTGATTCTGATATTCCTATAAGCTCAACTGCTGCTGATAGTTTATCTTCACTATTATAATAATTAGTAGCTGCTATTAATCTTTCATATGCTTCTGCTGCTGATAAATCAGCTGGGGAGCTATCTAATTCTTTTGTTAACTTATCATTACTTTCTTCTAAAGATCCTATTTTGGACTCCAGATTAGTAATGGTGAGGTTCTTCTTTGCAATCTCATCTGTATAAACTAATTCTTCTTGTTTATAATCTGCCTTTATCTTATCTTCAACATTAGGCAAGAATAAGAAATATGTAGCAATTGCTCCTAAGAACAGACCCACTATCACATACACTAATGTATGCTTACTGAAATTCATCTCTTTATATTTTCCAACCTGTAACGGATTCTCATTATTATCTATCTGTCGAAGCTGTTCTTCTACAATCTCTCCTATAGTAAGTGGTTCCTCATCTTCGTCATCATATCCTTCTTCATTATCAACATTTAGCTTTGCCGCTTCCTCCCGAACTTTAATTATTTCTTCGGACGTAGCTTCCATTCCATACATATATTTAATTGCTAACGTGTTATTTTTATCTATTTTAAGAACTCTCTTAAGAGCCTTCTTGGCCTTATCATAGTTACCTGCATCTATATACAGCAACGCCAACAGTAAAAATCCTTTAACAAAGTGCGGATACGAACCTAATATTCTTTTAAGTTGTATCAATGCTATATCTTTGTTATTTTGAGCTGCATATACTAGCGTTTGATTAAATCTCTTTGCCAATTGATTAACTGAATCCAACTTAGCTGCACTAGATTGTATGCTCTTTAAATATAGTGATGCCCTATTTCTATTCTCATCGTAATGAGTACTTACTACCCATTGACTTAATGCCTCAACAGTTTCACCCATCTCATAATAAATTAAACCAAGCAAATTTCTTGCTTCAGTATTCCTTTTATTATATTTAAGTGATAATTTTAATACATCTATAGCTCCTGTTAAGTCTCTAACACTCGCCCTATCCACCCCAACGTTATAATAATAATTAGACGTATTAAATGCTTTTTTCAAAAAATCTTGTTTTAGTCCACAACTGCTACAATAATCACTTATCAGTACAGGCGAACCACATATTACACAATTCATATGTTCACCTTACCTAACTATTTTTCTTAATCTCTTTCATCATTTCTTGCATAACATCTGTCATATCTTTTAAGTCATTTTGATATATAGCTTCTTCTGCTTGATCCACTTCAAGTATGGGTTTAAATTTTTTTATTTCTTCATCAAAATTAATCATATTTTCCTCCTAAGGTAATATACATCTATATATCTATACAAATCTGCTCTTTTATATCTCCTATTAAATAAAGAGATCCTACACAAAATATTCTCTCACTATTTTTCTTCGAATCTATAATACATTTAAATTCTTCTCTGGAATTATCTATAATCTCTACCCTGCTGTCACAATATTCATCAAATATGTTAAGTATATCATAGGCAGCCGTTGTTCTATCTCCCTTTATTGATGTAACATATATTCTTGAAAAGACAAGTTTGTCACATAGGTATTTAATCATATCTACATAATCCTTATCATTTGCTACAGCAAATATTAAAATAATATCCTTGTCATTATAACATTTTAACACTGTATCAGTAAATGCTTCTATGGCTTCTGTATTATGAGCTCCATCTACATATACATCTGTAAGTATCTCTTCCATTCTACCTTCCCAATAAGATTCAGATAAAATGTTGTTTATATTATCAGTGTCTAATCTCTTGTTTAATAAGATATTAACTGCAATTATAGCTAAAATACTATTTTCAATTTGATATATTGCAGTTTTTTTAATGCTTATATTGACATAACTATAATAACCACAATCAAAAGAAAAATCAATTGTTTTATCCCCTATTTTATCAATTATATAATTACTATTATCGACAGCATAAACCTTACTATCTAACGAACTAGCAACGCCTTCTATTATTCGAGATGATTCCCTATCTCTTTTAAAGTATATTATGGGCACTAAGGATTTAATAATTCCTGCCTTCTCCTTCGCTATCTCTTCTATGGTATTTCCAAGATATTGCATATGATCGTATCCTACAGATGTTATTATGGTTACTTCAGGTTCTACAATATTGGTAGCATCTAATCTTCCACCCATACCCGTTTCATAAATAACATAGTCTACCTGTCTTCTCTCAAACCATACTGCTCCTATAGCAAATACATATTCAAAAAATGAAGGGTGTGGATATCCTGCTTCTTGTAATTCCTTAACTGATTTTTCTACTTTACAAAAACATTCAACAAATTCTTCATCGTTAATAAGTTGTTTATTAATTCTAAATCTCTCATTAATTTTAACTAAATGGGGTGAGGAAAACATACCTACCTTATATCCATTCCCAATTAGCAAGTCTGATATAAACATAGATGTTGAACCTTTGCCATTAGTTCCTGCTACATGAATACATTTAATCTTTAAATGAGGATTTCCTAGATGATCTAATAAAATCTTCAAGTTATCTGTACCAATTTTCTTAGCGAATTTAGGTATAGATAATATATATTCAACTACTTCTTCATAATTCATATTGCTTCCTCTATACAATAATTATCTATTATCAATTTTTTCAGGATACATATCATGGTTAGCCATTCTGTTAAATGCTACATCTTCCCACTTAGTTCCCTGTTTTCCATAATTACAATATGGATCAATTGATAATCCTCCTCTTGGAGTAAATTTGCCCCAAACTTCTATATATTTAGGGTCCATCAATTTAATTAAATCTTTCATAATAATATTTACACAGTCCTCATGAAAATCTCCATGATTTCTAAAACTAAATAAATATAACTTTAGGGACTTACTCTCCACCATCTTTACATCTGGTACATAAGATATATATATTGTAGCAAAATCAGGTTGTCCAGTCATAGGACAAAGACTTGTAAACTCCGGGCAATTAAATTTAACAAAGTAATCATTGTCTGGGTGCTTATTTATAAAACTTTCTAATATTTCTGGAGCATAGTCCATCGGGTACTTTGTTCCTTGATTTCCTAACAAAGATACACCCTGTAGTTCTTCTGAATTTCTTCCGCTCATATATAGTTCCTCCTATTTATAACTTATATTAGAATAGCTTCTTCTAACATAAATGAATATATGTATTTTTCTGTAACCTTTAATCCTGTTAATTGCTCTAGTATCTTAGCATAATAGTCTAGTTGACTTCTATACTTTTTTATTAATTCTTCCTTACCTTTTTTACCATATGCCTTGTCACTCTTATAATCAACAATAATTATTTTATTATCCTCGATAAAATATGCATCAACAATACCTTGTATTATAACAGTATCGCTGCTTTTCCCAAATCCATATACATATTCCATAGGTAAGCCTGCTACAAATTGTTTTTCTTTATATAACTTACCGACCTTTTCTGCCTCTGTCATTCTTTTACCAAGATTACTATTAATCATATTGCATATAGCTTCACTAGATATCTTCTCTACTAACTCTTGGTCAATATATCCCTTTGAAGACATTCCGTCAATAGCATCATCAACTTGTTCCTTATTAGCAATGCTTTGAAATTCAATTAATTCCATAACCTTATGTATTGCTGTACCAATAGTTGTTGGTGCAATTTCTGGTTCCTTAATAAATCTTGGATACTTGATTTCTCTTTCCTCTGTAAGGTTATCCATTGTGTAATCACCATCTACTACTTGACTAATCTTTTTAAGTTCTGTAACTGACACTTTTCCTTTTACTCTTGTTACTTGTTCATTAGGATATATCCAATTAATCTTATTTAATAGGGCTTGATAATCTTCATTATCCAACTCAGCATTAAGCAGTTCATCTACAACTGATGCTAACTCTATTCCTTCTACCTGATTATATAAATTAATCTCCTCTAAACTTTCACCATTAAATAAGCTTATAGAAAAACTAGTATCATTAGCCTTTAATTCATTATTAAGTTCATATCCACAATCTATTACACCGTCTCCCTTTTTATCTGGTACTGCTTCAATAGAATTTGCAAATTCATTAAAATCTTTATTTCTTATTAGCGACTTTATAATCCACTCCAAATAACCCTTGCTATTTATTACATCACTATAAGATAGTCTCACTAAATTATTTTTCTCAACATCTATATATGATCTTATATATGAGACCACATTCTTAGCACAACCAGTAAGTATTAATTTCTCTTCTGCCCTAGTCATAGCCACATATAATATTCTTAAAGCTTCCGCTATGTTCTCTAACTTTATACTTTGAGAAATCACTTTTCTAAAAAATGTATCACTTTTTCTCATTTCATCAACATTTACTAACTTTGGCGCTAGGAAATAATCTGAATGAATAATAATATTTTCCCTTGTTTCTGAATTATTAAACTGCTTTCCTAGACCACTTACAAATACAATAGGAAATTCTAGTCCCTTGCTCTTATGCATACTCATAATTCTAACAATATTATCTTGTTCACCCACTACATTTACTTCACCAAAATCCAAATCATATTTTTTAAGTTTATCTATATATCTTAGAAAATTAAACAATCCCTTGTAACTTGTTTGCTCATAAGAATTTGCCTTTTCAAGTAGTAGCATAAGATTAGATTGTCGTTTCTTTCCACTAGGCATCATTCCAACATATTCATAATATCCAGTTCGTTCAAAAAACCTACATAACATATCATTAATAGACATATGTTTTCTATAGTGCTTAAAGTCTGTTAATAAGGATATTACTATCCTTAATTTTTCAACAACAGCCTGATTATCACCATTTTCCGCATACTCAACGACAGCTCTATATAGGCTTCTATCTTTTCTATATCTTTTCTGTCTAATCTTAATAATAGCTAATTCTTCTTCTGAAAGTTTTCCTATATATGACCTTAATACAGATGCTAATTCTATATCAAGATATGCATTATCTACTATAGACAAAAAGCACAATACCGTATTTACTTCAACTGTATCAAAATACCCACTATCTATAAATGTATGAGCTAATATTCCCTCATCAGATAACACTTTTATAAATGTATTAGACATAGATTTAGGACTTCTTAATAAGATAACAATATCTCTGTATTCTGCATTTCGGTATTTATCTAGTTCACTATCCCATACTAATGTTGGTCTATCACCTATATTACCTGTTAACTGCTGTATTCTCATAGCAATAGATTTCGCTTCTAATTCTATATCATCTAACTTACTATCACTATCTGTATCAATAATCATTAATTCTGTATCTGTAGATATATTTTCTTCTGTATCATCAAATTCTCTACTTGGTACCAAAGCAATTTCTGCATTATAATCTATGCCTCCTATACTTTCATCCATAATTTGATAAAAAATATAGTTAATAGCTTCTAACACAACCCCCCTACTTCTAAAATTGTTTTTAAGTTCTATTTTTATAGAGTCTCCAGTATCACCATATGAATTATATTTATCTAAAAACAAATCAGGTCTAGCCATTCTAAACCTATATATACTTTGTTTCACATCTCCAACCATAAACATATTATTGATTCCTCTATTAATTCTCGAAACACTTAATAATATATTCTCTTGAAGATAGTTACTATCTTGATATTCATCAATAAATATTTCTACAAAATCTTCACTTAACTTTATTCCTGTTTTTGATGGAACTATTTTATTTTCCTCATTATAGCCATCACACAATATATTTAATGCCATATGTTCAACATCAGAAAAATCCATTATTCCTTTGTCCATCTTTGCCTTAGCAAACATACTTCTAAACTCAAGTGTTAAATCTATAATCTCTTCAACACTTTCTTTAACACCAGAAAATTCTTCAATAACTTCCCCAATAGACTTATTGAAATAATTTATATTCTTATAAGTGTTTTTATACTTGTCTCTATTATCTTTAAATTCACTCACTAAATCCTTATCAATATCCACATCCCTACATTGGGCTAATCTTGGAAATTTTATATTAAATGCATCCACTAATTGAGAATACGTCTTTGCTGATTGCATATCTTGAAATAATTTCATATCTTCAAGAGCAGTTTTTTTATACATGTGCGGCCCTAAAGGTTTATCACATATTTCCATGCAATAATTAACAGTTGACATAACATCTTCAAGATTTCTTTGTATGTATTCATATAGTTTTTTAAACCAAAGCATATCACACAACTCTTCTTCAGTATTTATATTAATTGCTTCTATCGCATTGTTTAGCCATTGTTCTGGGTATGGATATGATGATGATACCCTATATATATTCTCGATAATATCTTCTATCTTCTCATCTGATTTATCGCCCGAAAAACCGTCTACAAATCTAATAAATTCTTCTCTACCCTCTACATATTTCTTTTCCAACAGTTTGTCCATGACATCAGCCTTTAATAAATCAATCTCTCCACCATCAGCAATTCTTATATTAGGGTCTATGCCAATAATATTAAAATTCTCCTTAACTACCTTAAGGCAAAAGCTATCTATAGTCATTATATTAGCCCTATTTAGCAAAGAAATCTGTTTTATTAAGTGTTCATTTTCTGGTTGAACCTCTAGCTTCTCCTCCAATGCCTTGCTAATCTTCTCTCGCATCTGTGATGCCGCAGCATTCGTAAATGTAACTACAAGTAATCTATCTACATCAACAGGGTTGCTCTCATCCATTATCATTCTAATTATTCGCTCAACAAGTACAGCTGTCTTACCTGAACCTGCGGCGGCAGCTACTAATAAATTTGAACCTCTTGAATTAATTATTTTCTGTTGAGCATCTGTCCACTTCATAAATTACTCCTTATCAATCTCACTCCATATTTGCTCACTATTTTCTTTTTCTATATACCTATAGTTGCTTATATTATTACAATCAAATCTACACATAGAATTATATGGGCAGTATTTACATGGTGTATATCCATTATTATATACAGGAGATATATCAACATTTCCTTCTGTTATGCTATTACCATATTCTTTCAACTTCTTATCTGCGTATTTTCCTAATTTCAAAAATTGTTCACTTGAAATCATAAAATCCGTCTTTTTAATCACATTTTCCTTATCAACAGATAGCGGTAACACTGTAGTTTTCGTAGAATCGAATATATCAATAACATATGAATCTTCATTAACTAACCCTTTAAGTTTTAGATTTTTCTCAATTTTTGCCTCAGCACTTTCCCTGTCATCTGCATCCACAATGTTATTGCTCATTCCATAATAGAACATTCCTGTTGGAATTATTTCTTTATTTGGATATTGTTCTTTTACTAATTCCAATACAATTTTCATATATATAGGAAGCTGCAACTGTAGACCATTATAAAAATCATTAACATCAAAATCCTTTTTGCTAGATTTATAATCCACAATACTTACATATACCTTATCATCTTTCTCACAAATATCCACCCTATCAATAACACCATTAATTTGCAATATGCTATCATTATCCAATTTAATATTTGCATTATTATTTCCTAAATGCCCATCAAACTTTTTCTCAAAGTACATAGGTTGCATACTTCCAGAATTAATTTGCTTTTGTAATGTTTTAATACTTCTTCTAGATATCCCCCTCATTTTTCTAACCAAATATTTATTTCTAGTTGTATCTTCAAACACATTACTTTCTTCATCTGCAATAGCTTCATCTAGAAATCTATCTGCCAAACTATCTCTTTGCTCATCAGATAGTTCTTTCCAACTAATATCTCCATTGTCATTAACATAGCTAAACATTCTTTCCATAGCTCCATGTAATACAATTCCTATATTAGAATTATTTATTTGATATATTTCTCTTTCTTTTAATTCCAAACCATATCTAAGATAAAATGAATAAGGACAATTCGCATAGCTCTCTATCTTAGATATAGATCCTTGAACATTCTCTCCATACAATTGCTTGGCAACATTAATTGATAAGCCCTTTGTCCTATACGTATAATTAACACCCTCTAATATTGCATCTATTCCTACTGTATTTTCACTGTTAATACTTGCTTCATATACATCTCTAAGATTATCTACCTTTTGATTATTAATACCCTCTAATATCAGTATATTTCCTTCAGCTATAGAATTAACTTCCTCTTTACTCAATTCCAGTCTATCATCAATAACCAATTGTGGAAACATATTACTAATTCTATTTATTATATAGGATGGCTTAAGCGAAGTTCCTGAAGCATCTACCTCTGCATAGGATATATATATTCTTTCTTCTGCCTTAGTTAAGTTTAGATATAGATAAAACTGCTCCGTAAATGAGTTTTGTCTATTTGTAGGCGCTAATTTTAACCCGCATCCTTCTAATGCTTCCTTGTCCGAATCATTAAATACGCCTGTATCACTACCTTTTTTAGGAATTATTCCATCATTTACTTGTACAAAAAATAATACCTTTATATGATTAAGCCTTGTTCTCTCTATATCGCCAATAATTACCCTATCTGTACTCGGTGGAATTATTCCTAAATCTATTGAATCTAATCCTTCTTCTATAAGTTGCAAATATTCTTCATCACTAACTATAGTATCTCCTAGTATTTCAACTATTTTATCTAGAACATCTATAATCTTATCATATACTTGTTTGTATATCTTACTTTCATTTATTTTATCACATTTTTCTAACTCAATAGCCTCATTTTCTAACTTATTATAAATATCTATACTGATTATAAAGTCAAATAAAAGCTTGGAATATTCTAAAACAGTTATTTTTTTAATATCTTGATTAACTAATAGTTTTACTTCATCTAAAAATACATTTTTTATGTTATCAATATCCTTATCTCGCCATTCCTTGTTATACATATTTATTCCACGTACTCCATATTTAAGCACATAATTTTCCATAATCTCAATATCATTATCATCTATATTAGAAATTCCTGTTTTTAAGTATCTAAAAACGCTCTCATAAGAGAAATCATCAATACTTATTCTAAATAAAGCCTTAATCGCTTCTATTGCTGGATTATTATTAATACTAATATTTGTATCTATAAAGTAAGGAATATTAAATTTAGGGAATATTTCATTATATATATGTTCTATATCCTCTAAATTACCCGAAACTACTGCAATATCATTATACGAATACCCTTCATTCATAACCATATTCTTTATATTCCTTGCCACATAGTAGGTTTCTTGACGCACATCCCTACTAACCTTAACATTAATGTTTTCTACTTCCTTTTCATACTTATCATAAGGATATCTAAAAATATTTCTCTCTAAATGAGACAATTCTTCTCCTATAGGAAATCTTCCAATCTCCTTATTATCACATATAACAGGCATAGATATTTCTATATTGCTACGTTTTCCAATTTCATTAATGTTATCTATAGTATCAGTGCTCAAATAAAATAAATCATGCGGCAATAATTTACCTTTTTTATAATGATTTTCAGAAATAGTTATTGTAAAACGCAGTTCCTTAGCAATCTTCCCCAATCTCTCAATTAATTTATATTGTATTGGCGTAAATCCTGTAAATCCATCAAAACATATAATACTATCCCTTAATATGTTAGATGTCGGCGCAACATCCCCCAATATATCCATAACTTCTTCCGAAACTATATATTCATTAGCTATATATTCCTTAAAATTACTGTACAATATATATATATCTTGAAGTTTCCAAGATAACAATTCGTCTTCCCCAATATCTTTTACTAAATTTTCAATATTTTCTACATCAATATCATATTGATACAACTCTGATATTATAGATTTTACTTCATCTATAAATCCAATCTTATCTACACAACCACCAAAGATTTTAAGCTTATTCTTACTATCTTCTATAAGCTTACGTACTATCATAGTTTTTCCTAAATCATCTAGCAACTTATTATTAACTATATTTAACTCTTCAAATATTCTAAAGGCTAATCTATTAAAACTTACAATATCAATGTTCATAGTTCCTCTATTAGGATGCATATTTACAATATCTCTTTGTGTCTCCATAGTAAATTGTTCAGGCACAACAATAATAAAGCTATCATTACTATTGATAGACTCTTCTATTACTTCATTATACATACTATATGATTTGCCAGAACCACTGGAACCCAAATACATCTTTATTGACATCTAATTCACCTCTAAATTTAACTATACACTATATATGCTTATATTGACAATACTATCTTTTCATCAACCTTGACTGTACTTCAGTCAATTATAAGATACGACTACTATTAGCCCCGACAATACCTCAACAAGCCCTACGTCGATCATTAAGTAAGAAGTATACTATATTTCTTTACATTATTGTTTCTTAGTCTATTTCATTAAAAATAGGCATAATTTTAATTATACCGAATAGGATATATTAAACATTTTAAATTGGGGGTATTTTTATGGGATCAACTACAAAAATTATAATTTTGAAAGCTAAGGAATTGATATATACTCTCATATTTATTGCCTTGGGAATTATTTTAATCGTTCTACTACTCTATATGTTTTCTTCTAAGGACAAAGATATTACTAATAATACAACTGACAAATACATTCCTGGTGTATATTCATCCACCGTAAATCTAGGTGAATCTACTCTAAATGTTCAAGTAACCGTAGACAAGGATACCATTTCAAATGTTTCTGTTTTCAATATTGACGAAACAATAACTACTATGTATCCTCTATTAGAACCAGCCTTGGACGAAATTAACACTCAAATTGCGACTGTAAATAGCATTGATGATATTAATTATTCTGCCGAGAACCAGTATACATACATTATTCTTAATCAAGCAATTAAAAATGCCGTAGACAAAGCAAAAACTACTGATAATTAGTATAGCATACAAATATATACGTACATAAAAGGGAGTGCCTTGGCACTCCCTTAAATATTTTATATACAGTATGTATACGTATTACTCCTTTACACCACCAAGTGCAACACCGGCAATGATATATTTCGATAATGAAAAATATACTACAAAGATTGGTAATACTGTTAGGAAAAGTCCTAAGTAAATCATACCATAATCTGAACGGAATTGCTCAGATCTTAAAGAAGATATAAACATAGGTAATGTTTTCTTCTTAGTTGTTGTAATTAACATCTGTGGATTAAATAAGTTATTCCAAGATGCAATAAAAGCAAATATTGCTTGTGTAGCCATAGCTGGTTTCATAAGTGGTAACACTATACGGTTAAATGTAGCGAACTCATTAGAACCATCTATTCTTGCTGCTTCAACAATTTCAAGTGATAATGCAGAAGACATGTATTGTTTCATAAAATATACTGTTGATGGAGCTGCCATCGCTGGTATAATTAATGGCCAATATGTATCATATAAATGAATATTCATCATGAATTTCATAAAACCAATAATAGAAACTTGTGCTGGAATCATCATGATTGCCATAATAAATCCCCATGCTGCATTTCTTGCTTTGAAATTATATGTAGTAAAACCATAAGCTGTTATTGTTGCAAAATACACTTGAAGAATAGTTGTTGGAACTGCTATTAGTAAACTGTTTAACATAGAACTCCAAACTGAAACTCCAAGACCTGCACTTTTATTATTAAGGTTAGCCATATTTTCAAAGAAATGTGTACTTGGTAAAATCGAAATACCTGTTTGAATAGATACAGATGTTCTTGTAGAGTTAATTATCATTATGTAAAATGGGAACACACTCACTATACAAAGTAATACACATACTATTGTTCTTATAATCTTTTGAGAGGTAATCCAGCTTGAGTAACTTCTTTCTGTTTGCTTTGCCATTATTATGCCCCTCCTTTTACATTAATTACAGCATGTTTTGCCTTTGCTTCTTTATCCTTTGTCAACGTAAAGAATAACGTACTTATCAACAAAGTAACTGCAAATAATACCATAGATGCCGCTGCTGATTTACCCATATCCTTAGTTACAAATCCTAACTTACGAATATACATTGTAATTGTTTGTGATGCATAGTTTGGCATTGCCTCACCGGTTCCACTAACATTAAACAATGATGGGATATCATACATTTGTAAACCACCAATAGCTGATGTTACTAATGTGAATTGAAGTATTGGTTTTAATAATGGTAATGTAATGCTAAAGAATGTTTGAGTTCCACTTGCACCATCAACCATTGCTGCTTCATATAATGAAGGATTGATTCCTAATACACCTGCAATTAAGATAATCATTGTATTACCATACCACATCCAGAATTGCATAAATGCTATAAGACCTATTGTACCAGACTTACTCTCCATGAAATCATATTCTGCTGAAATAATACCGATATCTCTTAATGATGTTGCTATAGGACCTGATCTTGCAAATAATGTATAGAACAATACTGCTATAGTTGATGCAGTAATGATATTAGGCATGAACATAATAACTTTAAATATACCTTGACCTTTTACTTTTACTGTAGTATCTGTAAACCATGATGCTAGTAAAAGTGATAGTAAAATTTGTGGGAAAAAGTTAAGTAACCACATAATCATTGTATTCTTAATTGACATTACTGTCATTGTATCTAAAAATTTTGCGCCTTCAACAACCTTGTAGTTAGCATCTGTATTAACTAATACTGCTAAATAGTTCTTAAGACCTACGAAATTAGGACCTACTTGTGTTAATCCTTTGAAATAGTTCTCAACTAAACTTAGCCATACAGTGTATAACAATGGGTATAATTGAAAAACTGCATAAACGATAAAGAATGGAGCTATAAATAAATAACCATACTTACCGTATTCAACTGTCTTATTTTTCATATTCTCACTTCCCCGTAATATTATAGTGTAATCTAAAAAAGTAATAAAACACAATCATACACGATCCCCATATTAGACATTTTACAAATACTATTGATTATTAAAATAGGATTTGCAAAATGTCCAATTGTGGTTCGATAGTGCTTTTTTTTAATTATGCACCGACCTATGGCCGGTGCATAACATAATTTACATTTAAAATGTGTTTTCTTAAATTACTCTACAGTGATGTAAGAATAACCGTCAGATACTTGATCTTTAATGTTCTGGATTACATCATCAGTAGTCTTAAGATCGCCTGACCAGTAAGAAGCAGCAGCGTTATCTAAATAACCATTGAAAGTTGAATCAAGAGCAGTTGAATTGCTTAAATCAATATTGTCAGCAGCTGCTAACCAAACTGATAATGGATTTTGTCCACCGATAACTGGTGAAGCACCCTTACCTGCATCGATTAATGATTGAACTGCAGCTTTGTTGTTAACGAAATCGAAAGTCTCTTCTGATAACTTAGCCATTACTTCAGTATCACAACATAAAGTGTAAACTACTAATGCAGCTAATTTAGTATCAGGACAAGCGTTTGTTACTGCTACGTAAGTACCACCCCAGTGGTAACCAACTGGACCAGCACACATGTTGAATTGACCATATAAATCATCGCCTTCTTCAACAGCTATACACCAGTATACAAACCAAGTACATCCGAAGTAACCAAATACTTTACCAGAGAAGTTTGCTGACCATGCATCAGACCACATTGCAGTCTTTTGAGTATATCCCTCATCATATAAAGTCTTAGAAATCTCTAAGTACTCAGTAATGATAGGATCGATGTTTAACTTATCATCAGATACCCATGGGCTAGTCTTTTGATCGATCATAGCATATTTAAGATCATCAGCACCAGAAACCATAGCGTATCCAGCTTCTTTCATTGTTGCTGCTGTCTCTAAGAAAGTATCCCAATCTTTAACAGATGCTTGAACTGTCTCAGGATCAGATGCTCCTAAAACTTCTTCAGCGATGTCTGTTCTATAAACGAAACATCCTGGAGTTGCTTGCCAAGTTAAACCTTTTAACTCGCCATTGATAGTTGCATAATCTTTAGTGTAAGCAAAAGCGTTTGCATACATATCATCTGTGATACCAATGCTTGACATTGATACAGTGTAATCTGACTCTAAGAATCCTAATGCTACGTCATTATCCATAGCGATGATTGATGGAACTTGAGCTGCATCTGCAGAAGTTACTAAAGTCTCAAGAGAAGTCTTGTACTCTACTGAAGTACCAGAAACACCAAGGTTGATGTACTCTACTCTATCAGCATACTCTGGATATGCATCTTTGAAGTATTGTAATCTATCACCTAACTCTGTGTTCCAAGAGTAAACATAGATTACGTCTCCGTCTGCATCTGGCATCTCTAATGTTGCAGTCTCATCAGCTGGAGTCTCATCAGCTGGATCAGTTACGTCTGCTCCTGTATTATCCTTTGGAGCCTCTGTTGGATCAGCTTCTTTCTCACAAGCTACTAATGAAAGTCCCATTGCTAGCGCTAGTGATAACGCTAAAACTTTTTTGAATTTTTTCACGAAAAAACCCTCCTTTAAAATGTGTGTGTTAACCAACATCATCTCATCTCTTCCACAATTTCAAAATTAAATTTACAAGTAAATCTCATTCATTAATCATTTTCAAGAAAAGAATCTATCAGCCTTGAACCTATACTCTATATCTGAACATTGTTCAGATTAAACAGTTATAAATAACTGTTGGTTCCTATTGTATAATGTGTATACATCTAGTTGAAAAATGCGCCAACTGTCTCTACCACATGACTAATTATAGGACATATTAGACAACTTGGCAAGTGTTTTTTTGATTTTCTTTATCTTTTTTGTACATTTAACACAACTGTAACAATTATGTAATTTGTACAACTTGTCGTATTTAGTTATACGCTTTTATCTTATAGTCTCTGGGAAACCTACTTTCTTCTTTACTTTCCTCAAAGTCTTCATAGCATAGTAACTAGCTTGCTCTGCATTGTTCTTGATTATACCATCTATATAACCTTTATCTTTCGATAACTCTGCAAACTTTTCTTGTATTGGTCTTAGCTCTTCAACGACAGCTTCACCAACTCTCTCTTTTAATACGCCATACCCCAAACCATCAAATTCTGCCAACGCCTCTTCTATAGAAGAACTTGTAACACCACAATATATATCAATTAGATTTCTTATTCCTGGTTTTTCATCACTATATGCTATTGTTGCATCTGAATCAGTTACCGCTTTCTTAAACTTACGCATTATAGTATCTGCATCGTCCAATAAATATATACTTGCATTCGGATTTTCATCTGACTTAGACATTTTCTTATTTGGTTCTTGAAGACTCATTACCTTTGCACCTTGTTTACCAATGTACGCCTCTGGTACAGTGAATACATCTCCATATATTCCATTAAATCTATTTGCAATATCTCTTGTTATCTCTAAATGTTGCATCTGATCTTTTCCTACTGGCACATAATCAGCTTGATAAAGTAGTATATCTGCCGCCATCAATACTGGATATGTGAATAAACCTGTATTAATATTATCTGCATGTTTTGCCGACTTATCTTTAAATTGTGTCATTCTGTTCATCTCACCCATATATGTATAACAATTAAGTATCCACGCTAATTCTGGATGTGCTGATACATGGGATTGATAAAATATACAATTCTTCTCTGGATCTAACCCAGCTGCAATATATAACATTAATAAATTTCTTGCACTTTTCCTCAAATTAGCAGGATCTTGTCTTACAGTTATTGAATGTAAATCCATTATACCATAAAAACATTTATATTCGTCAGGGTCCATATTTACCCAATTTTTAAGAGCTCCTAAATAATTACCTAATGTTATTGTTCCTGTAGATTGCATTCCACTAAATAAAGTCTTTTTTCCATCTAACATCTTTGCTTCTCCTTAAATATTAATCCTCATCATCACTTGACATATTCATAACCTGTCTCTTACGCGCCAATTCATCATTTTCTAAATACTCATCATAAGTAGTTTGTTTATCTATCAAACCTGAATTAGTAAGTTCCATAATTCTATTAGCCGTTGTCTCTATAAATTGATGATCTTGAGATGCAAACAATAATGCACCCTGGAATTTGATTACTCCATTATTAAGTGCTGTAATAGATTCCATATCCAAATGGTTAGTTGGTTCATCTAATATAAGTACATTAGAACCCATTATCATAAGTTTAGATAACATACATCTAACTTTCTCTCCACCTGATAATATATTAACCTTCTTAACTCCATCTTCACCTGCAAATAACATTCTTCCTAGGAAGCCCCTTACATATGTAGGGTCTTTTTCTTCTGAAAATTGAGTTAACCAATCAACAATTGTTAAATTGTTATCAAAGTCTTTTGTATTATCTTTAGGAAAATAACCTTGTGAAGTTGTAATTCCCCATTTATAAGTTCCTTCATCTGGTTCTTCTTCTCCAGCTAGAATCTTAAATAACATAGTTGTTGCTATAGTATTAGGTCCAACAAACGCTACCTTATCTTCTCTATTTATTGTAAATGATATATTATCAAGTATTTTAACCCCTTCAACTGTCTTAGAAATGCCTTCCACAGTTAATACTTCATTACCAATCTCACGACTTGGTCTAAAATCTATATAAGGATATTTTCTACTTGAAGGTCTTATATCATCAAGTTCGATCTTCTCTAATGCTTTCTTTCTTGAAGTAGCTTGCTTAGATTTTGAAGCGTTTGCAGAGAATCTTTGAATAAATTCTTGTAATTCCTTTATCTTCTCTTCTTTCTTCTTATTAGCTTCCTTCATTTGTTTTACCATAAGCTGACTTGATTCATACCAGAAATCGTAGTTACCAGCATATAATTGAATCTTAGCATAATCTATATCTGCTGTATGTGTACATACTTTATTAAGGAAGTATCTATCATGAGATACAACAATTACTGTATTTTCAAAATTAATTAAGAATTCTTCTAACCATGCAATTGCATCTAAATCTAAATGGTTAGTAGGCTCATCTAGTAATAATACATCTGGATTACCAAATAAAGCTTGGGCAAGTAATACCTTAACCTTATTAGAACCATCTAACTCACTCATCATTTTATAATGTATGTCCGAATCTATACCTAATCCATTTAACAATGTTGCAGCATCCGATTCAGCTTCCCAGCCGTTCATATCTGCAAATTCACCTTCTAAATCAGATGCTCTTATTCCATCTTCATCTGTAAAGTCTTCTTTTGCATATATTTCTTCTTTTTCTTTCATTACTTCATATAATCTCTTGTTACCCATCATTACTGTATCAAGAACCGCAAATTCATCATATTTGTAATGATCTTGTTGTAATACTGAAAGGCGTTCTCCTGCATTCATAACAACATCGCCATTAGTCGACTCAAGATCTCCTGATAATATCTTTAAAAATGTAGATTTACCAGCACCATTTGCGCCAATAAGTCCATAGCAATTTCCTTCTGTAAACTTTATATTAACTTCTTCAAATAAAGCTCTCTTTCCTAATCTTAATGTTATGTTATTTGCACTTATCATTTTAATAACACCTTCCTAAATATATATGTATGCTGACAAATCGCACCAATATTGAGTATACCAATCCATTTATCACATGTCAACCTTCTTGCACCAACATTCTCTACTTCAATTTCCTATTATAATCTATTAAAAACCTCCCAAAAATCAGATGTTACATCTAGTCTTTGGAAGGTCAAATTCAACGTGTTTATTCTATTGCTATTTCATTTTCTCAACTATAGGATCATATAAATCTAAAACGCAATATTCATTTTTGCTGAAATGCTTGCAATTTAGACAACTAGACGAATTGTCATCTCTATTAGAAAATGCATCTGGTCTCTCATGTTTTTCGTATGAACTGCATTGCTTTGCTACCTCTTGATAAGTTTCGTTATTTGAACGCATAATAAATCTCCTTTCAAAATATGATATTCAATTATATTATTACCAAAAAAATATAATATATTATAAATCTTATTTAATACATTGTTTACTTGACATAACCACTATATTACATTAGAATTTTACTTAAAATATTTTAAAATAGGAGATGATTTTTTTGGACCCGAGTTCCATTACACAATTATGCATTATACTTTTGTTACTATTGTTATCTGCTTTCTTTTCATCTGCAGAGACATCACTTACTACTGTGAGTGTTCACAAGCTTAAATCTTTATATTCTGAAGGCAATAAAGCTGCTGGCAAAGCTCTTAAGTTAGTTGAACATCCTTCAAAGATGTTAAGCGCTGTATTAGTCGGTAATAATATTGTAAACATTTCAGCCTCAGCTTTGGCTACTACACTTGTTACTAATACATTAGGAAATAAATATGTAGGATTAGCAACCGGTATTTTGACACTTTTAATTTTAGTTTTTGGAGAAATAACTCCCAAATCATTGGCAGCTGCTCATAATGTTAAATTAGCCCTTCTATATTCACACATTATATCAGCGTTAACATTTATATTAACACCTGTGATTTGGTTATTAGATAAGTTAACAGGTATTGTTTTCTTCATACTAAGAATTGATCCAACTGCTAATAACAGTTTAACCGAAAGTGAACTTAGAACAATTGTTGATGCAAGTCACGAAGATGGTGTAATTGAAATAGAAGAAAAGAAAATGATTACTAATGTTGTTGATTTTGGCGATTCCCATGCAAAGGACATTATGATTCCAAGAGTTGATGTTTGTCTTTTACCTATAGATACAACCCTTGATGATATAGTTAATCTATATAAAGAAGAACAATATTCCAGAATCCCTATTTATGAGGATTCAAAAGACAATATTATAGGCATTCTTAACATAAAAGATTTATTTTATTATATAACCACTCACAAGGATGGTGAGTTTAATATAACAGATATACTTAGAGAACCTTTCTTTACTTATGAATATCAAAAAACCAGTGTCTTATTAGACAATATGAAATCTCATTCAATTCCTATGGCAATTGTTCTTGATGAATACGGAACTGCTGCTGGCATTGTAACGCTCGAAGATCTATTAGAGGAAATCGTTGGTGATATTCGTGACGAATACGATGTAGAAAGTGATACCATTGTTTGTATAAGCGATAATGAATACCAAGTAGACGCTTCCATAAATTTGGATGATTTAAATGACGTTATAGGAACTTCTATATCTTCCGAAGATTACGATTCACTCGGTGGACACATTATTGAATTGCTAGATCATCTTCCAAGCGAAGGTGAAATTGCTACCGAAGAAAATATTACTTATAAGGTTCTATCAATAGATAAGAACCGTATAGAAACCGTTATTATGACAATTGTGCCAGAGCAAGTTGTCGAAGAAACAAATGAAGCAGACGTTTAATCGTCTGCTTCGTTTTATATTATTCTTTTATAATGTAATTTTTCAAAGATATTCTATTCCAATTCTTGTCATACATTTTGTCTGAACTAACATTTAATTTAGCAATCAACTCTGTTTTTCTTTCTTCCCAAACACTTTCCCTAGATAATTGACTATCGAATTCATTTATTAAAGACGCATATTCCTCATCATTTAATGATATTAATAGATTTATATTATATCCATATTCATCCTCATAAACACTCGTATATTGCCCTATACTTACACTATCCAATGCCTTTTTACATGCCTGTGTTAGCCCCGATTCTGTGTTATATTGATCTTTGCAATTTCTTTCAATATTATATTCTTCGATAATATTTTGAAGCGATTCCCCCATAGTCAATCTATCATAAACCTGATTTGCAAGTTCTTTCTGACTACTCTTTCTAACAGAATCTAAATATTTCACATTTCCTTGTTCATCCGTTATTATATATCCACTTTCATCGATTTCTACCGTACTAAACAATATATTATAGTAATGTATATATGATTCTTGCTCAACTACTTCAATATCCTTCGTAAGCTCTTCTTTTAATTTATAAGCATAGTACTCTTCGGTTACAGCCTTTTCTATAGTCTTCTTCTTAACCCCATATTTATCTAAAGTGTCTTGCCCTATAATTACTGTTATGTCTTCTATATTATTTTGAATTTCTTTCTTATCTTCTTTGTTAAGTTTAATCCCTTCATCAATTGCACATAAATATAACATTTTTATATTTACTATTTCGTCCAACATCTGATTTTTATAATAATCGTCATAAGTGACGTTTTTTGCATATTCTTTATCCAACTCTTGTTTATCATACAACGAATATTTCTTTATATATTTAAGGCAATAAAACGAAATTTCATTTTCTTTTATCGTTTCTTTACCAATCTCATATACTTTCCTATTGTTATTACTAATTAATATTCCTACTATAAATATTCCAACAAATACAAGTATCACTGTTAATATTAATATACTTATAGTTTTTTTATTACATCTTCTGATTTTTCTAATTAGTCCTATTTCATTTATATCCTTCATCTTTTCACCCTTTAAAAAAATGGGCGACGTTTGCGTCGCCCATAATAACATATATAATTAGTTATTGATAAATTTATCTTCTTCATTATTCCAGCTATATAATTGACGAATCTCTTCTCCAACTACTTCTGCTGGATGCTCAGCTGATAATTTTCTCATTGCTCTAAAGTGAGCTTGTCCACCAGCTTCTGACATATCTAATAAGAAATCTTTAGCAAATGTTCCATCTTGGATATCTGTTAATACTTTCTTCATTGCTTTCTTAGTATCTTCAGTAATAATCTTAGATCCAGTTATATAATCACCATATTCTGCTGTGTTAGAGATTGAATATCTCATTCCTGCAAAACCTGATTGATATATTAAGTCAACAATTAATTTCATCTCATGAATACACTCGAAGTAAGCATTTCTTGAATCATATCCAGCTTCTACTAATGTCTCATAACCTGCTTGCATAAGTGCACATACACCACCACAAAGAACTGCTTGCTCACCAAATAAGTCAGTCTCAGTCTCTGTTCTAAATGTAGTCTCAAGAACACCAGCTCTTGCTCCACCAATTGCTGCTGCATAAGCTAAAGCTTTGTCTAATGCTTGTCCTGAACCATCTTGGTGTACAGCTACTAAACAAGGAACACCCTTACCTGCTTGGTACTCACTTCTTACTGTATGTCCAGGTCCCTTTGGAGCTATCATTGTAACATCAACATTTGCTGGTGGTACGATTTGTCCAAAATGGATTGCAAAACCATGAGCAAACATTAACATGTTTCCTGCTTCTAGGTTAGGAGCGATATCTTCTTTGTACATCTGTGCTTGTTTCTCATCGTTGATAAGAATCATTATGATATCAGCTTTCTTTGCTGCCTCTGCTGCAGTATATACTTCAAATCCTTGAGCAACAGCCTTTGCCCATGATTTACTTCCCTCGTATAAACCGATAATAACGTTTGCACCTGATTCCTTTGCGTTAAGTGCATGAGCATGACCTTGGCTACCGTAACCGATAACTGCTATAGTCTTGCCCTCTAATACTGATAAATTACAATCTTCTTGATAATAAATATTTGCCATTTCTAACTTCCTCCTATAAATATGTAAATATATTGGTATTACTTTATATTAAGTAATTACTTTTTAGTTACTGCTTCCTCTTGTTAAACCAGTAAGACCTGTTCTTACTAAACTCTGAAGTTCAAATCCTTCTAATAAATCTAAGAATGCTTCTACCTTACTAACATTACCTGTTAATTCAATCATTATTGAACCCTTAGAAACATCTACAATCTTTGCTCTAAATACATCTGCAACTGCAATTATTTGTTGTTTCTCTTCTCTAGTTGCCTTAACTTTAATTAGTACAAGTTCTCTACATACTGAAGTACCATCTTTAAGTTCTTCTATCTCAACTACATCTTCTAGTTTATTAAGTTGTTTCTCAATCTGATCTAATATTCTATCGTCTCCGCTAACGGCTACTGTCATTCTAGAATACTTAGGATTCTCTGTTACTCCAACTGTTAATGAATCAATATTATAGCCTCTGCGACTAAACATTCCTGAAACACGACTTAAAACTCCTGATGTGTTATCTACCAAAAGTGATAATACCATTTGTTTCATACCAACATCCACCTTTCTTCTCTTAATTCATGCATCTTTTCAGCCTAACTGTCATTGTAACAACTATTATTAGGCTTGTCAATTATTTATTAAGCCTCTTACTCTCTATTTTCCTAGCAATTCCTTAACTAATTGAACAGCTTCTGCTGCATCCTTTGAATAACCATCAGCGCCAATTTCCTTAGCAAAACTTTCCGTAATAACTGCGCCACCTATTATTACCTTCGCTTTACACTTTTTATTCTTTGCTATTTTCACTACCTCTTCCATTCTCATCATAGTAGTAGTCATTAGTGCTGACAATCCAATTATAGCCGCTTTTTCTTCTATAGCTTTGTCTACAATCTCCTCAGCTGGTATATCTTTACCCATATCAATTACATTATAACCATAATTTTTCAACATAAGCACTACTAAATTCTTACCAATATCATGTATATCACCTTCCACTGTTGCAATTACTATAGTCGGAAGTTTTTTATCACTACCCTTCTTCTTTAACAATGGTTCTAAATGTGATATTGCCATTTCCATAGTTTCTGCACTTGCTATTAATTGTGGCAAGAAATATTTTTTCTCATCAAACAACACACCAACTTTATTAATTGCTGGTATCAGTTCTTCTTCTATAATAATATCTGGTAATATTCCCTCTTCCAATCTAGCTATAACATCTTCAATAACTGTTCTTTTATTTCCTTTTAGTACATCTCCATATACTTTACTTATAATATCTACATCACTATTTCTATTTTGAACAGTATTACTATTAGAAGTATCTATAGCCGATACATTTTCAATATAAGTTATATCTGCATTTTCTTTGTTTAATAATAAGTCTGCAGCGTATGCGCCATTCATCAAAAGACTTTGTGAAGGGTTAGCTATAGCCATTGTAAGTCCCTTTGATATTGCTAAAGTTAAGAATGCTGTGTTCACAAAAATTCTCTCTGGTAATCCAAATGATATATTAGATAACCCGCAAATTGTAGCTAATTCTAATTCATTCTTACAGTATTCTATAGTTTCTAAAGCTTCAATTGCTGCATTTTTATTAGCACCAACCGTAGCCACAAGTCCATCAACTATTATATCTTCTTTTCTAAAGCCACATTCAATAGCTTTATCTAGTATAGTATTTATAATGTTAATCTTCTCTTCTTTGTTCTTTGGCAATCCTTCAGCAGATAATGGTAATAATATAAACATAGCACCATATTTCTTGGCGATAGGAAGCAATTTCTCAATCTTATCTTCTTCTAAGGAAATAGAATTAATTAATGCTCTTCCTGGATATATTCTTAGTGCTGCTT
Organism: Lachnospiraceae bacterium; assembly: GCA_031556525.1. Classification (GTDB taxonomy): domain Bacteria; phylum Bacillota; class Clostridia; order Lachnospirales; family Lachnospiraceae; genus JAVBSN01. Next base: position 33,636 of record JAVBSS010000006.1, read on the forward strand.
CTATAACATCTACATAACTTGAATCAATGCATAGTGGCAGATTAACCGCATTTGAAACCTCATATATAGATTTAATCATCATATCTTTTTCATCAATACCGTTGGTACCCATATTAATATCTAAGATTGCCGCTCCACTTTTTTCTTGTTCTTCCGCCATAGAGACTACTAAATCAAGCTTTCCTGCTCTTAATTCTTCTTGCAATTTCTTCTTTCCTGTAGGATTAATTCTCTCTCCTACTACCATAAAAGAACCATTTATATCTATATCAACAGTTTTTCTCTCTGATGATACTACTCTCTTATATTTTGAACTTATTTCAGGAGAATCTAACAATTTAACACTTTGAGCTAATGCTTCAATGTGCTTAGGTGTTGTTCCGCAACAACCCCCTATTATATTCGCTCCTGCATCTACTAATTTTCTTCCATAATCAGCAAATTCCCTAGGCGTCATTGGATATATAGTTTCTCCATCTACTAACTCAGGTAATCCTGCATTAGGTTTAGCAACAATAGGTATATTAGCATATGTCTTCATCTCTTCTATTAATGGTATCATTTGTTCAGGCCCTGTCGAACAATTAAGACCTACTGCATCTACACCTAAACTTTGCAATACAACCATTGCTGTTTTAGGATCTGTTCCATATAAAGTTCTACCATCCTCATTATAGGTCATAGACACTATAATAGGTAAATCACACATTTCCTTTATCGCAATAACCGCAGCCCTTGCTTCTGCTAGGCTCATTATTGTCTCAACAACAAATAAGTCCACTTCTGCCTCAACCATATATTTCACTTGCTCTTTATATATCCCTACTAATTCCTCAAACTGCAAGTCTCCAATAGGGTATAATTGCTTGCCAGTCATTGTAATATTTCCCGCTGCATATCCTCTATACCCTGCAGCTGCTATAGCTTTCTTAGATATACCTACTAGCTCTTTGTTCATATGCTCAATGTCATTTTCTAAACCATATTCAGCTAATTTTATCCTATTTCCTGAAAAGGTAGGTGTATATATAATATTACTCCCAGCTTCAATATAGCTTTTTTGCAGTTCTACCATTTTATCTGGATTATCTAATATCCATTTTTCAGGACACACACCTATAGGCATGCCCGCTTTAATAAGATTAGTACCTGTCGCACCATCTAGTAATAATATTTTATCATTAATTAGTTTTCTAAATTGTTCTCTAGTCATAGCACACTCCTTATCTTCAATAAAATATATTCTAACATAAACTTATCTTTTGTAAAAGGTGTAACTCCCCTTATTTTTCCGCAAAAAAGAGGAGTGGCTATCCACTCCTCTAATCACTAAAATTCTGGTTCAATTAATCCAAATGTATTACCCTTACGTTTGTATACTACATTAACTTCATCTGTTGTTGCATTTCTAAATACATAGAAATTATGTCCTAACAACTCCATCTGTACACAAGCATCTTCTGGAAACATTGGTTTAACTGCAAAACTCTTACTTCTAATTATATTAATCTCTTCTTCATCTACATCTTCATCATCCAAAAATTCTGGTGTAAAGTATTTTGCACTTTGTTCTTGATCAATAAGTTTTTTCTTATATTTAGATATCTGTCTCTCTAAAATCTCAATAACTAGATCAATAGAAACATACATATCATCACTTACTTGCTCTGCTCTAATTATATGACCTTTGATAGGAATAGTAACCTCTATCTTCTGTCTATCTTTCTCTACGTTAAATGTAACGTGTACTTCTGCATCCTCCGTAAAATATTTTTCTAGTCTGTCAAACTTATCATATACTGAATTCTTCAGACCGTCTGTCACCTCGATGTTTTTGCCACTAATTATGTACTTCATACTGTCCAACTCCTTCTTACATAGGATTAAAGTCTTACGACTTTCATGTAAACCGCAAAATGTTCTGTGCGACTTGCATATGAATATTATACCATAAATGAGTAAAATATCAATGTTTTTTGTATATTTTTTATATATTTTTCAGATATATTTTTAATTTATTTCTAAATTATGTACTCAATTCATATAATTTTCATACATCTCAAAAGTCAATACTTTTTCTCATTTTATTTCTTTTTCATAAATTCTAACAAAACCTTTGTTCTGCATTTTCGATATTTTTTTATGCTTTTCAGCACCTCAAAATTGTGGATAATGTTGATAACTTTGTGTATAAGTCCATTTTGCGCCATTTTTAACTCACATTTTTTGTGGGTAACTACCTTAATTCACTCTTTTACATAACTAAGTGTTACTTATTATGTCTACTTACTATTTTTTTATTTGTGCATTTTGACTATTTTTCGTTTTTTATAATTTTCCACTTGACTTTTTTCGATGAATATTTTTATTTTTCAACACTCACATACAACAAAGGACCTATGTCATTTTATCAATAACATAGGTCCTCACACACATTTAATTAGCCACTCTTCGCGCACAGCAAGGAGTTCTATAATTTACACTTGATATAGTAATTCCTGTTCTCTCAGTACTCGCATGAACTACTTGTCCATTACCCATATACATAGTAACGTGACTTATTCTTCCATTGCTTCCTCTATAGAATAACAAATCTCCTGGTTGCAAACTATCTAAACTCACTTCACTACCAACATTTGATTGATCCGCAGATGTTCTAGGTAAGCTATATCCAAAATTAGCATATACACTCATTACAAATCCTGAACAATCAGTTCCATTTGTTAAACTTGTTCCTCCATATACATATGGATTTCCAACAAATTGCAATGCATATTCTACTATATCGCTTCTTCCACTTCCACCGCTTTCGCCTATCGAAACTGTTGGTTGAGAATTTGTAGAATTATTATTACTTGATGCATTTTCATTATTTGATACATTTTCGTTATTTGAAGTTTTTGTTTTATCTGTTTTCTTACTATTCGATTTCTCTTCTGCTTCTTTTTTCTCTCTAGCTATCTTCTCTTCTTCAGCCTTCTTAATCAATTCTTCCTCTTCTTTAGAAATTGCGTCTGCTAATTGAAAATCAACATCAACATATTCTGCCGATACATATCCTATCGTATTATCATCTGTCTCTATCTTGATCCATTCTTCAGATAACTCTATTACTTTATAAGTATTTCCCTCTGAAGCTAAACCGATACAATCAGATTCAACACTCTGTTCTTCTCTTACAAATAGTAGTTCAGTGGTTACTTCTGCTTCTTTAGGCAAATTAGCCTCTGCATATTCACCTGCCTCATCGTTTCTCATAGTAAATTCATTCTTTACGTATCCGATTACATTTCCTGACTCTATCTTAGTCCATTCTTCGCCTTCTTCTACGATTGTAGCAGCTGAACCTACATATAATTTACCAACAACCTCTGATTCCTCATCCGCTTCTAAACGTACATTAAGGTATAATTCAGCTTTTGGAAGTAATACATTTTCAAATCTAGGGTATTTACTGATATTAACTCCTGCATATCTCTCTACATATATATTAGTTTCTTTATTTTGTGTTTCTCCTATGTAAGTATTATTTTCATCTACTGTATCTGTATTACCGTTAGTCTCTTCTACATATTTATCTATAGTTGCAGTTATATTTACCATACTACCATCTATTGCTTCGTTTGCGTTAACAATGTTATTATCAATCATTATTCCGCTAGCTATCATCACTGCAGCTATCATATATGCTGATTTTCTCATTATTAAACCTCCTTGTTCTATATTATATATGTTACAAAATTGTTACATATATGTTACAAGGTTATTCTAACAAGATTACATTCCTATGTCAACACTCCATTTATTAACATTTTATTAAGTATAACTAGATTATTATCCCATATGGTCGTATTTTGTCTCAATATGCATTTTTACAAAACCTCTAGATTAAAAATATCCTCAAACCATACTTAATATATAAAAAACAAGTGCATATGAACTATTGCCTATTGTTCACATACACTTGTAAATATTCTTATTATATATTATTAATTAGCGATTCTTCTTGCAGAACAAGCTTGTCTATATCCTACACTTGATATCTTAATTCCTGTTTTCTTAGAACTCGCATGTACTACTTGTCCATTTCCAATATACATAGTAACATGAGTTATTCCACCACCACTTCCTTTGTAGAACAACAAATCTCCTGGTTTTATATCGCTTAAAGCTACTGGAGATCCACAATTTGCTTGTGCTGCCGCCGAGTGAGGTAGTGAATAACCAAATTTAGCAAATACTCTCATTGTAAAACCTGAACAATCTGCTCCATTAGTCAGGCTTGCGCCACCCCAAACGTAAGGATTTCCAACAAATTGAACTGCGTAATCGCATATGTCTTGCCTTCCTGCGTTACGTTTCTTTCTCTCTGCCTCTTCTTTCTCTTCTTGCTCTCGCCTTATAATTGCTTCTTCTTCCTCTTTAGAAATTGCACAATCTAATACAAAATATACATTAACATAGTCTTTCGATACAAATCCTGTTAACTCATCATCAACTTTAACCTGTGCCCAATCCTCATACTCTTCAACCACCGCATAAGTATCGCCTTCTGGAACCATAGATAAACATGTTGACTCAACACTTTGTTCTTCTCTTACAAATAGAGTCTCTGTTGTTACTGTAGCCGCTTGTGGCAATCTTCCTTGTGCAAATTCACCTGCTTCATCACCAGTAACCATGAACTCATTCTTAACATATCCTATTACCGAGCCTGATTCTATCTTTGTCCACTCTTCGCCTTGTTCTATTATCTGCCCTGCTCCGCCAGCTGATAATTTACCCAAACGTTCTGACTCTTCATTAGCCTCTGCTCTTATATTTAACGAACTTTCGGTATTCTCAATCTTAGGTATTGCTATTCCAATAAACTGAGGATATTTAGCCGCATTATATGTAAGCTTCTCTAAATATTCTGGTTCATCTACTATATAATCTAATGTCTCTGTAATCGATGTACTATTAGACAAAATATCAGGTGTTACTATTGGCGGAATATAATTCTCAACAGCCTCTGTAATACTAACCAAATCCTTACCTGTGTCAACCTCTGATGCCAATGTCTCAGTATTACATAATAGTATACATCCACTCATTGTCAACGCTATTAATCTATATAAATTCTTCTTCATTATGCTACCTCCAAAGATTAAATGATCTTCTCTTATCTATAATTACGTTAAAAATCCCACTGCCATATGACAGTGGGAATATTTACTTATATTATCCTATTCTTCTTGCACAGTATGGACTTCTATAATTAACATTAGAAACCTTTATTCCAGTTTCAGGAGAACTTGCATGTACTACTTGTCCATTTCCTATAAATATAGCAACGTGGTTAATGCTTCCACTTGAATTAGCATAGAATACTAAATCGCCAGGTACTAGTGAACCTAAATCAACTGCTGAACCACATCCAGATTGTGCTGAAGATGAATGAGGTAATCCATAACCAAAGTTTGCATATACGCTCATTACGAATCCTGAGCAATCTGCTCCATTAGTTAAACTTGTTCCAGCATATACATATGGATTCCCAACAAATTGTAATGCATAATCACATATATCACTTCTTCCACCAGAAGAACTTCCTGATGCTGTTCTTGTTGATGAATTATTACTTGAAGATGTTGAATTATTTGATGAACTACTATTTGAAGATGATGAATTACTTGAAGTAGAACTCTTAGGAGTACTTGTACTCTTCTTAGCCTCTTCTTCCTTTCTCTTATCCTCTTCCTCTTTCGCCTTCTTCTCTTCTTCAGCCTTCTTAATTAATGCTTCTTCCTCTTCTTTAGATACTGCTGTATCTAATACAAAAGATACTGTAACATATTCTTTAGAAACATAACCTACTGTTTCTTGATCTACTTCTATCTCTGCCCAAGCATCTGATTCAGCAATAACTTTATAAGTCTCACCCAATGGCACCATACTTACACAGTCTGCTGTAGTATCTTCTTCTGCTCTTACATATAAAGTCTCTGTATTAATTGTTGCTTGCTTAGGAACGTTAGCCTCTGCATATTCACCTGCTTCGTCTCCAAACAATATATATTCATTCTTAACATATCCAGTTACTGTTCCTGATGCTATCTTAGTCCATTCAGGTCCTTGTTCAACTATCTGAGCAACTGCTCCTGCAGGTAACTTACCAACTCTATCTGCTTCTTCACTAGCTTCACTTCTTATGTTAAGTGATTCTTCGATATTAGGAATAACCATACCTACAAATTGTGGGTACTTAACACTATATTCATTAGATACCACTTCATCAACAGGCAAACCACCTTGGTTATCAACAGCTTCTTCTATAGCCGCTGTTATATTAACAATTAAATTAGTCTCCATCATAATATTATTACTATATGATGTCTCTTCTATGTATCTATCTAAAGTTGATGTTATATTTGCATTGCTATCATTATAAGAGTTGCTAGCTGCAACAGACATACTGTTAGCCATTATACTTCCAGCTATAAACACTGCCACTACCTTATGTGTCAATCTCTTCATACATACCTCCCAAATTATAAATCGTCTGAATTATTACAAATTTGTTACGACTTATTAAAAATGATTATATCAAAGCAAATATGTCATGTCAACCTTTTAAACGCACAAATTATCATTTTTTCTATATTTTACGTAGCTTTCCGCGTAAAAATATTATTATTTTTATTAACATTTTCGTTGACATAAGTCATTAAATCTTTTATACTATTATTACTTAGTAAGGTATTTTCGAACTTAGTAATAATGCATACCTAGACACTTAACGAAGTTCTTTTGAGTTTAGTGTATACGGTATTATCCGTATTACTTAGTAAGGTATTTTCGAACTGACATTGAGTACTTGGTGAAGTTTTTTGAACCTAGTACGAAAGTCCATCCCGACACTCGCGAGGTGTTTTCGAGTGAAAGTGGAGTGGATGTTACCTTAGTAATTACTACGAAAGAAGGTGTTGACTATGGATATTGCAGCATTATCCGTGTCTATGTCACAATCCCAACTAATGAACGATGTAAGTGTTGCTATGATGTCTAAAGCGCTAGATACTGCCGAAGTTACTAGTGATGGTTTAACTAGACTCATGGAATCTTCAGTTAATCCTTTAGTTGGACAGAATATTGATATTAGACTATAGAGGCTTGGAGATATTTCTTCAAGCTTTTATATTGCTCTTTTTTATATATGAGGAGGTAAGTATGGCAAAAACAACAAAAGATATGACTACTGGTGATCCAGCTAAGGGATTAATCATTTTTGCAATCCCTATGATCTTAGGCAATCTATTTCAGCAGTTATATAATATTATAGATACAATAATAGTAGGTAACTTTGTGGGCGAAGAAGCTCTAGCTGCCGTCGGGGCGTCAACTTCATTAGCATTTTTATTTATTGCTCTTGCGACTGGCATGAGTATAGGTTCTTCGGTTGTTATTTCCAGATTTTTTGGCGGCAAGCAACTTGATAAAATGAAAACTGCTATATATACAATTATATTTACTACGCTGGCCCTTAGTGTTGTACTAACTATAGTCGGTCTACTATTCAACAAATCAATACTTAAGATTATGAATACACCTGATAATATTTTTGATGATGCTAGCACATATTTAGGAATATACTTCTTAGGACTTGTCTTCCTATTTATGTATAATACATTTAATGCTATTTTCAATGCTCTAGGTAAATCTACTATACCTTTGATATTTTTATTGTTTTCTTCTGGTGTAAATGTAGTCTTAGACTTACTATTTGTTGCTAGATTTAACATGGGGGTTGCGGGCGCTGCTTATGCTACCCTAATTGCTCAAGGAATATCAGCAGTACTATCATTTATTGTTCTTATGATTAATTTATCTAAGATTCATACAGATAAATTCAAATTATTTGACTTTAATATTCTCGGAAGTATAGCATATATAGCGATACCATCAACCATACAACAATCTATCGTTTCCTTCGGACTTATATTTGTACAATCTTTGGTTAATACTTTTGGTTCAACAGTTATGGCTGGTTACACTGCCGCAACCAAAGTAGATTCCATTGCCATTATGCCTATGATTGCTGTAGGAAATGCTATGTCAACATTTACCGCTCAAAATATTGGAGCCAACAAATTAGATAGAATTAAAACAGGTTATAAAGCTGCTCTACTCCTAACCACCATTGTAAGTATCACCGTAACTTTATTACTATTTATTTTTGGAGAGGTATTAATCGGTGCTTTTGTAGATTCGACTTCTAGCCAAGCTGTAATTGATGTTGGTACTAATTATTTACGTGTCGTATCTATATTTTATATTATTATGGGTACTATGAATTCTACTAATGGTATTTTAAGAGGTGCTGGAGATATTAAATGGTTTATGACGAGTACTTTATTCAACTTCTTTACGCGAGTTGCATTCGCATATTTACTAGCATATATTTTCAAAGTACCAGAAACCATATGGTACACTATCCCTATAGGGTGGGCTGTAGGACTTATTATATCCTTCACTCGCTACAAATCAAACAAATGGAAATCAAGCATAAAAAAAGAAGCAGCGGATTAAATTCCACAGCTTCTTTTCTTTACTAAACGTTATTAAAAATCATGCTCATCATCACAATCTGAATCATGCATATATTCTCTACTTGTAACTCTCTTCTTGGTTCTCTCTTCCTCTACCATCTGGGATAATTGTTCTTTAACATCTCTAGGATTCTTAATACTAATTAATTCAAAATTACCCATTGTCTTATCTGCTGAATCACATGCAATAGTTCCTACCCCAAATAGTCTTTGCCAAAAACTAATTGTTAAAGATACATCCATAATTCTATATAATCTTACTTCATCTTCTCTCTTACTAAGAAAGCCTGTTTCTATAAATAATCTTTCTTTATCCATAGCATATTTAGTAAACGAAAGCGGTAATCCAAATAAAGTTCTTTTCTTATCTTGCCATATGTATTCCATAATACTTCCTCCTCTATAATCCCGTTAATTACACAAGTATATTTCTAGCCAAACAACTTTCTAGCCTATCAATATTTACTCACCATATTATAATATTGTATGTTCTAACATATTATTCGTCAATAAATTTCACTTGCAGCTCATCAAATTTCTCTAGTAAATCTTCATATCCCTTAAATACAATTCCCTCTATACCTAGTTTCCTCGCTGCTTCTATATTATTTTCTCTATCATCTATAAAACAAGTCTCACTTGCCTCAAGATTATATCTATCTAATAGTATCTCATATATTTTTCTATCTGGTTTCATCACTTTTTCAAGAGATGAGACTACCATTCCATCTATCTCATCTATAAATGAAAATCTAGACCAATGCATCTCATACATTCTCTTTGGATAGTTAGATAATAAATATACATTATATCCTGCTGCCTTAAGCGACTTTACTAGAGGCCCAGCATAATCAAACTCTCTTACAAGCTCAATTGGGTTATCCATAAACATATCTATTTCTCTTGTATACTCTGGTAGTTTTTTCTTAAAGGCATCTACTATGTCTTCATCTGCCTTTATTCCTAAATCAAATTCATTCCATAAGGAATCCTCTATCATGGACTTGCCTAATATATCGATAATCTCCGATTCAATACCCATATCATGCATATATTCTCGCCATCTAAAATCTACTACTACCATTCCTACATCAAATACAATATTCTTCATCTAAAGTACCTCCAAATTATATTTAGAATATCCCCAAGTGCTCGATTAATATTTTAAGTCCCATTAGTATAAGAATTACGCCGCCTAAAAACTCTGCCTTTGCCTTATATTTAGATCCAAATACATTTCCTATTTTAATACCAAAGAAAGAAAATGTAAATGTACATAATCCAATAAATAATATAGCAGGTATAATGCTAACACTTAAAAATGCAAATGATACTCCAACTGCAAGTGCATCAATACTAGTTGCAATAGCCAACAGTAACATTGTCTTTACATCAAAACTATCATTTAATTCTTCTGTCTCACCTCTAGACTCCTTTATCATATTAGCTCCAATAAAAGCTAATAGTACGAATGCTATCCAGTGATCCACTGCCTTAATCTTATTCTCAAATCCTACGCCTAGTAAATATCCTATAAGTGGCATGATTGCCTGAAATCCTCCAAAATACAAACCTGCAATAATTGCATTCTTCCATTTCATCTTAGGCATTGATAAACCCTTACATATAGATACTGCAAATGCATCCATTGATAAACCTACCGCAATAATAAATAATGATACTAAACTAATTCCTGAATCCATGTCTTATCTCTCCTTTGCAATATAAAAAAAGACCTATCTGCAGAATATTCTACAGATAAGTCTCATTATTTAAAATAAAGCCAGATGGGCATCCCCATCAGTATGTTGACCTTACTACACAATCGTGCTAACTACTCCCTTATCTCGGGTTATTATATATTGTATTATATCCATTGTCAACAGACTTGTTGCATATTCTACAAAAGTTTTTGACCCATTATAACACCCATTACGGATGCCATCATAAGGCCTCTCGTCCAACCACTTGAATCGCCTAGACAATATAGATTATTAACATTAGTGTTAAAATCTTCATCCATCTTAACTTTATTAGAATAGAACTTAAGCTCTGGCGAATACAGAAGTGTTTCTGTTCCAGCAAATCCTGGTACAACATGATCTACTGCTTGAATAAAATTAATAATATTTGTCATTGCTCTATATGGCATTGCTGCAGTAATATCTCCTGCCACCGCATCTGGAAGCGTTGGTTTTATATTCGAACGACTTAATTCTTTCTCCCAAGTTCTCTTACCATCTAATATATCTCCATATCTCTGCACTAATATCTTACCTGAACCTAACATATTTGTAAGTTCACCAATCTTTTGTGCATATTCAATCGGTTGATTAAACGGCTCAGTAAAGTTATGAGAACATAGTATAGCTAGGTTAGTATTATTAGATTTAAGTTCTTTGTAAGAATGACCATTAACTACTGCTAAGTCATTATCGTAATTTTCTTGACTAACGAAACCACCCGGATTCTGGCAAAATGTTCTTACTTTATTCTTAAACGGATTAGGATATCCAATTAACTTAGACTCATAAAGTACATTATTAACATCTTCCATTATCTCATTTCTAACTTCAACTCTAACTCCTATATCAACAGTTCCTGGTCTATGAGCAATATCATTTTTCGCACATATCTTCTCTAACCAATCTGCACCTCTTCTACCGGCTGCTATAACTATTTCTCTTGCCTTGATCTCTTCTGTATCCTTAGATCCGTTAGTTTTCTCTATTATTATGCCTTGGCATTTTGAATCTTCAAGAATTATATCCGCACAATTATATCCGAACCTAATCTCAACGCCTCTATCTATTAAATATTGTTCTATTGCTCCATATATTTCTTGGGCTTTTTCTGTTCCCAAATGTCTTATTGGACAGTCCACAAGTTTTAATCCTGCTTGGATAGCTCGTTTTCTTATCTCTTTAACCTTTTCATCTTGACTAATTCCCTCAATCTTAGTATCTGCTCCAAATTCAAGATATATCTTATCTGTATAATTAATCATTTCTTGAGCATAGTCTACACCTATTAAGTCTGGTAAATCTCCACCTACTTCATAACTAAGCGAAAGCTTACCATCCGAAAATGCTCCTGCGCCTGAAAATCCTGTAGTTATGTTACAAGGTTTACAATTAATACACTTCTTAGTCTGATTCTTAGGACATTTTCTCTTCTCAATAGAAGATCCTTTCTCAATCATAAGAATTTTTTTATCGCTTCCCCTTCTAATCATCTCTAGCGCTGTAAATATACCTGCTGGTCCTGCTCCTACAATAACAACATCATACATAATACGTCCTCCTTTGAAAATAAAAAAACCAACTACCATCCATTTGCCTATAGTTTCTCCCTTACGGAAAACTTATAGTCAACTGAATCGGCAGTTGGTAGAAACATTCATCCATTCTATGAATATATATACGTTAGTCCACAAAGAATTGTATATTAATGCTATGGATTTGTCAAGTAATTCTACAGTTTTCCTGCTCGATGTAATAATCTATGTTCCTTGCCACTTATTACATCCTTATAAGTCTGAGCTACGATTGGGTTATCGTCTGTAAATCTTATCTGTGACTGTCTATCAACAGCATATATTCCTTCTTCTCTGCATTTCTTAGTTCTCGGTCCTGCTGGAAGCGGTTGCCCTCCTCCTAGTATACAACCTCGTCTGCATGCCATTACTTCAACAAAGTCATAATGAGCTTCTCCCGCTTTTATCTTGTCTAGTATTTTGCCTGCATTAGCTAATCCATTTACTACTGCTATCTTAAGATCCCTGTCTCCTAGTTTAACTGTAGCTTCCTTGATTCCTTCTGTTCCTCTAATACCAGTAAAACTTACTTGAGATATTGTCTGATACTCGTTACCCTCTGATACATGACGTAATACTGCCTCAGTAACACCACCTGTAACTCCAAATATGGCAGCTGCTCCTGATGCTATACCAAATGGCATATCTGGTGCTTCTCCTTCTATCTCATTATAATTAATACCCGCTTGACGTATCATTCTTATAACTTCTATTGTTGTTAATACCTTATCTGTATCTTGTCTGCCATCAGTCATATTGTCATCACGTAGTATTTCGCCCTTCTTAGCAGTACATGGCATTATTGATACAACAAAAGTCTTTTTCTTTTCTTTGATATCATCTTGCCAGAAGTAATCTTTAACAACTGCTGAGAACATACCTTGAGGAGATCTACAACTAGAAATGTTATCTGCAAACTCAGGATATTTTGTCTCGCAGTATTTTACCCATGCCGGACAACATGATGTAAATAACGGAAGATTCTCACCTTGCTCTAATCTAGTAATTAATTCTTTGGATTCTTCAACAACTGTTAAATCTGCCCCAAAGTTAGTATCATATATTTTATCAAAGCCCATCATTCTAAGTGCGGCTACAAGTTTGCCCATAGTATTCTCACCCTTTGGCACATCAAACTTGTCACCTACTGCAATTCTTACTGCTGGTGCAACTTGAGCAACTACTCTTACATTAGGATCTGCTATAGCTTCCCATACATCTGTTACATTAGTATGTACAGTTATTGCTCCTGTAGGACATACAACTCTACATTGTCCACATCCTACACAATCTGTATCGTTAAGGCACTTATCAAATGCTGGTGTAACTTCCATCTTAGATCCTCTATGAGCAAAATCTAGGGCACCTATACCTTGAATCTCTGCACAAGTTCTAACACAGTCACCACATAGAATACATTTATTAGGGTCACGTACTATACTTGGCGAACTCATATCAATAGGAACTTCTTTTCTATTGTTAAGGAATCTTACTGCATGAACGCCAACCTTAAATGCAAGTTGTTGAAGTTCACAGTTACCATTCTTGGTACATACTGTACAATCCCTACAATGTGATGCTAATAACAATTCTATAATTAATTTTCTATACTTTCTAATCTTAGCTGAATTAGTCTTGATTATCATTCCTGCTCTTGGTTGCTCTGAACATGATGCGAAGATTCTTCCTCTATCATCTTCTACAACACACATACGACAAGCTCCATATACTGATAGCTCTGAATGATAACAAAATGTAGGTAGGTCAATGCCAGCCTTTCTAATAACTGCAAGTATATTTTTCTCGCCTTCTATAGGCACACATCTCGAATCAATAGTCATGTATTCCACTAGCTCTACCTCCTAACATTCTATAGTAATTGCACCAAATGGGCAGTCTGATTCACAGGCTCCACATTTAATACATTTACTTGTATCTATTGTGTATGGTTTCTTAAGTTCTCCAGTTATTGCTCCTACAGGGCAATTTCTAGCACATTTCGAACAACCCTTACAGTTCTCAGGTATAATCTTATAGTTTCTAAGTGCTTGACATGTGCCTGTACGACATTTCTTCTCTAAAACGTGCTCTTCATATTCATCACGGAATAATTTTAATGTGCTTAATACTGGTAGGGCTGCACTCTTTCCTAATCCGCAAAGTGCTGTATCTGTTATTGCTGTTCCTAATTCTTCAAGCATATCTAGTTGTTCCATTGTTCCTTTTCCAGATACAATGTCTTCTAATATTTCTAGCATACGTTTTGTACCCTCACGACAAGGTACACATTTTCCACAACTCTCATTCTGTGTAAAGTTCATAAAGAATCTAGATACTTCAACCATACAAGTATCTTCATCCATAATAACAAGTCCACCTGAACCTATCATTGCTCCCATCTTCTTTAAGGAATCAAAGTCAAGAGGCATATCAAGATGTGTTCCAATCAGACATCCACCTGAAGGTCCTCCAATCTGAACTGCTTTGAATTCTTTACCTTCCTTAATTCCACCGCCTATATCGTATACGATTTCTTTAAGAGTTGTTCCCATAGGAACTTCTATAAGTCCTGTATTGTTAATACTTCCTGTTACTGCAAATGCTTTGGTTCCTGGACTTCCCTGCGTACCAATACCCTTATACCAATCAGCACCATTTGTAATAATCATTGGAACGTTTGCATAAGTCTCAACATTATTAAGTACTGTTGGTTTTCCAAATAAACCTTGTTCAACTGTACGAGGTGGTTTAGTTCTAGGCATACCTCTCTCACCTTCAATAGATGCCGTAAGAGCACTACCTTCACCACATACAAAAGCTCCAGCGCCCCTATTAATGTGAAGTTTGAAGCTATATCCTGAACCTAATATATTATCACCTAATATACCTAATTCTTCTGCTTGAGCTATAGCAAGTTTTAATCTACTTATCGCTAAAGGATATTCTGCACGTACATATATATATCCTTCTCCTGCACCTACTGCATAACCTGCTATTATCATGCCTTCTATCATCTTATGAGGATCACCCTCCATAACGCTTCTATCCATAAATGCGCCTGGATCACCTTCATCACCGTTACATACAATGTAACGTGTCTTCTCTTCTTGTCTAGCTACTTGTTTCCACTTGTAGCCTGTCTGGAAGCCTCCGCCTCCCCTTCCACGAAGATTAGACTCTAGTATCTCATCTACTATACTAGCTGGTGTCATATCAAATAAAGCCTTCTCTAAGGCTTCATATCCACCTACTGCAAGGTATTCATTTATATGTTCTGAATCTATATGTCCACAATTCTTAAGTACTAATCTAGTCTGCTTTGCATAGAAAGGAATCTCTTCTTGAGCCTTATATTTAACTCCGTCTATCTCATATAAAAGTCTCTCAACTGGTTGACCACCTAATATTGTTGTGTTATATATTTCTTCACAATCTGCCTCTGTAACCTTTATGTATAAATAGTTATATGGCTCTATTCTAACCAAAGGTCCCATCTCGCAAAAACCATGACAACCGCTCTTTTTAACACCTATATGTGCAATCTCACTTCCAAACTCAACAGATACATTATCATTATTTCCAGTTAGTTCACACATCTTCTCATATATTTTTGCTGAACCACCTGCAAGACATCCTGTTCCTGCACAAATAAGGATTCTACATTCTTGATTCTTAATAGTCTCTACTGCCGACTTGCGAAGGGCAGTTAACTCTTCTCTTGATGTTAACATTCATTCTCCCCCTCTCTTAAACTCTTAATTAACTCTGTAACCTTTTCTGGAGTCATTGAAGGGTGTACTTCATCATTTACAGTAAGTACTGGCGCTAGTCCGCAAGCACCTAAACATGATACTGTCTCAACTGTAAATAGCATATCTTCTGTAGTATTCTTATCTTTTGATAAACCTAATTCTTTATTAAGTCTCTCAAGTATAGACATAGATTTTCTAACATGACATGCTGTTCCATCACAAACTCTTATAATATACTTTCCTTTCTTTTCAAAAGAAAAATTCTCATAAAATGTTGCAACACTATAAGCTTTTGCTTCAGTAATATTAAGTTTACTAGCTATATATGTAAGCAACTGGGGCGGTAAATACCTATATTCTGTCTGAACATCTTGAATAATAGGTATAAGCCATCTTGGCTCTGTACCATATAAAGCAATAATCTCATCTGCTTTATCATAATATGTTTTGTCAAGCATAATTTTCCTCCTTAGCATTTGCTTTTATCTCTTTTTTATTTTCATACATTTTACTATCTGCTTCTTTTTCAAGATTTGATATATTTTCTGCATTGATAATCTCACAATAGGCTACACCTTGAGCTATAGAAATCTTAAACGGATATTCTTCACTATCATTACATTCTCTAAGTAATTCATTAAATCTATCAAGCGACTGACTATATTTATTCTCAGGAGCTTCACCATATATTAATACAACAAATTCATCTCCACCGATTCTATATACACTACCAACCTTACCAAAGGAGTTATCAATAATTTTGCCACATACTTTTATTAAATCATCTCCTGATGTATGTCCCCATTTATCATTAGTAATCTTAAGATCGTTAATATCTAATACCACCATTCCTAATTTGCTATCATCTGATTTTTCTGTAATATTATTTACTTTCTCAATATATGCAGTTCTATTTCCGAGTTCGGTTAAACCATCTTGATAAGCCAGTTTACTTATAAGTTCAGCTCTTGCACCTTGCTTCATCAATTGAATCATTCTGTATATATTTCCTGTTCCTAGACAAATAATACAAAGGAGTAATCCTACCCTTATTACAAAGGCTCTATCCAGTACATCTTTAGATAAATATCTTATAAATTCAATAAATACAGCAATTGCTAATATTACTATACCTATCTGCTGAAATATTATTGAAATGTCTATTCCATTTATATTTTTTCTATATTTTATAGCCTGTTTAACTATAGAAATTACTAGTATTATACTAGCAAAACCATAAGTTATAATTGCTCCATTCAATGTTTGATGGTAATCCCATAGATTACACAATTGAAATATTGTAGCTATTATTATATATCCTAGATTCAATCCACATAAAATCTTTACAAACTTGTTTCTAAAGGTTTTATAATTGGAATCCATATATAAAAACAATGGAATTCCACCAGCTACTAGCATCATATTATCAATAACTTGAATCTGTCTTAAATTATTAGAGAATAGTTGAAATATATTTGTTTCAAGCATGCACCATATAGAACAACAGATAGAAAATAATCCTAAGTATAATATACTATAATCTCTCTTCTTAACATTCCAATTAACAACCATATTAGCTATTAAATATAAAACACCTACAAACAGCATGAATATACTTATCAAAAGACCTATTGATTTGGAACCTATTATATGTATAACTATACTATCTTTACTTCCTAAGTAAGCATTATCTATCTTCACCCTGCCATCTTCATACGCCATGGTAATTACTATCTCTACTTCCTTACCTGCATCTTCTTCATAAATATTTACAACATTCCATCTTGTACCCGGAGAATGATTATAAAATGGTGCATTAGTTATATCTGTTGTATATACTTGTTCATCATCAATATATACTGAAACAAATGCATTTTTACTTCTAAATACTAATCCTTGATCACGATCAATATTGTTTGGAATTGTATAAAATATACTTAACGTATCATCCGTTCCTCTAATCTCAGAAAAATCTACTACTTCTCCTTGATTATCAACTATGCTATCTGTTACATCAACATACCCCTCTAGTCCATAAGAATCTTCTTTCTTGTCTCTTAATAGGATATTTCCTATAAGCAGAATAACCATTACAAATACCACTATAAGATACATTAACAATGTTATTTTTCTATAATTTAATTTATCCTTCTTAAAGTTTTTATATTGCATTTTTCACCCTCGATATACTTTTCCTAATAATTCTATTATATTCATATTTGCAAATTATACAAGCAAGTTAGCCTTATATTTATATTAATTCTTATATATATTATAGCTTTCATGATTTGACAAACATTTACACCTTAATACTATTTTTGCATAAAATAAATTAAGGACGTGAAAGGAATATAATTATGTATTTTATATTTGGTTTTCTAATTTTTATATTAGGCTTATTAAGCATTATCATGTTCTTTAAAAGGCGAAGAATTATATGTAAAATATGTTGTATGTCTGTTGCTGCAAAATGTAAGTTGTTAAATGAATTAGTAGAACCTCTAGGATATAGTTACAATTCACACTGGGACATTTTCTCTACTACATTAGACGCATGGCAAAAAGATTTTGGATATACAACCTTTTATGATAAGGCAGCGGCATTTTTTTCAATGGTATTTGATGCTGAACCAATATATTTTGATTATGACAATAAAACATGGTTATTAGAATTTTGGAAAGGTCAATATGGCATTAACACAGGAGGCGAAATAGGTATATATCATGCTGATGATATTATTCCAACCAGAGATTTATCCAAAACTATTTTCTATGGCGCTGACCCTGAAGAAATGCTTGATTTTTCTTTTCATATATATGGCCATAACGAACAACTTGCTTTTGTTCGTGATAGACATTGGTGGTTAACTAGCTTTTGCATGGGATTATTTTCTAACCCAAAAGATATAATAATGGATATATCTATAACCTTTCCTGATTACGAAATGATGAGTGCATTTGTTGATGCTTTAATCAATAGAGGTTACAAAAAATGTGGCATTACTATATGCGGCCTTCGTGTTAATTTTACATTTATAACTTCTCATAGTTCAAAAAGCAATTGCTTCAGGCGCATATTATCTAGTTATTCTCAATTTAAAAATAGAATATTTTGCAAACTATTTTTAATGATAACTAATCCATTTTGCTCTTCTCTAGATAGATTATTATATTTATACTATTTCTTACCATTTGCCTTTCGTAATTCTCTTAGAATGCATAGATTTAAAAAGAGAAAAAAATATCGAAGAACATGTTCTAGATAATATTGTATTAAAATATTTAATATTAATGAATAGTCCCTCTATTATAAGAGAAAATAACTATATTATTATAATTGGAGGACATATTTATGAATGAAGACAATAATCATTTAAAAGCTCTTCCTTTACAAGCATTAGACAATATTCCTACAGCTAAAGCTGATGCTAAGGAAATAGTTGCTCTTGTAAAAGAAAGCGGTAGGGTTACAGGTTACAAATTATCAGATGGAAATATTGTTGATAAGGTAGATGGTGTTGCACTTGCAAAACAAGGTGAAATTAAAGATGTTGGTATCGCCCACAGAAAAGATGAGGAATATCTTAAATCTATACCTGACGGCACAGAAAACAATAACCTTGGCAATCTTCCATCAATATCAATGAAAAAAGATTATTAATACTAAAAGGAGCTGTTCGCCAGCTCCTTTTCCATTTATATCATACCATACTTAGAGACTTTTTTCTAGTCTTGAATAGTATTTACCTCTATAGTAAATTAATAATTATTATATAATATTATAGGGGTGGTCTAGTGAATTATAAAATTGAAGATTTATATGTTCTAGTAAAAATGTTATCTGAAAAATACACAGGAAAATCCAGTACATCTATTACTTATGAGGTAGCCCAGCAGTTAATGGGTGCTATTATTTACTGTATAAACGAATATAATAATTCAAGTCATACTAGTAATAAGTCTGAACTTATAGACCAATCTATACAAACCTCTGCTAGAGAGGCTTATGATATTGGTTATAATATGGTTATAGATAAGATTAAAGATGCTCATAATATATATAATAATCTGATACTTGATTTTAATCATTATGATAATGTTGCCTATAAAGAAACTATAGTAGATGGAATTCCTGAATTTTTCAAATGGTATGACCCAAAACTTAATCCACAAAACAATATTATTTTGTATGATTATCCTATCTTGACGGATCTACATCATTTACAAGGTATTGACTTAATGTATGAATATCTAAAATGTATTGAGTCAGAACAATCGTTACTTAAACAGTATTCTACGGAATATATTAAAGATAGATTAAACGAATATCACCATGATTATGAAAATTTGTATATTAACATTTCAGAAATTGCACTTAGCCAAAGGGGGTAATATTTATGGATAATATGTTTGAACTTATAATGCTTGAAAATCAAAAACACGAACTTCAAACTGTTCTTGAATGTAATACCAAAACAGCTAGATTCGGGTTAGTTTTATCTGAAGAAGAGGCTAAAGAGTTAACCATAGTTAAGAAGCAGACTTTAAAGGATGAAAGACGAGTTGAATTTGGTAATAGTATATTGCCTGAACTAATATATGCATTTTGTGATTCTCAATATATTACTCAAGATAATTATGTTGCTACCATTGCTGAATTACAAGAAATCTTCTATATGTTTAAAAATGAATCTATGGATGATTTAACAGACATTGAATTACTTGAATTTATGAGAAAGCAATTTGAAGAAATATGCTTTGGCGATCTAGACTACTTAAAAACCACCTGTCTAGAAAGATATACCAGAGCTATTCGCTCTGGCTATCAAACTTTATCTCAAAAAAGATTACACGATGAATATTTTACTGCCGATAGAGATAATGAGTATTCTACATTTTCCGAAGAAACTCGTTGGGAATATGATTTATATATGTCCAGTCTAGAGGATACTTATTAGTATTTCTATTTATAATTCTTCTGCACGTTTAATAGCAGTATCTACATTTACACATATATTTTCTATTCCTATTTTCTCATCAAATCCACTTTTATGAATAATTGAAAGTGGTTGAGAATTTACATGAGACAATATTAGTGTTATTTTACGTTTCTCACATTTTGCATACAATTGTTCCATGTTGCTCATAGCTGTTGCATCGATAGCTGTTACTCCACGCATTCTAAGAATTAAGCACTTGCATTTATCATCTACATGTATATCAAGTATCTTATCTGCTGCCCCGAAAAACATTGGGCCTGTTATCTCATATACTAACGTATGCTTTGGCACTTCGCGAAGAGCAATATTTTCTGGATCTTCGTCTTCATCGGTATCATCACCAATATATTTCCAACTCTCAACTTCTGTAACTTCACTCATACGTTTCATAAATAGCACTGCTGCCAGTATAACCCCTACCTCTATTGCAACTACCAAATCGAACAATACTGTTAGTACAAATGTTGTTACTAACACAATAATGTCACTCTTAGGCGCTGTCTTACATAGGTGTAGAAACTCTTTCCACTCTGACATATTATAAGCTACTAAGAATAAAATTGCTGCTATTGCTGGCATTGGAATAAGTGCTGCGTACGGCATTAATACTACTAATATTAACAATAATGTTACTGAATGTACCATGCCAGAAATTGGTGTACGTCCACCATTTTTCACATTTGCTGCTGTTCTTGCTATTGCTCCTGTTGCTGGTATTCCTCCAAGTAACGCAGAGGTAATATTGCCCGCTCCTTGAGCTATTAATTCCATATTTGAACGGTGTTTGCTATTTACCATATTATCCGATACAACACATGACAATAATGATTCTATTGCCGCTAATACTGCTATTGTCACTGCGTCCGGAAATAGCTTTCTAATCATTGTAAAGCTTACATCTGGTACTGCAAATGTTGGTAATCTGTTAGAAATATCATATAAATCTCCAATTGTATTTACCTTCATATCTATAAATCCTACCATCATAATACTTACTATAATAGCTATTAATGACGCTGGTATCTTCTTAAAAAATCCTGGTAACATTGGCCATAGTATTAGTATTGCAAGACACACAACTCCTACTATTACTGCTTGCCAGTTAATAGTATCAATAAACTTAACAACTGCTTCCATTTTCTCAACTGTCTCTACAATAGGTTCTTCACTTACAATTGATAGTCCCATAAAATCCTTTAATTGACCTATTAGTATTGTTATTGCTATTCCTGATGTAAATCCTGTTGTAATGGTGTTAGGGATATATTTTAAAAGACTACCCAATCTTAAAAGTCCCATTATAATTAGTAATATTCCTGCCATAATCGTAGCTATTGCTAATCCGCTTATACCATGCTGGGCAACAATTCCTGCTACTATGGTTGCAAATGCCGCAGTAGGTCCTGATATCTGAACTCTACTTCCACCTAAAAATGATATTACAAATCCTGCCGTAATAGCCGTATATATTCCTTGTTCTGGTGCTACTCCAGATGCTATTGCCAAGGCAATAGATAAAGGTAGCGCAATAATTGCTACTATAATTCCTGCAATTACGTCTTTTATAAATTGTTCTTTTGTATAAGTTTTCATAACCGAAAACAATTTTGGTTTTAACTTTTCCATGTATTTGCCCCTCTTTTGTATATGTTTAATAGTACTTCGATTAATAATATACGGCTAAACAAACAGATTTTCAAGGATTTTCTGTTATTTTTTGCTATTCTTTTCCATGGTCGACAATTATATCTTCACTATACTTTCGCTCTATCTCATGTCGTGCTTTACGAACTTCCACTGAATCAAACACTATCGAAAAGTCATAATCTGCTGGATATAGTTCTGATGCCGCTACTTGAAGTTTCACCCTTTTGTGATTTATCCATATCTTCTTATTAGGCAATTGAACTCTTAGAATACCTTTATCATTTATCGGCTCACATACGATTCCTATCTTCTTATCAGGATATATCATAACACTGTCACCACGATTATATTTCTCTGTAAGCGCTTGTTTATTAGTAGGCTGTTTTTTCTTCTTAATATGACTTCCTCTCTCTCGTACTAATCGGTCATCTTCATCAAACGTGATTGCTTTCGCTTCTTCTCCATAAGCTGCCATCATTGCCCTATTTAACATAGCACCTGGCATACCTAACTTCTTAGCTATATAGAGGGCACAACTTTCTCCTGCCTCTCCAATTACAAGTTGATACTGTGGTCGCAAGCTTTCTTTGTCAAAGGTCATCCTAGCATTTATAACTCCATCTTCCTTATCTGCATAATTCTTTACCTCTGGATAATGAGTAGTTACTAAATACAATGCTCCACTATTTTTTAATTCATCTAATATGGCTATAGCTATTCCCATTCCTTCTGTAGGATCAGTTCCAGAACCTAATTCGTCTAAGATAACTAAGCTATCTCTATTTGCTTTCTTAAGTATCTCTAATACATTTGTTATATGCGCTGAAAATGTGGATAGGTTCTCTGATAGATTCTGACCATCTCCAATATCACATAATATTGCATTATTCATACATATATTAGCCTTCTCGCAAGCTACATGAAGCCCCGCTTGAGCCATCATTGAGTTAAGTGCAACTGTTTTAATAGCTACTGTTTTACCACCTGTATTAGGTCCTGTAATTATTACACCGTTTACACCTTTTCCTATCTCAAAGTTAAGTGGTACATTAATAGCTTTATCCATTAGAGGATGTCTTCCGTTAACTATCTTGATATACCTATCTGTATTAATATTAGGTTGTATGCCGTCACATTCGATACTTAGCTTTGCTTTTGCAAACATGAAATCCAACTTCTCAATTGTCTGATTATTCATGCTAATTATATCTGCTGTATCTGCTAACATTCCTGTTAAAGTATATAGAATTCTTCTAACTTCATTCTCTTCATCTATTCTAAGTTCTTGCAATTCGGCATAATATTTTGCTACTGATGTAGGCTCAATGAATAAAGTATTACCTGTTGATGATTTGTCAATTATAGAACCACTAATTCTAAACTTACATTCTTTCTTTACCGGAATACAGATATGACCATTTCTCATAGTACTAAAATTATCTGACATAGCATCTTTGTTGACTTTCATTGCTGAATCCGCTTTTTCACGCATTTTAGCCTCAGCACGGTCAATACTGTCTCTTACAGACTTTAATTGCTTGGAAGCAAAGTCATCAACTTTGCCATTTCTGATTTTCAAGTTCAATTCTTCTCTAATATCATCTAGAGATTCTAGGTTTTCCACGTAGTAAGCTAATCCTATATCATATTGCTTGCATTTGTTCAGATAATCTTTAAGTCTTCTTACCGCTGTTAAAACCATTCCAATATTGGTTAATTGTTCTGGACTAAGGCAACCACCCTTGCTAGCTATAGTAATCAAATCATCAATACCCTCAAGAGGGGTAATAGGTGGATTACCACATTTCTCAATCATTTCTCTAGCTTCGGATGTATCTCGTAGTCTTGCAGTTACTTCTATCTCGGATAAATATGGTTGTAGTCCTGCAAGATTATTCTTTGCTTTTTCTGTGTATGCATATTCTATTAATTTTTCTTTTATTTTATTAAATTCCAACATGTTTTCTATGTTTAACATCTTATATTCCTCCATATATATAATTACATAAATATCTACCTTATGGATATATACTAAAATAGAATATCGCTTGCGAGATTCCTGCAGAACATTTTTTAGTAAATAAAGGTTCGCCTTTATTTACTAAAAAAAGCACGACTATACAGTCATGCTAAAAGTACGTAAAAATAAATATATTTGTACGAAGTGTTATAGCATATAGTAAGGTAGATGTACCGATTGTAATATCGGCAAAAGGGCATAACTATAGCGTAATCAATAGTCAT
Organism: Lachnospiraceae bacterium; assembly: GCA_031556525.1. Taxonomy (GTDB): domain Bacteria; phylum Bacillota; class Clostridia; order Lachnospirales; family Lachnospiraceae; genus JAVBSN01. Next base: position 58,186 of record JAVBSS010000006.1, read on the forward strand.
TCCTTATACAACTATGCAGTTGCTGTGTATCTATCTTACGACACGTAACAAACACTTCACTCACTTTCCTAATAATATGTGATTATTATAGTATGGATTTGGGGGGATTGTCTAGGGGTAATTCTTATTCTATTTCTTTTCTATGGTTAAGATGTATTCCGATATGTCCAATTCCTAATATAATAACGGATATTATCATAAATATATTTTTCCCGTATATTCCAAGTACAAAAAATGCAATAATAGGCAGTGTTGCTCCTGCTACTGGAACCCCAAGCAAACTACTAAAAAAATCTTTCATTGTTTTCTCACTTCTAAAATACCTAACCCACCATATTTCATATAAAACAATTATTATAAATGCTAATAATAACCATAAACTCCATGGTGAAATCTTATATATATTAAAGTCCTTAAATATTATAGCCACACATGATACTAGCATTTGACCAATTCGCTCAAACATTAATAGTATTCTATTTTCGTTGATAACATATTTCTCGTAATCTTTTGGTTGATTGTTTGCCCATATTATATTAGGTATAAATAGTGATAGTAGAAAAATTAGTCCGATGTATGAAAATCCAAAATTCATATGATAGCTACTCCTTCGTATGTAAATATTTATGTCTAGTTTACTTCTTGTATAATACTACATTTTGCCCTATATTTAAATATTTATAATTTTTGTTGGTTAATCATAGATAGTGATGTATAATAAATGTTGATTTTTATTGATTTTACTAAGGAGATACGTCATGAAATTTATAAAATTATCTGATAAACTTTTTTACCTTATAAACATACTTATATATAGCATCTGTATTAATTGTTTTTCTCTGATTATTAGTCTAGACAAAGTCTACACTATTCCTGTCCTCATTATAGGTATGCTATTTGTTAACACCCTTCCCGTATTACCAAACAGTATTATTCCTAATTTCAAGCTTAACGTCTGTTACCACGGCACTGCTGCTTTGAAGATTTTTCTATGGTCTTGTTTGCTTTCTGTAATCAGTAATATTGGACTAGCATTTTACTTTCTTCCTGACCAATGGGGGCTATGGATATTAAGTATTGTTGTAGCTATTGTAGCTCTAAATGTTCTATTCTGGAACGGCATGATAAGTGTATATAGCTGTTCTGTTCAATTAGGTGTTAATCATAGAGTTGTCGGCATCCTATGTGGAATGGTTCCTGTATTAAATCTAATTATGCTACATAGAATTCTTAAAACAGTATCAAATGAAATTAGTTTTGAAACTGAAAAGGCTATACTTAATTCTAGTAGAATTGATGAGCAAATATGTAATACCAAATATCCTATTCTATTAGTACATGGTGTGTTCTTTAGGGATTTTAAACATCTTAATTACTGGGGACGTATTCCTGATGAACTAATTAAAAATGGAGCTACTATATTCTATGGTAATCATCATTCTGCTGCTTCTGTAGCTGACTGTGCTGAGGAATTAACTAATAGAATTAAAGAAATTATTAAAGAAACTGGTTCTGAAAAGGTTAATATTATTGCCCACTCAAAGGGTGGTATTGATTGTCGTTATGCCATAAATTTCTGTGGTGCTGCTCCTTATGTTGCATCTCTAACGACTATTAATTCTCCTCACAGCGGTTGCGAATTTGCTGACTATCTATTAAATAAAATACCTGAGGGCATGAAGAATAAAGTTGCTAAAACATATAATGGAACTCTTAAGAAATTAGGTGACGAAAATCCTGATTTTATAGCTGCTATGGAAGACTTAACTGCAAGTAATTGTCTTGAGCTTAATAGCACTATTTCGGCAGCAGAGGTAAGTGATTATGTATATTGTCAAAGTGTTGGATCAAAATTAAACCATGCTATTAACGGAAAGTTTCCACTTAATTTTACTTATCCATTGGTTAAGCATTTTGATGGATATAATGATGGTCTTGTATCTGATAAATCTTGCGTATGGGGTGAACGTCATCAGTTCTTAACTGTTGATGGTATAAGAGGTATATCTCATGGTGATATGATTGATCTGAATAGAGAGAATATTACCGGATTCGATGTAAGAGAGTTTTATGTGCAGTTGGTTAGGGAGTTGAAAGAGAAGGGGTTGTAATCCACCTTCTCTTAATTTTTATTTATCCTTCTTAATTTCTTCCATATAACCTGCAGTAATTATTCCCGCTGGCAATGCAATAATAGCCACTCCAAATATAGACGATATCATAGTTACTACTCTTCCAATAGTTGATACTGGATATATATCACCATATCCTACTGTTGTTAATGAAACTGTTGACCAATAGACTGCATCAAAAAATGTTTTAAATGTGTCTGGTTCAACATTAAATACAACTAATGATGATATTAATATGTAGGCTACCGCTAATATACCTACAGCAATAAAGTTTTCTTTTGTATTTTTCAGCACTTGTATAATTATCTGTATGCTTTTTGAGTATCTCATAACTTTAAATACCCGGAATACCCTAAATGTTCTAAATAGCCTAAATAATTTAAACAATTTGAATCCACTATTTAATAATGATATTGATGGTAAAATTGATAATAAATCAATAATTGCCATAAATGAAAATGGATATCTAACAAATGATAATATTGATTTTCTATCATATTTGTAATCAGATGTTACTAATCGCGATATATAATCAATAATAAATATTATCATTGCTATCTTGTCAACTATATGAAATACCAATAAGTCTTGCTTAAATGCCAAAGGAATAATGCTAATAAATATAGTTACCATCATAAAATAATCATAAATCGCACTTATTCTATCTTCCCCATCTGATAATTCAATTATTTCAAATATTCGTTTTCTCATAGGTAATAATTCCTTCTATTTATTAACCATTCTTGCTTTTGCAGTACAGTTTTCTACAGTTAATTTGAATACTCTTGTCTGTGGTAGTACTTTCTCGTTAAACATAAAATCTTCCTTGTGATAATGCTTCATTAATATGCACAACGCCTTATACTTTTCTTCATCAGAAACTATTTCCATTATACCTTGCCCTATTACACTTTCATATTCCATGGTGCAGCTTCCTTTTTCCTCGTCAGCTACCAAACGATGTGAACAATCCATCTCGAAGCTTGCCTTATTGTTCTTAGCCATTAGTTCATACTTCTTACCTTCTAATGCTCCATGAAAATATAGGGTGATTGTTTCATCTTCTACTATCATACCAAAGTTTAATGGTAATACATATGGATATTCATCGTCATGTAAAGCTATTCGACATACATCACACTTTTCGATTATATCTACTATTTTGTTGAAGTCTGTTATTTCTCTGTCTGATCTTCTCATGGTGTGCCTTTCTTATATATATGATTTTATCTTTTCTATTAAATCTTTGTCTGCAGGGAGCCAATCTAGACTATCCAAAGTATCTTTAGTTAACCATTTTGAATCACTATGTTCCTTCAAAATCATTTCTCCTGATTGAATAGAACAAACAAAGCAATCCATGCTTAAATGAAATTGTGGATAATCATATTCTACTGTATCAATTAATTTTCCTACCTCTATGTCTATATCTAATTCTTCTTTTATTTCTCGCTTCAGAGCCTGCTGAGGTGTTTCTCCATCTTCAATCTTACCACCCGGGAATTCCCATCCACCTTCAAATTCTCCATAACCTCTTTGAGTTGCAAATACTTTATCACTAGATATTATAATTGCCGCTACTACTTTTATTATCTTCATTATTTCCTCCATATTTAAGCATTTGCTATATACTCATATATATCTTCTCTTATAGGTGTATCTACATAATTGACTAAACTCATTTACAATTTCTAAAGCATATTCTCCTTGATTAGTAGACACTATTTTAGTATTCCACTCCCTATTCTTAGTCAAAGCATTCAACGTCATATTTGAACTACCTACAATTATTCTATATATAGCTTCTTTTTTAAAGATATATCCTTTTGTATGAAATCCCTCGTTAGCTTCATTAACTGAATACATTTTTATCGTAATATTTTTTAATTCTGCTAATTTCTTTAAAGCCTTTGGTTCACTAAAATTCAAATAATCTGTAGTAAGAATACGCCCCTTTATATTGCGTTCTTCTAACTCTTTTAATGTCTGCAATAACGGTGTTATTCCACTCATCGTGATAAATGCAACACTTATATCAAATTCTTCACATGCCAAAAGCTCATCCTCTATGGATGAGAGTACCTTTCGACCTTCCTTGTAATTATTTGAAACAAACTGTGGTTTGTATGCCAGATTCGATAGCTAGGTTCTATCTATAAATGCTGTTGTTAAACCTTGATTTAGTTGTTCAATTTTATCACTCATAATATTATCCTTAGTGTAGTTATCGTTCTATTATATAATATATAGATTTTAACATATTTTTCGACATAAAACTATACTATTAATCATGTTTTATATATTTAAGTCTTACACTACATTTTTTGACTTTTCATTATTTTGTAGTGTAAATTTTGCTCCCTAGCAAAATGCCCGCACTATAAATTCATGGCGCAAAATCATACAAATAGTTCAATAAAATTCTTCTTTGTAACATCCTCAACTATTGCTAATTGTTTCTTAGATAGATTATTATATACCTCTTTTAGTTTATCCATATGATATTCACTTTGCTTTATATGTACCAAAATCTCTTCCACTGCCATAATATCCTTTTGCTTTTTACTACTTGGTACGCGGGTTGGATTTGTTAAGATCTTTTGTATTACATAAACCGCAGGTTCTGGCACAATTAATTTATATCCATTTTGTTCAATTTCACATGCATAATCTGCGAGTATATTTATAACTCTTAATCCTTCCGACTTTATTCCAAGTGATCTTATATGATATGGATTTTTAGCGCCTGATCCCATTACTCTCGTCAAAAATTCTAATTCCAATAAATCTTCTTTATAAAATTTAGATACTTCAGAATACGGATCCTCCGAATATACGAATCCATATTCTTTCATCTTTGAAATTAATGGCACTTTTTCATTTGGAATATTGATATTCCTATAAAAGAAATCAACATCCCTAGTTCTAATATTAGGTATAAAAACAGTATCAAATAACGGTGGGAATAAATATTCAGCCCAACTTCCTATAACCATTACATGCTGTAATATATTTAATTCATCTAACGCTTTTATTGTTTCCCAAAATGCATCTTCTTGTCTTTTTTCCATTAACTATTCTCCTCATCGCAATGCCTTTTTTATTTCCTTTTCCTCTTGTTTAAGATCCTTTATTACTTCTTGAAAATGTTTTCTCTTACTAATATCCTTTTTAAGTTGTTCAATATCAACTTCCTCTTTTTTTCCAAGATACTTAGAAACTACTTTTCTGTTCTCCCTATAAGTCAAATAGTAATACTCTTGTTTCCCTATCTTTCTTATTACAATTGACCCCTTGGGCAGACTCTCTATTTCCTCTATATATCTACTTCGCATTCTATCATTTCTTTCAAGTTCTTCTGTTAAAACCCCATGAATTACAGTTTCTTTTCTATTTTTCATAGTATCCTCCTTACACTACTCCTTTACTTATTTATAGCATTTTGTAGTGTAAGATTATCTTACACTACATTTAATCATTTTTCAATAGTTTGTAGTGTAAGGTTTTCAATTTCACTACAAACTATCCCCAAAGTCCTCTTTAAACTTCTTAATCAAATCTTCCTGCCAATCTCCGATAGGCTCCAACTTTCCAAAAAAGAAACGTAGCATCTTAGGTTCTTCTACAAACTTTAATCCGCCAATTAAATTTCTATTATCATATAGCCATGTAATTCTATCTACAGCATATTTGATTTGTGATAGTGTAAATACACGCCTTGGTAATGCCAATCGCAATAATTCCATTTTAGCAAAGACTTCATTTCCACTTTCATCACGTTCCTCAGACAGTGTTCCACGTTCTGTTCCTCTAATTCCACTTACTAAATACAACGCACATGCAACTGCTGCCGCAGGATATTCTCCATGTGGAATGTTTGGTACGAATCTCTCACAGTCAATATGCACTCCCAAACCACCTGCAGGCGTTACCATTGGTACTCCATTTTCTACTAATAACTTTGTCATCTCTTCAATAAATATCGGACCTTGTGATATCATTTCTGTGTCCAGTGTCTCTTCAAGTCCAACTGCCATTGCTTCAATTTCCCTTACTGATACACCACCATAAGTTGAAAATCCTTCATACATTGGAATCAAGTCTCTTACTTTAATGTAATCATCTTCATGTCTAAAGCACATTCCACCACCTCTAGCACAGGTAAGCTTTCTTGCAGAAAAGTAAATGATATCAAAACATTTGCTTATTTCTTTTATTATATCCTTTATTTCTTTGTCCTTATATTTGTCTTCTCTTGTCTTTATAAAATATAGATTATCTGCAAGTAAACTGGCGTCTAACATTGTCTTAATCTTATTCTTTTTGCAAACCTTAGATACTTCTTTGATATTTTCTAGAGAAACAGGCTGACCACCAATTAGATTTGTTCCTGATTCTATTCGTACAAATGCAATCTGCTCTGAACCTACTTCATCTATTAACTTATTTAATTTTTCTATGTCTATATTCCCTTTGAATAATAGTTCACTATCCGCTTTCAAGCCGTCGTCACTAATTAACTCTTCTACTTTTCCCCCTGCCTTTTCAATCAGCGCTTTTGTTGTTGTAAAATGATAATTCATAGGTACTATCTTACCCTGTTTTACCAATACTCTACTTAGCATATGCTCACAAGCGCGCCCTTGATGTGCAGGTATAAAGTATTCCATTCCAAATACTTCTTTTATCTTCTCCTCTAATTTGAAAAATGACGCACTTCCTGCATAGGCATCATCTGCAACCATCATTGCCGAAAGCTGTTTGTCACTCATTGCATTAACGCCACTGTCTGTAAGCATGTCCAAAAATACATCTTCATTCTTTAATAAATGTGCATTGTTTCCCGCTTCTTTATTGCTCTTAATTCTCTCTTTTAATGGAATCAAATTAATTCTTTGTACAATTCGTACTTTATGCATTTCAAGTGGAACTGGTTCAGTTTTAATAAATTTAATATTTGCCATCTTTAACCCTCGATTGTTATTTTCTTATTTGAATCAATATCTATAGACCATAATTAGTTATAGGTATATTTTTCTAATAATACTATCCGCATTTTTCCATATTTTATTCACTAGGCAATATATTACTAATTGTAATATATCTTATGATAAATATTTGTTATTCAAATATTAAATATAGTGCTATAATGTTCTTTGTCGCTCGGACTTAAGATATCTCGCTTATTGTATTGCGAGTATCGACACAATATTTTATGGCTTATTTAGTAGATATATTACTCATTGCATATAGTTAACATAATATTTGATATTGTGCATTTTAAATTATTGGGAGATTACAGAGGTTTTGTTATGAAAAAAGATTATTTTAAATATATTCTAGCACTTTTACTATTCGGCTCTAACGGAGTTGTAGCCAGTTTTATTGCTCTAGATAGCTATGAAATTGTATTCTTACGTTCTCTGTTCGGAGGAATATTTCTACTAGCACTATTTCTTATTACTGGTCACAAATTTACATTTACTAAACATAAGAAAGATTTTATACTCATTGTCTTATCGGGTATTGCTATGGCACTTGATTGGTTGCTTTTATTCGAGGCATATGCTCGTATAGGAATAAGTCTTGGAATGTTAATTAATTATACTGGTCCGATTATTGTTATTGCCCTATCGCCACTTATATTCAAAGAAAAGATTACAGTCCAAAAGATTACCGCTTTGATTATTGCTATAACTGGTTTCATCCTTGTAAGCGGACAAGCTGTAACTCAAGGATTAGAGTATGTCGGAATAATATGTGCCATCCTCTCCGCCATATCATATGCCATTATGATTATCCTCAATAAGAAGGCTCAGACTATTGTCGGCATGGAGAATTCAGTTATTCAGCTTATTACTACCCTAGTGGTTGTTGCTATATATACTGCTATTAAACAAAATATAATTATCTCAATACCTACCGATAATTGGTTACCCATTCTATGGTTAGGTGTTATTAATACGGGCGCAAGCTGTTATCTATATTTTTCTTCTATAGGTAAATTGCCTGTACAGACCGTTGCAATCTGCGGATATCTAGAACCTGTTGCCGCTTGCGTATTCTCAGCTATTATATTAGGAGAACGCATGGGAAGTTTGCAGATAATTGGAGCTGGACTTATTATTGGAGGAGCAGTTATTGCCGAGGTTAGGAAGAGAAGTGTTATAACATAAAAGACCTTAGAAACAAGAATAATCTTCTGATTTCTAAGGTCTAACTTATGCGGTTATCATTATTTTGCTCTTACTCCATAGCTTCTAAACAATCTGATTTACTATTCTTTACTACTTTCCACATATAAATTGCGTAAATCAATAATATGAATACTTGTAATGCAATAATAACAATTTCTTTCATATCAAGAGTATCATTTCCAATACTAGCAATATAATCATGGATTGCATGCCAGATAATTAATATCCAAATACTTTTTGTAATACTCATTATTTCTGCAAGCACAAAGCCTACTAAGAAAGCAAAAAACATCTGTAATATAAGATAAATTAAACTCTTACCATTAAATGCATTTGCTAAATGGAGAACTCCGAATATTATAGACGAAACAATAATTGCTGTTTTCTTTCCCTTAACAAATAGAAAGTTATATATAATTCCTCTAAAATATATTTCTTCATTAAATCCTACAGCAATAACAAAAAATAGCAATGCAACATACTGCTTTACTGTTATTTCCGAAGAAAATCCAGCTATCAATATTGGTAATATCTCTACTAAAACTAACGGTATGTAACACCAAACTTTTTTATATGTATCCTTGATATTTGTTCTAAATCCACAATCAGCAAATGATAATTTTGTACTTTTAATAATTATTATTCCTATTAAAACAGAAAGCACCAAAAAGACAGTAATTACTATAAATTGTTCCTCTACTTCTAAATTCAAAATTTGTGATATAGCCGTACCTAATCCAGTCATAAATGTACATAAAATTGCAGCACAAATACTTACCACATATGGATGTTTTTCTCTAAATCTATTTTTCATTAAACTAACCCCTCTCACTCTTTAACTTCATCAATAATCCATTAAATGAATTATCCATTAACCGTCTAATCTCTTCATCTCTAAAGTTACAATTGTTAGTTGCATACATTGTTGCTATACCATGAGTTGTAAGCCAAATTCCTGCATATAATTCTTTTGAGAATTTCTCATCTAATCCTGTCATATTGCTTAACATTTCAATGATTTCATCATCACCTTCTGTTGAACCTACAATTTCTAACATACTTTTATCTTTAAATGCATCTGTCATAAATAGCAACTTAAATAGATTGCTTTCTTCCTTTGCAAATTCAATATATGATAATCCCATATTTAGAAATCCGTTATCCCCATTGCTCATTGCCTCAAACATTTTTGTGTTATATATTTTCTCAACTTCTTTATAAACTTCAAGTTTTAAGCCATCCATTGATTCGTAGATACGAAATATGGGATGTACTGAACAATTAATTTCTGCTGCAATTCCTCGAGCATTTAGATTTTCGAAGCCTTTTTCTCTAATGATATTAATAGATGCATCTATAATCTGCTCTTGGGTAACCTTTATTTTTGGTGGCATAAGCCCTCCTTTTTTATAAGTAACATGTGTTATGTATCACTTGTTACCTTATCACTAATAATAAATATTGTCAATAGTTTGCAAAAAAGTACCTGCTATAGTTTTACTAATCACAAACTAAAGCAGGTACTATTATATATTATATTCAAGGATTATACTTTTTACAAAATCCGCTATTAAACACATACCTATAATCGTTATAACTTTTAGCATTAAAATAATGCAAGTGTTAAATAAACTCTATGCCTCTTGATGGTATATCTAGTAGAATGTTTACTTGATTACTGTAGTCTGTTCCATGTGCCTCAAGTCCTGTACCTGGCAAAAAGGTATAATTAATTCCTGATGTATTTCTAAGAACAGTAGATGTCGGATTATCACTTACGCGTGCTTGGAAAGTAACCTCTGACATGACTGTCTGGTTGGGTTGAACATTACCGAGGGGAATTCCAACAGTAGGATCTGCCAAAGGAAGGTTTACACCATTTAATGTAACAGTTCCTGGAACAAATGTAACATCCGCAGGCAAATCATCCACAAAAACTGATCCATTTGCATATACATCACCCAAATTTCTAAACTTTATGCTATAGGTAATAGTATCTCCAGCTTTTACTATAGTTTGATCTGCTGATTTAACCACTGTAAACGAAGCCTGATTCATATCAATTTGTAGACCTAGGGCCGCAATCTGATAGGTATCAAGATGTGTATTAAGGGTAATATAGCCGTCAGTCTGCCCTTGAGAAAGCGCATGCGAAATATCAATATTTGTAATATCCCATTGATTACGTGTACCAAGAGGTAGTTTGTTAGGCGGTACTACATTGGCATTACCAAGTGTTCCTCTAGTATCAAGATTACCATTATCATCATTTATCTGCCCAGCAAAGAAGTTATTGATTGGATTATTTGGGCCATATAAAGTAACTAATGTGGCGGGGTTGTCAGGGTTGGTTCCAAATTGCACATAGTCTTTAGTCAAATATGAATCGCCTCCTGATGCACCTAAGACAAGTCTGGCTTTAACAGGAGCTACTGTCGGCGTTTTAAAATCGTTGACAAATATCTTCACTTGCGGCGGATTGCCGACTAGTGTGCCTACAATATTCTCAAAGGCGCACCAAACATTTATATTTCTAAAAGGCAGTCTATTATCGGAATATACTACAATAATCTGCCAACCTGCTGACTCATCAGTTTCTCCCAGTAGACTTGGCACTCCACTTACGGTATAAAATCCTGATCCCTCAGATGTGACAATTGAAGTAATGTCACGAACATTTGTATAGAGTTTTACTTCATTTGCCGTGATTTGCTGACGATAAGCTGGATTACCACTTATGCTATAGTTGTTATTCTTCGGACTCTTTAGTCCAATCGAATCATTATAGTTGTCTAATCTCGATACTCCACTTCCATGAGTTCCAACCCATACAAGTTGAGCAAATTCAACCTTGCCCCCCTCAGGTATTGTTAGATATCCCGCAGATGAAGCTCTTGTATAATCATCTGTGAGCGAGCCGCCAGGCGGTGGTGAAGTTGCAGCTATAAAATGTAGTATTCCAGTTCCATTGATTGGCTCACCAGAAACTCCCAAAGAGTTTCCTGTCATTACAATACCACCACGTAAATTTTCCTTATATACGTTGTATATCATTATAGTACCTCTCTTAAATTTAGATGCTACATGAGAAATATGGTTATAACATAGTATAGAATGGCATTCTCAATTAAGCATTTAAGCAATATTTATTATACAATATATGTATGTATGATTATAAATGTGAGGATTGCACCTTATAAGTCCATGCACACGCAATACACATTCGGATTTCGCTTTGCTACATCCTCTATACCAATGCATATTTTCCCTATCGTGTACTTGGATACTTTGTTAATATGATAATGTAGGAATTTATGCATACACTTTTCTATTTAGAAGAATATTAAAGCAATAAGGGAATTAAGAGAAATGCGTTAGAAAATAGTAATGTTAAGTAGCATATTTAATGTTACTACTGACTATTTACTGAAGCCATCAGATATAGACGAATTGTCAGTAAAAACTGAAATGTTGGAAAAACAGCACCACAAAATGTTGCTTAGGGAAGAAAAGCGAAACCGTAATTTTAATTGCATCATGTATTCAGCTGGAATATATTTATTGTTTTTTGCTTCATATTTTATCGGACATTTTTACTTTGACATATGGAATCCATCGGTTATTTTGGCCGAGTTTTTGATTGCTACAGCAATTGTGATTTTTGTTTGTATGCGAATTAAGAAAAAATAGAGGTACGCCAATTACAGTTTAAAATGATACTGCTTCATAATCTCTAAAATTGATATTATGTATAAAGTAGAGCCAATCAGCAAAAAATAACACCGAGAATGTCCTTTTACAGTCTTTCTCGGTGTTTTGTCCGTTATTCAAATTCGGCAAGTTCATGGTTCTTCCCAAACTTTTATATTTAAGTTTCATATGGAAAATGCCTTTATTTTATCTCAATTACATATTTTCTTCTGGCTTACTGATTTTCTGTTGCCAAAGTGTTGCCACTTCATATTATACACAAGCAATAGCAACAAATCAATTCAAACTCTCACTTAAACACACAATTTCACTTATTACAATAAGATTTTTTAATTCATTTTTTTAATTTGATGCATTCGTAATACCTTGTATAGGCTAGCACCTCTACCTTCCCAGTTTTATCCTTTGACTCTCTATCATCCGTTTCGATTCCAAACAAATTATACAATATTGATTTTTCTTAACTTCCTCTACCCCTCATTTGCCAACCAAATATACGCATCCTCCAACGTCTCTTCCGCCGCCTCACACTCCACCTGTGGTCTCTCACTACTAAGCAACTTCATCTGCAATCCACCCTCCACATACTGCTTTGCCGAGACAAGATACTGTTTTTCCAATTCTCTTGCCTTTAGTTCATCTTCTACATGGCAGATCCAGACCTTGCCGTGGGCATTATTCAACAAGTCCTTCTTGCTTCCTGTGAATAAAAATCTTCCTTTTTTCATCACTGCGAGCTGATTGCAGGTTGCCGCTAAGTCTTCGACTACGTGGGTGGAAAATAGTATGGTACGGTTTTCTGAAAAATCCACCAATAAATTTCTGATACGAATTCGCTCTTCTGGGTCTAGACCTGTTGTGGGTTCATCCACCACTAGAAATTCTGGTTCATTCATAAGTGCCTGAACTAAGCCAACTCTTCTCTTCATTCCACCGGAAAGTTGCTTCATTTTCTTGGTTTGATGTTCTGTTAGACTGGTTTTCTCTAGATAATAGTCAACCCTCTTTTTGCATTCTGCTTTTTCTATCTTAGCTAGTTCTCCCATGTACTCCAAGCATTCTCGAACTGTCAGATTGGGATATAGCTCTATTTCCTGAGGAAGATAGCCGATTTTCTTTCTTATTTTTTCATAGTTATTCTCGCCATATACCATATCGCCTAGTGTTACGGTACCAATTGTAGGTTTTAATATTGTGGTTAGAACACGCATTAAGGTGGTTTTGCCTGCGCCGTTTTCTCCAAGTAGCCCATAGATTCCACAGGGAATTTCCAAGTTTACATGGTCTACCGCAGTTACGCCGTTTTTAAATGTTACCGTCAAATCCTTTATTTCAATGCTCATAATCTCATCCTCTCTTCTTCAATATCAGTGGAATTGCTGCAATCATCACCGCGCACAATACCAGTGAAACAGTTTTCCCACACATCCATTCCCAGTTATTAAACTCATCTATCTTGCGAAACATATAGGAAAAAACGTTCCATTTTCCCCATAGTTCGTCGCCTGCCTTAGAACTTTGCTCTAGCGAGATTAAAAGTGTTACTCCAATTCCAACCCACATATTTCCAGCCAGATTACTGATTGTCATGGCTAAAGTTCCCCAAAACAAAACGGTTCCTGAAATGGCGATCACAAACATCGCAAAATTGGTCACCTGTGAGGTATCTCCTATTAAAATAGGTTTTTGAATTATATAAAAGGAACCGTAACCGATTGTAGAAATGCCAATTAAATATAAAATTTGAATGAATAGGCGACGGTTAATTGCCTTGACTTTACTTTTCAGTTCAAACAACGTAAAGACTTCCCATCTTCTACCCTGTCTTTCCATTAGATAGATGTCTGCGCAAAATACTGCTGCTAAAATTGCTATAGCTGGCTCCATCGCCGTTCCAATTTCATCTATATAGGCGATTCCTCTAATGATGCTTAAAATGAAAATAAAAGTAAGCGAATATACAATTTTATATAGAGGCATGCAAATTTTTAGCTCTTTTTTCAATATACCCGCCTCCTTTTCCAGATAAAAATGGCAAGTAAAATTATCACCGCAGACATTGCAAGCAATGATACTTGATTTAAAAGCACCATTGGTGGTGGCGTTGTATCAAAAAACTGTCCCGGAAACCTGACCAAGATTGCCAAGGCTCTGCCATAATATCCAAACCTACCATCGGGTCCCCTACTTCCCATATTGGAATATACAATATAGAGAAACATTAGCGGCACTGCTGGAAGTGGATTCTTAAATACTAGGGCTACAAAGGTATACACGCAGATAACCATCAACATATTCGGCAGAATATAAATGCAGGTTGCCCACGCTATATCCCATAGTCTTACAGGGAATCCCACCATGCTTCCATGAACTTGACAAAGGACTCCAAATACTAGATTCATTACTCCCAGAGCCAGAAGCATGGCAAGAAATCCGCCAGTCACTTTACCTAAAACATACTCCCCAGCACGAATTGGCTTTGTATGCAATAGTTCGTATGTGTCTCTTTTCGTATCTCGTAAAAATAGCGAGGCTAAAAGGATTGTAGAAAAAAATGACATAAATAAACCACCAAAATCGGCAAACTTGCGAGCGAAATAGTAGGAAAATGTGTGCTCCTGTAATTTTACATCAATATAATCATTTACCTCCTGCACTCTACCCAGATGGTACTCATTATTTTCAAATGCATATCTGGCTCCAAAGAAACTCCTCTCCTCCTCGAAGTATATAGAAATCTGTTCAATACTCATTCCCTCTGTTTGCTCTATAATGTTGGCTGCTTCTTGTTCTGACATTTTTAAATCTTCTATCAACGACCGTTTTAATTCCTCAAGTCCTAGCTCTCTAATTTGCTCCACGGAAGATGGCAAATATCCGTCCATAACGTCGGCATCACCTCTGTGTGCCATCTCAATTACTTTTAGTTCCTGTTCTGCGTCCAAATAGTGAATGTCCAGATAAGTGTATAGAGACTGATATACCCCTATAATTACGATAAATAAGCCAATCCAATAAATTGGATTCTTTACATAGTTTTTTAGTTCTCTTTTTATAATTGCTTTCATGCTATCACACCGCCTCCTTGTTAAACATAGGATAACAGGTAAATAACAATAAAAAGACAACAAAAAAGAATCCCATATACAGGACTCTTTCTGTTATTTTATTTTAAAAATAGCTTTGGCACTTGCTCCGCCTTGCTCATCATTTCCTAGCAATAATCTTCCGCCATGCCTCTCACAATAGATTCGACTGATATACATTCCCATCCCGAAATGCTGTAAATCATCCTGAGGATTAGAGTGATAAAATGCTTCTGTAAGTGTTTCTTGGTTTTCAGTAAAACCGTTTCCATCATCTGCTACTGAAATTTCTAACTCTTCATTCCGACACGTGAGCACAATCTCTATTTTTCTGTTGGCATATCGAAGAGCATTTGACAACAGATTTTCTGTCACCTCTAATAACACTTCCAAATCTACATACACATCTTTGTGGGATTCTAGCACACTGACAATGCATTCTTTCCCAGTATCCTTGCTAAGGATTTTTGTTTCTTCCTTTATTTTATCTCCCAACATCTTGAGATTTATTTTTTTTCGCCTGATTTCACGTTGCTCCAGACTGGTCATTTTTCTCATAGTTTCGATGAAATGATTCATTCTATCAATCTGGGTCATTCCCTCTTGGAGGATTTCCGTTGTTTTTTCTTTATCAAAAGTTTCTTCTGGTACAAACTCTAACAGCATCTCTTGATACCCTCTCAAAACCGAAAGCGGTGAACGGATATCATGGGCAATCGCCGCACGAAGCGCTTTTTCTTCCTCTACCATCTGCCAGAGCGTTTTATTATTCTCGGCAAGCTGTACTCGCATTTTCTCAAATTGCTCGCATAATTGCCCCATTTCATCCTTATTGTGGTAATCAACACAAAAGTCTAGTTCATCCTGAGCGATCATTTCTGATGCCTTTCCTAATTCCGCAATTGGTCTCTTTAACTTATTTCGATAAAATAATCCCACCGCTATACAGCTTCCTGCAACAGAAAACACCAACACGGAATAGGTTTGCAGAAAATCGCAAATCTCATTTAGGATTCTGTCCATTTCACTCATATCATATTGATTAGGTCGTGATACATTTACCCAAAATTCATTATTATATTCCTTGGTGGCTTCATAATATTTCTCTTCATCAATATACTTTAGCCAAATCTTCTCTTGGACTTTCATTGTTGTCCGTGCAACAAATGCAGATAGAAAAAAAGTGCAAATTAAACTGATTACCATATATAAAATAATTGTTTTCTTTAATGATAGATTCTTTATTTTTTCCATCGATAGCCCATCCCCCAGACCGTTTCAATATATTCCACATCTGTATACTCAGCGATCTTATTGCGGATTCTGCGAACCAGTTCTGTAATGACACGGCTGTCACCTTCTGCATCATAACCACAAAGTTTTTCATAGATACGTTCCTTATCAAACACCTGTCCCTGATTCATAGACAAAAACTCCATAATATCATATTCCAGCTTTGTCAGTTCCAAATAGTCCTCTCCTATTTGTACTTTCTTTGCTGTATAATCAATCATCATGTCCCCTAAAAATCGATATTCTGATTTTACCTTATGGCGTTCCTCACGTTTTAGGTGCGCTACTATCCTTGCCTCTAACTCTTTTAAGCTAAAGGGTTTTAATATATAATCGTCCCCACCAGACAGCAATCCACTTACCCGATCTTGTTCCTCCACCTTGGCGGTAAGAAAAATAATTGGGCAGGATATTTTATCCCTAATTTGCCTGCAAACCTCGATTCCGTCCATCTGAGGCATGTTGACATCAAGCAAAATTATATCTGGATTCATCTTGATTTTTTCCAGAGCTTCCCTACCATTTTCAGTAGTAGTTACTGTATACTGCTTGATTTCAAAATAGTTTCGTAGCATCTTAAGCATTTCTGTGTCATCGTCTACCATCAAAATTTTATATTGCATCTTTAAATCACCTCGTTGGATATGCTCTTTTTAGCAAAAGCCACCTCATATGCACAATACTTTAGAAGTATGATATGGCTTTAATTTATCTCAATTATAACATATTCTCAAACATCTGTTATTCTCCATGTTCAATTCTGATTTGTTACTCGTTCCCGATTTCCGTTCAGGTTCCATATGCTTTTATTCTCCCGACATTTCCAAGTAGTGGTCAAAATCACTTTCAAACAATTCATCCTGTACAATTCGATATTTTTCAAATTGTGTTTCGGCATAAAGTTTAGCCTGTTCCGCTGAAACTTTCCCAGCATTCATTAGCAACTCTCGACCGTTAAATTCAATGAAACTATCTAGCCGATTCGCCCAATCCTCCATAGTCATAGGAATATGATTCTCTGCTTGAATTTCTGCATAATCTAAATACAGCGATACTAAACGGTTTAGAAAATCTATTTCCCGCTCATCCAAATAATTTTTAGCAATAGAGACATCAAACTTTTGAATTTTCCCCTCTGGAGCCGCCTTCCAAGTTGTTAATCCCATATTTTCTTTTCCTGCTTCTGCGCGCTCTACGATGATTTCTGCTGCAGTATGCCTATGCACTGCATAATGTAATTTGTTTTGAACCTTTTTAAAAAATTCTCTCGTAGTTTTAGATGCTTTATCATAATCGATAGCAGTAGAGTAAATATCAGTTACTTTTTGATAAAACATTCTTTCAGATTCACGAATTTCTCTGATTCTAACTAACTGTTCTTCAAAATATTGATTTGTCAATTTATGCCCTAGTTTAAATCTTTCATCATCCATAACAAAGCCTTTAATTGTATAATCATTTGCAATGGAAATAACCCATTTTCGAAACTGTACAGCTCTTTGATTATCAACTTTAAAGCCAACTGCTATAACCGCTTGCAATGCATAGAATTTTACGCTATATGTCTTTCCATCTTTGGCAGTATGTGCAAAAATTGCACATACTGAATTTTCATCCAATTCACTATCTAAGAAGATCTTTTTAAGATGTTTCGTAACCACTGAGCGTTCAATTCCATATAATTCAGCCATCATTTTTTGTGTCAACCAAATGTTTTCATTTTCATAACGAACTTCAACCGAATCTTCACCACTTACCGCTACAAACGTTAAGTATTCAGCAGCGGCTGAAACTGGCAAATTACTCTCTTTATAATCCGTCAAACTTTTTATTGCTTTTTTTCTTTGTTCAGCAAGTTGATTTAACTTTTGCTCTCTGTTATTAGATGTCAAAATTAATTACCTCCATTCAATTTTGCAGACATCATCTGCAAAATTATTCTGAAATAGTTACATAAAGTCCCGAACAATTGAATTTTCATCAAATTATTATATCCTACCACTAAATTTGCTTAATCTCTTTATGCGTTAATTATATCTTATATATCGCTTGTTTTCTATAATGATTTTAATTTGTGACAACAATGTTGACACAAGTTGTTTCCTGATTTCATCAAACTCAATTGGCAACAAAAATTCACTTCATTATCACCAAATATGAACAATAAGAATAATGGCAGATACTCCAAATAAATATCTGCCATTTAAAATAATCTGTGTTAAATTAATTTTATTCGAACTCTATAGTTGCTGTTGGTTTTGGACTCATATCATAACATACTCTATTTACGTTCTTTACTTCTTTTAAGATTCTATCTGTTATCTTAAGAAGTATCGGCCATTCTACTTGCTCGATTGTTGCTGTCATTGCATCTATTGTATTTACGGCTCTTATGATTACCATATACTCAAACGTTCTTGCATTGTCACGCATACCTACTGATTTGAAATCTGGTACTGCTGTGAAGTATTGCCATACTGTTTTGTCTAATCCTGCTTTTTGAAATTCTTCACGTAGTATTGCATCTGATTCTCTTACTACTTCTAGTCTATCTCTTGTTATTTCTCCAAGACAACGTACTCCAAGTCCTGGACCTGGAAATGGTTGACGGAATACCATCTCATCTGATAATCCTAATTCAAGACCACATTGTCTTACTTCATCTTTGAATAATTGACGAAGTGGCTCTACTAATTCAAATTGTAGATCTTCTGGTAATCCACCTACGTTGTGATGTGATTTTACCATCTTTGCAGTCTTTGTTCCGCTCTCTACTATATCTGGATAGATTGTTCCTTGTCCTAAGAAATCAATTCCTTCAAGTTTACGTGCTTCTTCTTCAAAGATACGAATAAATTCTGTACCAATAATTTTTCTCTTCTCTTCTGGATCTGCAACGCCTTCTAATTTTGTTAAGTAACGCTCAGTTGCATCTACATATACTAAGTTGGCATCTAATTGGTTCTTGAATACTTCGATTACGTCTTCCGACTCACCTTTTCTCATTAAACCATGATTAACATGTACACATACTAATTGTTTGCCAATTGCTTTTAATAAAAGTGCTGCTACTACAGAACTATCAACTCCGCCAGATAATGCAAGTAGTACTTTTCTATCACCTACTTGATTCTTTACTAATTCTATTTGATCTGCAACAAAGTTCTTCATATTCCAGTTCGCTTCTGCCTTACATGTATCAAATACAAATGCTTTTATATTTGCTTCTGCTTCTTCCCAAGTAGCATAGTTTTCCTCACATTTAGCAAGTTCATGGTCTATTGCCATAACTGGAATTCCCATTTTATAAATATCTTCTATTACATCTATACGAACACCATCTACTATGTGGTTTGGTCCTCCATAAATAATAATACCTTTTACATTTGGTAATGCTTCCATCTCTGCTACAGTAATGTCGTGAGGATAAATCTCACTATATACTCCTAATGCTCTGATTTCTCTTGCTAACACAGTGTTCTCTGTACTTCCAAGATCTAAAATTACAATCATATCTTGTTTCATAAATCTTTTTCCTCCTAAAATATTTCCTTTTATAAAATGTACTGTTTAATAACAGCACAAATGTTACTTAAACATTTAATAGTTTTTTACTTATGTATTATTTTAATACTATATTAGAATACCTTATTATTAAGTTTCCTACAAGATATTTTTATTGTTTATTTCTTTGTCCCTTATCAATGTTTTGAATCCTATATTGCTTAGGTGTAATCCCTTTTGTCCTCTTGAAACTTTTTATCATGTGACTACAATCTGTAAATCCACATTCTTGACTAATATATGTCAGATCAAAATCTGTAAATATAAGAAACTCTTCCACCTTGTAGATACGAATCTCCTCAATATATGCCTTACAACTCAGTCTATATGTTTCCTGAAATTTCTTTGCAAAATGTGAATAGCTCATTCCACATATCTTAGCTATATCAGACACTTTGATATTACTGTTCAAATTCACATCTATGTATTCAGTGACACTATAAATATCAAACACATTGTCTTCATCAAACACTTTATTCTCAACAACAAATCCTTCATCTTGCCAACAACGTAATACACCAATTAACAACCTATATATTTCCGAACGCACTACCAAGTCATATCCATATTTCTGAGCATTTTGCTCCAATATACATCTATGAAATATTTCCTCAGCATTAATTGCTCCAGTCTGCTCCTTTGTAAAATGTATATCCATACTCTTACTTCTCGCATGTTTAAAAATGCTCCTAAGTTTAGGTGAATAATTGGCAGTTACCGTCATTCTATTTATATCCAACTTAAATACAGCATAACGAAGATGACCACCATCTACAGAATATATAGAATGAACTGTTTGAGAATCAAATATAATCATCTCGCCACAAGCAAGATTGTAGATATTATTACCATCATGCATCTCAGCCGTTCCTTCTAACATATAGATAATCTCCATATAGTAATGCCAATGTGGACGGATAGGAAAGTCATCTATTTTCGTATCAAAATAGAAACATTCAACTGGTATATTAAATAAATCACTTTCTTCAAACAAAGAATACATAATGCCTCCTAAAATAGATTTTTACTATTTTCATATACTTATATTATATTACAAACACTAACGCAATGCTATACTCAAAATATATTTGTTATATATATAGAAGGAGGATGTTTTTATGAAAGCTTTATTTATAGGTGGAACAGGCACCATTAGTAGCGCTATTTCAACAAAACTTGCAGCAGATGGGCATGAGCTTTATTTAATAAATAGAGGTAATCGTAATAATGAGTTACCATCAAATATTAATTTCATTACTGCTGATATAAATGATGAAGAGGCTGTTGCCAAGAAAATTGAAGGTATGGATTTTGATGTTGTATGTGATTTTATTGGATTCGTACCTTCACAACTTGAACGTGATTATAGATTATTTAACGGAAAGACAAAACAATTTATGTATATAAGCTCTGCTTCTGCATACAGCAAACCTGTTCGCGATTACGTTATAACTGAAGGTACTACACTTGCTAATCCTTACTGGGAATATTCACGCAACAAAATTGCTTGCGAAGAATATCTGTTAAAACAGTATAGAGAAAATGGATTCCCTATAACTATAATCCGACCTAGCCATACCTATGATAATCGTAACGTTCCAGCAGGTCTGCATGGTGATAATGGTAGTTGGCAAATTCTTAAACGTATGATGGAAGGTAAACCTATTCTTGTTCATGGTGATGGAACTACCTTATGGACAATGACTCATAATACTGATTTTGCAAAAGGATTTATTGGTTTAATGAGTAATCCTAGCGCTATCGGAGAAGCATTTCACATTACATCTGATGAATCTCTAACATGGAATCAAATATATAAGATTATGGCTGATTGCCTACAGGTTCCTTATAAACCTTATTATGTATCATCAGATTTTCTTGCTGCTATAAGCAACTATGATTTTACAGGTGGACTTATTGGTGACAAGGCAAATACTGTAGTATTTGATAATTCCAAATTAAAAAGGGCTGTGCCTACCTATCAAGCGACTACTCGTTTAGAAGTAGGTATAAAACAAACTATTGACTATATTCTATCTCACCCTGAGTATCAGATTGAAGATGATGAATTTGATAAGTGGTGTGACAAAGTAATTGATGTACTAGAAAATGCAAAAAAGGAGTTTTAATTATGGTAAATATATATGGAAAATGGGCATTTATAACAGGAGCAAGTAGAGGTATTGGTTATTTATCAGCAAAATTTCTTGCATCAAAAGGTTGTAACCTAGTTCTGCAAAGCAGAGAAACAAAGCATTTAGACAAAGTTATTAATGAAGTTACTTCATTCGGTATAGATGTACATGTTGTTTCTACTGAACTATCAGATATTGACCAAGTTGAAAACATGCTTGCAGAAATTGATAAATTGGGCGTGCAAATTGATATTGTTCTTAACAATGCTGCTGTTCAAATTGGTTATCGTGAAGATTATTTCAACACTCCTGTATCTGATTATATAGAAAGTTACAAAATCAACACGATTGCTCCCGCATTAATATGCTATCACTTTATGCCACACATGATAGAACGGGGATTTGGGCGAATTGTTAATACAACAAGTGGGATACAACTCGAGCCTCAACAAGCTGGATATTCTGCCAGTAAAGCTGCCCTTGATAAGATTACAATTGATTTAGGATCAACTGTCAGTGGTACTGATGTTATGATAAATCTTACTGATCCAGGTTGGTGTCAGACAGATTTGGGTGGTCCTAACGCTCCAAATTCTCCAGAAAGTGCAATTCCAGGAACTTTGGTTGGTATATTTGCTGATGATAAAAAATCTGGGCGTTGCTTTAGCGCACAAGAATATGTTGGAATGACATTAGAAGATGCTGTTAAGAAAGCTGAGAGTAAATCTTAAAGATATTTGAAATACTATCTTTTTTATGATATTATATCCTATATTAATTGTTTGATTTAAGAAAGGATAGTCATGGGATTTTTAGATAATTTACTTAAGGGTGAAGTTAAAAAAGCAGTTGGCAATTTAGTTGGTGCTGCTATAAATGAAACCTTAAACAATAATACCACTTACAATTCACAACCTGAAAGAAGTTTTTCAAATACTTCTACTTCAAAAAAGAAGAATGAAGAAGCTGATTTAAGAGCAAAATTAGAATCTATTATAGCAAGTGAGTATACTGAATATGAACTTAGAAGAGAGATTCCTGCTTCTGAAATAGGAGCTGACCTTGGTGCCAAATCATACAGCTATGGCTTATACCTTAACGGTTCACCTAAAGCATTTATTATGATTATGAAAGATCGTAATCACTATAGAAGTTTAGAGGTTCGTCTTGCTCAGGATGCTGCTTATGCTGGGGGTATACCTTATATGAATTTTATGAAGCATCTTCCAAATGAAGTTTCATATATATCAGATCGTTTAAGAAAAAATATTTTCGGATAATTTAATAGACATTCTGGCATTTTGCCATTTTGTAAAGAAAGAGAAATGTAACTTAGGTTACGCCCGTGGCGGACGAAGCGTACTTTGGTATATATTTTGCGGGTAATAGAAGTATGTTCAGTCTTGTGTGATAAGCACGGCTTTATCACTTCAAAGCATTTTCTCTTTCTTTTTTTATATTTATTCTTAGAATCATCACTTAGTACGGAGGTCATATGTCTATAATTAATGATATTAAAAATACTGAAAAATGGAATGATTTCCTGTCATATAAGATTAATAATTCTCACATTACAAAAAACGAAGAGGCTGACATTTATAATTTTATCGAATCTAGTAGATATGAATATTTTTACGCTCAGATAATTTCTGATAACTTCCCTTCTGATTACCCACGTAAAATAGTTGTGAACAAAGAAGGTGTTTCTAAGAAACGTATTGTCTATTCGTTTTCAGGTGATGATAATATAATTTTAAAATTTATTGCTCACTGTCTTTCTAGATATGATTACCAATTTTCTAGAAGCTGTTATTCTTTTCGCAGGAATTACGGTGCAAAAGATGCTATAAATCATTTTAAATTCAATACAAGCTATAGCAAAAAATATTGTTTTAAGGGAGATATTCAAAATTATTTTAATTCTATAGATATTGAACTTCTTATTGATAAATTAGAATTCTTAAAAAAAGATGATATAGTTATATATAATTTATTTGTTAATATTCTTAGGGAAGATAAAGTATATTACAATAATACACTTATTACTGATAATCATGGTGCTATGGCTGGACTGCCTATATCACCTTTTTTTGCTAATGTATATTTATCTGAAATGGATAAGTATTTTGAAAGCAGAAAAATTCCTTATTTTCGTTACTCTGATGACATTCTTATATTTGCAGATACAATGGAGGAATTAAATAATTATATTGAATATTTCTACTTAATTTTAGATCAACATAAGTTATGTATTAATCCATCTAAAGTAACTATTACAAAACCTAATGAATGTTTTGAATTTCTTGGTATCTCATATAATTGTGGTGAGATTGATTTATCTGCTAATACTCTAAGAAAAACTAAAGCTAAAATCAAAAGAAAAGCTGAGGCTCTTCGCCGATGGCAACGTAAAAAGGGACTAACTACAGATAAAGCTGCTATAGGATTTATACGTGCTATGAACCATAAGTTTTATGGTAATGATGATGACAATGACTTTTCATGGAACAGATGGTTTTTCCCTAATATTACTACTGATAAGAGTTTGAAAATTATTGATGAATATATGCAAGAATATATTAGGTATATAATTACTGGCAGACACTATAAGGGAAATTACAGAATTACTTATGATATGTTGAAAGAATTAGGTTATAGAAATCTTGTTGGGGAGTATTATGATTTTAAGAAAAGATAAACACTGTATCCAAATTTGAATACAGTGTTTTTATTTACTTTGAATATTGATATTCTGAAAATGGAATAAAAGGAATAGATACATACATATCCAAATACTGTTGTATTATCTGACGTGCCTCATCTTCAGAAACTTCCGTATCATTTGTCCAATCATAATCCATATCTGTTGTTGTATACCACTTCATTACAGAATAGTCGTCCGCATCTGGCAAGTCAGTTCTTAATCCTTCAACTACATCTATTGTCATTCCATCTTGTGCTATCTGTAATACATACCAATCCGAATAAGCTGCCCCACTTGAGCTTTCATTAGCAAATTTATTATCACTTCGTAAATAGTATCTATTTCTTTCCCAACCAGTCAAAATTGATTCTGGGCTACCATCTACTAAAGTGTATACTTCAAAAACCATATTTTTTACATCTGGATTATCTGAAGTAAAACCTATAATTAATTCTGAAATACCATTACCATCAATATCTGTTATATAATAACCTGTATCAGCTAGATAATCCCCTTCACCTGCATATACACACATGTAGTTAATTGAAGATGCTGTTACACTCTCTGCATCCCATTTTTCACTCATTGCTACATAGTATTTATCTAATATTTCTTTGTAGCTATTTTCATCAGATTTTATTGTGTCTACTGGCGCTGTTGTCTCAGTTACGCCTTCCACCTCATTTGTTTCATCTGTACTTTCTGACACATTTTCTATTGCTTCGTCAGTTATATCAACTTTATCCAGCCCTTGCTCTGCATCTTTTTTGCTACATCCTCCTACAACAAATACCATAGACACACATAAACATGTTAAAATCAAAATTCTCTTCATAATAATACCTTTCTTTTGTTATATATTTATTATTCACCAAATATTTCTTCTAAATACTTAGCTATTTCTTTAATACTATCTTCTGCTTGTGGGCATACACCTATTTGGTCTCCAAATCCATGTCCCATTCCTCTATATATAATAGTTTTGATGTCTCTCCCCGCTGCCTTAAGTGTCTGAGCATAGGCAAAATCTTCAAATACTAAGAAATCATGTTCTCCAAACATTAATAGAGTAGAGGGTATATCATGTTGATCATCTAGTAATGGTGATGCATAAATGTGACCTGCTTCTAAGTTACCTTGCAAATATACATCTTGAAGCATTGTGTTTTGCTTACTATCATCATCTCCTGACATCATTCCAAACATCATATTTAATAGCTTTGCATGTTTTTTACTACAATGATATTGCGACCTATCCACACCCTTGTAATATTCCGTCTCTATTCCTGCGACATTAACCGCTGGATAGTATAACACTCTAGCCTTTACCATATTGGTATGTTCTTCTCTATCTCGTAGTGTAACTGCGGCGGCTAGATTTCCCCCAGCTGAGTCCCCTGAGACTACCATTCTTGTATTATCTCCACCATATTTCGCACCATGATCTCTTGCCCATAGAGTTGCATAAAAACAATCATCTAATGGCTGTGGATAATGATTTTCAGGACAAAGTCTATAATCTACATTGAATGCTATACAGTCATAATTCTGTACTAACAATTTACACATTTGTTCTACTATATCTGCACTTCCGCCGAAGAATCCACCACCATGATAGTACACAAATATAGGTAAATTCTCTCCTGCATTTGTCCTCTTATATATTCGTATAGGAACTTCATAGCCGTCGGCACTAGGAACCTTTTCATAAAAAGTCTCAATACCTTCATTTGCAATATAAGTACCTTTGTACTTATTGAACATCTTACGCATCGGCAATACTGATTCTAATACCGTTTCAGGTTCTTTTTGCTTAGGCATCATTTTCATAATAAATGGCATCATCTTCATTGACTTATAAAGTCTCGGATCCATATCACCATCTTCGCCACCTTCTGGAATAGGTTTGACTAAAACATTTAAGCCTTTATATTCTGTCCATTTTGCTTCTGACTGAAGTTTTTCTATAATATTTACATTATACTTTCTTCCCATAGTAAGACCTCCCTGAACTCATTAATTATTACTTCTAGTTACAATATTTGCACAATGTTATATTTCTATTCTGCTTTTATTCTATCATAATTTGAGTGAAAAATCATTCTAATAAAATAACCTCCTTTTGATAGATCTACACTTTACCTATCAAAAAGGAGGCCATAAGTCCTTATGAATTACCTAATATTTTCTTTTTCTCTATATCAAATTCTTCTTGTGTTAAAATACCTTCATCTAATAAGGC
Source organism: Lachnospiraceae bacterium (assembly GCA_031556525.1). GTDB lineage: Bacteria > Bacillota > Clostridia > Lachnospirales > Lachnospiraceae > JAVBSN01. The sequence goes on from JAVBSS010000006.1 coordinate 85,250, forward strand.
TTTTAATTCTCTTAATAGCTCTGCTTTACTAGGTTCTTGTTTTGGCACACTAGTCGACGGCGCTGTTGCTTCTTCAACCGCCTTAGCCATCGTATTTCCAATAGCCATACCAGCTCCTAATCCAGCTAACCCGCCTTCTTGCTTTGATGCATCTCTCATAGCTCGTGCTGTTTGATATTGCATGTATGTAGCCATGTCTTGCTTAGCCATGCCTATTCCGGATTGTTCATCAATAAGCTTTTCAACTTCATCTGGCAATGAAACGCTTTCAATAATTACATCAGTAAATTCAATACCTAATGATTTTGCTTGCTGATTCACCTTTTGTTGAAGTACTACAGAAAGCTTTCTATATTCTGTTGCTAAATCAAGCACCGACATTGCAGTCTCACCTATAGTAGTAGCAAATGCTTCTGTAACCATTGATGATAAATGTTCTATAATGTCAAATGTAAGTACTATTCCTTTTGTTCCAAATACTTCTCTCATAAATACAGGAACATTTACTACTCTAAACGCAAACTTTCCAAAGGATCTAATTCTAGCCATAGAAAATTCCGAATCCCTCTTTATAATTGGAGTTTTTGTTGCCCATTTATTATCAATAAATCGTCTTGTACTTAAAAAGTATACATCTGCAATAATAGGAGAATTAAATCCATATTTAAATGCTCCGAATTTTGATAATATAGGAAGATTTTCTGTTTTTAGTGTATGAGTGCCTGGTGGCAATACATCTGCCAACTGACCTCCCTTTAAAAATATAGCCGCTTGACCTTCTCTTACAATTACTTTTGATCCTTGCTTTATTTCATTATCTCCACTTTTACGAGTATATTTGCATACTAACATCTTATTACTTGTATCTTCATATTGAATGACGTCAACAAATTGATCCATCATTGATTCTAAAACACCCATCTTAATCCCTCCCTAATGTTTTAATGGTAGTCCATCACCATCTTTAAATGTACCCAACAATATTAAAACCATATCTAAAACCCATCCCATACCTAACAAACCAAGTGTGCATAGGTATAATTTCCCTGAATCTGGCTTTCCTACATAAAACTTATGTACTCCAAAATAACCAAGAAAAAAGCATAATATAAAAGCTATAACTTTGCTATGTGGACTTTCCTCAACAACCTTTCTAGGTTTATATCCACTATTAGTTTCTGGGATTGTATTTGTTATAACTTGTGGCTGTGGTTGTTTTTGTGTAGCATCTTCTATTCTTTGACTTTGTACTTGAACTGTATGTCCACAATAGCTACATTTCCCATTTTCCATTGGAGCACCACACATTGTACATTTTTCTTCCATAGTATGTACCTCCTAGTGTATTTATGTTAATTGTATATTATAATAAAATCGGTCTATTTTTATAGTAAGATTTTTCAACAATATGCTTATATGGTATTATTATAATGGACGCATAGTATAAAATCAAATGTTTTAATTTGTAAGTGGTGATTGATATTATTTTGAATATTGATATTCAGTAAATGAAATAAACGGAACAGAAATATGCATATTTGTATATCTCTCTATATTTTGATTTGCTTCATCTTCTGTTATAAGTTCATCGTTTGTACAATCATAATCCAAATCGTTTGTAAAATACCAATTAATCGTAGAGCTGTCATTTAAATCAGGTATATCTGTCCGTACACCCTCAACCGCATTTAGAGTTTTCCCATCTTCTCCAATCTCTAAAATATAACAACTAGTAGATGCTGGTCCACCTGAGATTTGATTGATAAATTTACCATCATCGCATAAATAATATATACATCTATCCTCACCCGATAGTATTATTTCTGGCTGATTATCTACTAAAGTATATACTTCAAAAACTGTATTTTTAAAAAATTCGTTATCTTCAGTATTACCTATAAGTAATTCTGGAATACCATTACCATCGATATCCGAAATATAATATCCAGTACCTACCAAAAAATCACCTTTTTCCGATTTCATGTATACACTCATATAATTTAAAGAAGCTTCTGATACTTGTTGCATATCCCATTTTTCATTCATCGCTACATAATACTTATCTAATATTTCTTTATAAGCATCTTCATATGAACCTTCAACTGCTTCAGCATCCTCAGTTGACCCTGCATCTTTGGTCTTACCTTCATTTTCAGTTCCTTCCACATTTTCTGTGCTTATGTCAGTACTTTCTTTTTCGGAATCTTTACTACATCCTCCTATAACAAATACAGTTAACATGCATAAAACCATTAAAATCACTTTTTTATTTTTCCTCATAATATCCCCTTTTCTAATTCGTAATGTTTATAGTAGTATTTTGTATATTTCCAATTATATTTCTCATATTTTTAATAATTTGATTATAGCATAGTATAGGACTATATTAAATTATATTAGGGCATTGAATTTATATTTTTTTCACTAGGTACTTTTTCATACAAAGTCCCAGTGCCTTCATCTGAAATATAAGTACCCCTACTTTAATAACTTTTCTAAATATTGATATTCAGAAAATGAAACATAGGGAACAGCAGTATACATATTTTTATATTGCTGTAGAATTTGTCTTGCTTCATCCTCTGATATAAGTTCATCATTTGTACAATCATAATCCAAATCTTTTGTAGAATACCAATTAATAGTAAAATAATCATTTATATCGGGCGTATCTGTTCGTACACCTTCAATCACATTTAGAGTTTTTCCATCTTCTGCAATCTCAAAAATATACCAATCAGAATAGGATGCTCCGCTTGAGCCTTCATTAGCAAATTTGCCATCACTACGCAAATAGTATCTATTTCTTTCCATACCCGAGAAAATTAATTCAGGTTTATCATCCACTAAAGTATATACTTCAAAAACCATATCTTTTAAAAATGAATCATCGGAAAGATTTCCTATAAGTAATTCAGGAATACCATTCCCATCAATATCTGAAATGTAATATCCCACGTCCATTAAACGATTATTTTCTTCTGATTCCACATATGTATACAAGTAATTTATAAGGTAATTTGAAACTTGTTCCATATTCTCTTTATCACATAATGCCTCATAATAATTATCTAATATCTCTTTATAATAATCTTCATATGATATATCATAGGTTTCAATACTCTCAGTTATAGCTGTATCTTCTGATTTTACTGTACCTTCAGTTATTTCTATATTCTCTGTGTCTATATCAGCGTTTTCTTGTTCAAACTCTTTACTACATCCTCCTATAATGATTGCTATAAGCATGCATAAAAATATTAAAACTATCTTATTATATTTCATAATATACACCTTCTTTTTATATTAAATTATACTTTTCATAAATTTCACTTAATGCCAATTCATGTGGCTCAATTGCTTTTAAAATCTGACATAATCTTTCTAGCTTTTCGTTACTAAGTGGTAACTCTAAGCGCTTACCTGATGTATACTTTCTTATTCCCTTTCCTGCATTTCCTCTTTCTGATATACCTGAAAATCCTTCTTGTATTAAATAATCTCTTAGTTTAATTCTTTCTTCCTCACGACATTTATTATACATATCTTTTACTTCTAAAAATTCTTTCACTAAATCCACCCTTTTTCTTACGCTGCTGCATTTTGATTTATCTGTTCAATAACCTTTCTTATCCCATTCCATACATTCATATCTTTAAATATCTCAACAACACTTCCTTTATCCGAAAATGGTGATTCTTGAAGCACTGTAAAATCTTTCATCATTCCATTATGAACAATATACTCTACTATTTGATTTACAAAATATATTTGTATAGAATCAAGATTAGTTCCCTCTAAAAATTCTGAAAATGCCTCTTTTGCCGAATTCATATCAAGACCTACTATCTCTCTAACAAATTCACCTAATGGTTTTTCTCCATATTCTTGTTCATAATCTTCTTTTGACCCAATTTCATTCCATAATATTTCTTCAAGTAAAGCTATATCTTGTGTTGAAAGTGGTTTATTGGTCTTTAATTTTGCTATTACTATATTATCTTGATGTTGGCGAACATAATATTCTGCCTTTGCTTTATAATTCTTTAGTTCATCATTTTCTAGTTCAGATTCTTTCCATTCCTGTGATAATATATTATCTTCAAAATTAGTTGTATATTTTACATGTTCACCCCTTGGAATGTATTTCATAAGGTTTCGCAATTTTTCTCTAACATACTCAAACTCATTAATTCCCGCATTGTCAATATAGTCTGTATTAAGAATCTTACTAATCAATTCTGATTGCACTTGTATCTCGGGAATATTTGCTATACTAGCAACTGCGTTAACCTTCTTAAATAAATCTCCTATAGCCTTCGAAGATTTTTTTCCTGCTAAGTAAGCAAGCTCAATATTATACATAAGTGCATCAAATCGAACAGCAGTTGCCTCATCACCATCTGGTAAAATAAGAGGTGCTAATTCCTCTCGTACTAACAGAGTATCCTCATATGTTAATGTATTATAATTATTTTCATTAGCATATAGGTCTACATACTTTAAATGTTGTTTAACCGTAAAATTTTCTCGATTTAATTCTTTTACCTTTTCAGACATTATATTTATTAAATTTTTTCGATAATCAATTAGCCTATCTGTTTGATAGTTAATATCTTGTAATTTATAAGCAATTTGAAATTCCAGATTAAATATCGCTTCTTGAAGAACCATTGCATTTACTGAGGGTTTTCCTTTATTTAAGCGGAAAAATTGGAAATTCCCACAAAAATCAAATATATAGAACCTACTCTTATCTTCACCATCTAATAATCCTGAACATAAACGGGTTCCTCTACCTATCATTTGCCAAAACTTGGCTTTACTCATAACTTTTTTAAAAAATACAAGATTTAATACTTCTGGTACATCAATTCCTGTATCTAGCATATCTACAGAAATTGCAATCTGAGGCATCTTTTTAGGATCAGAAAATTCATCTATAGCACTTTGTGCGTATGTCATGTAATTATCAATTACCATAGCAAAAGCTTGTCCATCCTTAGATAGATAAGGATATTCCCTATTGAATATTTCTAGTATCTTTTCTGCATGATCATGGTTTTTGGCAAAGATGATTGTTTTTCCTAGCATTTCTCCATAATTAATTTTATTTCCATCAGTCATTAAAACATGAAGTACTTGTTTTATTGTATCTTCATTAAATATCCAAGTATTTAGTGCTGTAGCATTAATCTTTTCTGGTAATTCACCATCTTCATTTTTAAATGTATTTTCATATTCTTCTTTGTCTTCTTCTGACAATTCATCATATACAATTCCATCTTCAATAAATTTAAGAACTGTTTCCACTGATAAAAAATCCACTAAATATCCATCTTTTACAGCTTGATCCAATTCATAACCATATGTTGGTACACCTTTATCTAATTCAAATATTTGATATGTATTTTTATCAATTTCATCCTTTGGCGTAGCTGTAAGCCCCACTAATGGCGCATCAAAATATGTAAATATATCTTTGTATTTATTATAAATAGAACGATGTGCCTCATCACAAATTACTAAATCAAAATGACCGCTTGTAAAAAGTTTACCTTTGGCATCTCTTACATCATCAATACAATTCATCATTGTTTGATAAGTTGAAAATACACAATGTGCATTGTAATTATCCTTATCTTCACAAAGATTAGTTACTGACAAATCAGGTAAAAGATTCACAAAATTTCTCTTTGCTTGAGTAACAAGGGAATTTCGATCAGCTAAAAATAAAATGTTTTTTATCCATCCCGAATCAAGCAACACCTTACTTAGTCCTATAATAGTTCTAGTTTTTCCTGATCCAGTAGCCATAACAAGTAATGCCTTTCTACGATTTCTCGTATCAAAACAATTGCATACTGCTTTAATAGCGGCTTCTTGATAATATCGTCCTGCTATATCCTTATCTACAACAACATTATTGAGGCTTACCTTCATAGATTTAAGATTAAATAGTTTTTCTAAATCTCGCTTTGAATATATAGTGGCAACTCTTCTTTCTGGATATTGATTATCTATAATTCTTGTATCCAATCCATTTGTCAGGAATACCACAGGTCTTCTATGGTATCTATTCTCAATCGAATCAGCATATAATTTTGCTTGTTGACGGCCTTTTGCTACATCTATACAGGTTTTTTTTGCCTCAACAACAGCCAACGGTACATGCGAGTCATCATACAAGACATAATCCGCTAATCCCATCTCCGATTTATTTGGCATACCTGTTAATTCTACTTCGTTAAGCCAATCCTCACCCTCTATCCAATCTGCATCCCTTAACATATTGTCGATATATATTTTACGTGTGTTATGTTCGGATAAATCCAATGGTTTGGGCACATAATTCTGTTGTTGCTCTTTACGTCTTGCCGTAAGTTCTTCCTTTAACGCCTTATTTTCAGCAATTAAATCCTTTAAATCAATATCTAAGTTGGTTATTTCTAATCTCGCATTTTCTTCTTGTTTATCTAATAAGTCTACATTAAATGCTTGCTCTATATAACTATCTGCATAACAATATGCCACATAATCCAAGAAAATATAAAGGTTCTGTAAACAATGAATCGCCTCATCCTTTGTTATCTTTTTGCCATTATGCGCTGCACGATTTCCAATCTTACGAATCAAGTCCATCCTCTTCCATAAATCATTATCTATCAAATCGCGAAAATCTTCTGTACTCATCAAACTGACTAATGTATCTTGATATGGCATCTTAAGTGATTTATCCACAGAATACATCCATTTTGTAGCAAATTCCATAGCACGACGACAATTAATAACACTAGATTCTATATCAATATTAATTATCTTCTCTGCTGCAATAGCTACATCTGCAAAGTTATTAAATTTTGGTTCTTGCTTTAAATAATCAAAATTAGTCATTTCTAAGCCCTCCCTGTTTTCGTTTGTTAGAATGATTTAGTTATTGGTTGATCTGGTTCTAAAATGTATATTTATAAATCGACAAATTTTGATTTGTCGACTTGGTGGACGAAGTCAGCAAATTCTATCTGTTTTACCATTGGTGGAACAATAAATAACTTTTCTTCAAGCTTGGATTTAGATAAGATTCCTTTTAAAGCCATGTTTATGTCTTCTACTAAATAATCTTTTGATAGTTGTAACATTACATATAGAAAGTGTGTATCGTATTCTTTAGGAACAATAGCATTAATCTGCTGGTTAAACGCAACTTGCCTGTCTGCTATACAAACTCTTCCAATGCTAGAAATACTTCCAGCTATACATGCCATTAATACAGACCCTTTATCTACAGTTCTACCAACTTTCACTCCATCTTCTGAAAGGCATTCAGCAGCTGTTGTTGGATTAAGTAATCCAGAAACAATATTATCCGTTTTAATCCATTCAATGCAATCACCATAATACTCGTCAATTGCTCTTGCTGGAGTATTTCCAGTTACTACTCTGCAAGTTTCTTTTAACATCTTCCTAGTATAATTATAATGGTTTGTTCTTGGATCTCCAAACATCTCGACAAATCGGGATTTGATAAGATTGTCCAGTTCGTTTAGCTGCGCCTTCTTATATATTATAATTTGGTCTAATCTATCCAATACATCCACTATCTTTTTCTGACTGCGAATATCTCCCTCTACATAAATTTCAAAATTTTCAAATTGCGTTTTGTTTATTATTGGAACTACTGGTGCATTCGCCATCGATACTAGTCTCTGCTTACTAAAAAAAAGATTGTATGCCAAATATCTTGGTAGCACTTTGTCATTCACCTCTATAGCATTAATTTGTTGGTTAAATGCATATTCTCCTTCCGTTATTCCAATCTTACCTATACTTCCTATACATGTAATAAGAACAGCACCCTTTTTTACTATTCTCGATCTGCACCTAGCCTTCTCCGATATATATTCATTCACCGAAGTAATTGCAGTAATTCCCATGTCACTAATAACATCTGGTTTTACAAATCCTATGTCCCTTGATTCATAAAATTCAATCTTTGTTTTACTAGGCGTATTCCCAGTGACCACTTTTCCTACATCTTTTATATACACCTTCTCCATAATCAACCCTACAAATCTGAATTTG
>JAVBSS010000040.1:0-75822 GCA_031556525.1 Lachnospiraceae bacterium
TTCTGGTACATTAACTTTTTCTCTCATAAAATAACACCCTTTCATTATTTATATTTAGATATGAAATAACATATATGTAACTTTCTTCAAAAAAAAGGTGTTCTCAAAATGAGAACACCTTTGTCCCGTCGAATTCATATTTACTATCGATAGATATAAGATACTCTATTTTTTTTAAAAAAGCAAGCACTTTTTTTACTTCTTGCTAAAACAAACTATTTGTACTCGAAAACTTTATTTTATTATCTCGTTACAATATTTGTCAATTCTTCACCTAGCTCTACTGCTCTCGCATTCTCTAGTGTTACTTCTGCTATGGCTTGCATTGCATCCTTTGTAAAAAATGCCTGATGTGAAGTTAATACTACATTATTATAGCTAGTTAGTTTAATCAAATGGTCATCCGATATAAAGTCATTAGATTTATCTTCAAAGAAATACTCATCTTCCTCTTCGTATACATCTAAACCAACACCTAAAAATTTTCTATTAGAAAGACCTTCTAGTAAATCTTCTGTATCAATTAATGCACCCCTAGAAGTATTTACTAATATAACCCCTTCTTTCATTATACTTATGCTTTGTTTATTAATAATATGTTTTGTTTCTTTTGTTAACGGGCAATGAAGTGTTATAACATCTGATTCCTTTAACAATTCATCAAAGGTCACATATTTAACATCTAGATTACTATTAGGATAAGGATCATAAGCTAATATATTCATCTTAAATCCCTTCAATATATCAATCATTATTTGACCAATCTTACCCGTTCCAATAACACCAACTGTTTTTCCTACCAAATCCATTCCCATTAATCCATTAATATTGAAGTTAAAATCTCTTGTTCTCACATATGCCCTGTGAATCTGTCTATTTACAGTTATTATTAAACCCATTGCATATTCAGCCACTGCCTCTGGAGAATAACTTGGTACCCTAAGTACATCTATCTTACCCTCTGCTGTCTTCAAGTCTACATTATTAAATCCTGCACATCGAAGCAATATTGCCTTCACTCCATATTCAGCCAATTTATCAATTACTTCTTTATTGCAGTCATCGTTTACAAATATGCACACTGCATCATAGTCCTTTGCTAGTATGGCAGTATCTTCATCTAATCTAACTTCAATAAATTTTATCGTAAATCCCGCTTCTTTTCCTAATGGTTCAAAATACACTTTGTCATACGGTTTTGTATCATAGAATGCTATTTTCATAATATACCTTCTTTCATCATAGTAATAGGCTTATGTTTCTTATATATTATTCTACTCTTATTATTAATTATACATTTACTCCTTAAGAACTTTAGTGACATATGCTACCGTTTCTCTAATTGACAACCCCTCAGTCTCCACTGTAATATCTGCATATTTTTCATATAGAGGTGTTCTCTCTTCATATAATTCTGTAAGTGTTTGGTTCTCTCTAATAGAAACTCCTCTACTCGCCAAATCACCTAATCTATCCTCTATTTCGGCATAATTAAGTTTTATGTAAACCACCTTGCCAATTGATTTTAAATGTTCCATGGCTTCTTCACCATATATAACACTTCCACCTGTTGCAACAACCGAATTTGTAACATTTATACTTGCATTAATCTCATTTTCAATTTCATTAAATCTATCTAGTCCCTCTTCTTCAATAATCTGACTAAGTAATCTATTTTCTTTCTCTTGAATTAACAAATCCGAATCTATAAACCTATAACCTAATGCTTTTGCCAATACTACTCCGACTGTACTTTTGCCACAACTAGGCATTCCTATTAGAATAATATTATTCATACCACTACCTTCTCTCTATAAATTGTTAAAAATATGGAGCGTCCTTAGACGCTCCTAATATTAATTAATCGTTATAAAATTTGTTTTTGGCACCTGATTTAAATATATCAGTACTTTTTTCTGATAAACGTAATACAACTAATTCTTTCACTCCTGATTTCTCTATAACAAAACCATAAGTGTTATCATCTATATTGCCATCTGTGAAATTATGTGTAGTCTTTATCTTACCTTGAGTAAGTTCTCCATCTATTCTTGGCGAATTATATTTAGCTATATAATTTATCTCTTCAAGTTTAAATGAATACTTGTTTTTTCTAGTTGCTTTGTTATATATAATAGCTACATCTACATCCCCATTAGTAATTATATATTCAAACTCAACATTTCTCTTAGACATAGTTATAACTAATATCACTACTGCTATTATTACTACACTAACCCCAAATCCTGACACAAAAAGAGCCATACTAATTCCTATTAATATCAATAGTATTGATAATGAAAATAAAATATTACTAACCAATCCCGGCTTTCCTTTTACCAAATCCTCTGAATAAGTATCTCTCATATCGTCATTCCTTTCGCCTTGCTTTGCTTTATCTATTTATTTAGATAAATATTCATCAATCGCTTTAGCTGCTGTTTTACCAGCACCCATAGCTAATATAACTGTTGCTGCACCTGTTACTGTGTCTCCACCAGCATATACGCCATCTTTACTTGTCTTCATTGTATCTTCATCAACAATGATACCACCCCAACGTTGTACATCTAGACCTGGAGTTGTTTGACGAATAAGTGGGTTAGGACTTTGTCCTATAGCAATAACTACAGTATCAACATCTATTACATAATTAGAACCTTCAACTGCAACTGGAGAACGTCTACCCGACGCATCTGCTTCACCAAGCTCTTGCTTGATTACTTCCATACCAGTTACCCATCCATCTTCACCAATAATAGCTGCTGGATTATTAAGAAGTTTAAATATAACTCCTTCTTCTTTTGCATGATGTACTTCTTCTGCTCTTGCTGGAAGTTCATCCTCACCACGTCTATATACTATATATACATTCTCTGCACCTAATCTCTTAGCTGTTCTAGCTGCATCCATGGCAACATTACCAGCTCCTACTACAGCCACATTTTTACCAATCTTAACTGGTGTTGGCTTGTTAGGGAAATCATATGCTTTCATTAAATTAACACGTGTTAAAAATTCATTTGCTGAATATACTCCTAATAAATTCTCGCCTGGAATATTTAAGAATCTTGGAAGACCAGCTCCACTACCTACAAATACAGCACCGTAGCCTTGCTCCATTAATTCGTCAATTGTTATAGAACGTCCTACAATAACATTCTTCTCAATCTTAACGCCTAATTTCTCAACTGTCTCTATTTCTTTTGCAACTAATGCCTTTGGTAAACGGAATTCTGGAATACCATAGCTAAGTACACCGCCAGCTTTATGAAGTGCTTCAAATACAGTTACTTCGTAACCTTTTTTGATAAGTTCTCCTGCACAAGTAATACCAGCAGGGCCTGAACCTACTACAGCCACTTTCTTGCCATTCTTCTCAATCTCTACATTTGATGACGCCGCATTTGCCATATGATAATCTGCAACAAATCTCTCTAATCTACCAATAGCAACTGCCTCTCCTTTAATAGCACGAACGCATTTACCTTCACATTGGTTTTCTTGAGGACATACTCTACCACAAATAGCAGGTAAGGCATTCTCACTTGTAATTATCTCATATGCTGCTTCAAAATCTCCTTCAGCAACTTTATCTATAAATCCTGGAATAGGAACATTTACTGGACAACCATCCATACAAGGTTTCTTAGGACAGTTAAGGCACCTTGTTGCCTCTTCCATAGCCATTTCTTTTGTATATCCTAGAGTAACTTCCTCGAAGTTTTTGTTACGAACATTAGGATCTTGCTCTGGCATCGCAATCTTTGTCAAACTCATATTTTTTCCCATTGTTCTTACTCCCCTCTTCCTATTCTACAATTATGCTCTTCTTCTTTGAACATTGTTTGTCTCTTCATGCACTCATCAAAATCAACTAAGAATCCGTCAAAGTCTGGACCATCAACACAAGCAAATTTAGTTTCTCCGCCTACAGTTACACGGCAACCGCCACACATACCTGTACCATCAATCATAATTGGATTAAGTGATACTGCTGTTTTAATATCATGCTCTTTTGTTAATTTAACAACATTCTTCATCATAATAAGTGGTCCAATAGCAATAACTTCATCTATTGTATCACCGTTAGTAATTAAATCCTCTAATACATTAGTAACAAATCCCTTTGTTCCTAAACTTCCATCATCTGTAGCAATGTATACATTGTCACAGAATTCTTTAAATTTATCTGCTAATATTACGTATTCTGAGCTTCTTCCACCAATAATAACATCAACCTTAACTCCCATTTCATGAAGTTTTCTAAGTTGTGGATATAGCGGTGCAGCACCAACACCACCTGCAACACCTACTACATGATTTACTTCGTGTAATGGTGCAGGTTGCCCTAAAGGTCCTACAAAATCTTCTACGGAATCGCCTACGCTAAGTTTACTTAATAATTCTGTCGAATATCCTACTACTTGATAAATAATAGTAACTGTTTCTTTTTCTCTGTCATAATCCGCGATTGTAAGTGGAACTCTCTCTCCATCTTCATCAACGCGTACAATAATAAATTGACCAGCCTCACATTTAGCTGCAACATAAGGAGCATGAATCTCCATAAGTTCTACGGAACTATTAAGAGTTTCTTTACTTACTATTTTGTACATAATATAACCTACTTTCTTATCCTAATTGCATACATGTGCTATTATACATTGTAATTGTTCAATATAAAAGCATTTTTTTATTTTTTTATTGATATTCCATAATTTAACGCTATAATTCAGTTCTATTCTACTCACTTTTGGTATCTGCCCCAATTGAAAATGGTATTAACTTATAATAAAAATAATTTTTTCCACCATACTCTGCAATAAAATACTTATTATTATCGACTGAATTTTTAACTTCCTCTACTGCTTGTTGGTAATCACTAACATTATGTTCACTTAACATGGATAGAGTCGAATAAGTAGTAGAATATTGTTCTTCTATTAATCCATATTTACCTACATATATATCTGAAGTAGCAAGATCAAGATTTGTTGAATTATATATATTTGCAGTTTTTTTATACTTTCCAATTATTCCACTAATTTCTTGTTTTCTAAACTTTAAATCTAAATCACTATTTTCATCTATTTCACATTTTGCTGCAATAACCATGCCACTTTCATTTTCTATTAACAATGTATGTTTTTCAGAGTTATCATATTTTATTAATGTTATATACCAAACATCACATGTATACTTATTAAAATAACTGTCTGAGTATCTATACAATTTTATAGATGGACTATACCAATTATTATAAGTACTAACAACTTTCGTAGGATAAAAACCTGTATTATATAATACACTCATTCCCTTTTCAGCCATATCAACTACTTGAGAAAATGTTTTGTCACTTTGTGAAATGTCAATTATCTCAACGTTACTTTCCCATTGATTACAAGCTAGTTTTAGGCGTTCATAAAGTTTCAATTGGGTATCTGCTGCCCCACGATAGTAATATGCATTATTATCTACAACAACTTTATCTAACATATTCTTTTCTTTAGTTTTAAGCATTACTCCTGGCATAAATGTACTAATAATAACCACTAAAACAACTAATATATAAATCAATCTATTATTTTTCATAATTAACCTCCTTAATAGGAAGTATTATAGACATGGTGGTTCCAACATTTAATTCACTATCTATAGATAGTTTTCCACCATGTATATCTAGTATTAATAAAGCAAGACTCAATCCTAATCCAGCTCCACCTTCACTTCTAGATCTTGACTTATCAACCATATAAAACGCTTCTGTTACTTTATCAAAATCTTCTTTAGGAAAACCTATACCTTTATCAATAATATTAAAACGATACATATTTCCTTCTATATAACCAACCATCTTTATTGTCGAACCTTCTTTAGATGCTTTTCTTGCGTTATCAATAATATTAACAAATACTGTTTTTAGCAGCTCCCTATCTCCTGAGATAATGCTTTCTTCAATATCTGTAGATAATATAATATTTGCTTTTTCTAACATAGGTGTAACACTTATTTTTATATTTTCAGCAATACTTAGTGTATTAATATCTTTCTCTTCTATCTCGTGTCTTCCTAATAATAGTATATCAAACAGCTTCATCGACATATTTTCAAGTCTCTTTCCTTCACCAAATATATAATTTGCCGCCATAAATCTATCTTCTCTATTTAGCTCTTTTGAACGAAGCATATCTGCGTAACCTATAATAGCTGTAAGAGGGGTCTTAACTTCATGAGTAAAGTTAGCAACAAAATCTTCTCGTTGTCTTGCTGCATCCGTTAGTTCTTTAACTCTATCTTCTACTGCTTCTGCCATTATATCAAACTTCTTTGACAATTCTCCAATCTCATCATTAGTATATATATTGGTTTTACTTGAGTAATCTCCATCCGCAATCTTAGCTGCTTGCTTATTTAATTTATCAATAGGTTTAGTTAAAATATGTGTTGTTATAAATAATGCCACGCAACAAATAATTAGTGCCGCAACTATTAATATTTGGTAATATGTTCTTTGTAATCTATTTTGTTCATATACATCTGTTAGTTCATCTACATTCACAATATATAATGTTTGATCTTTAGCTTTAACTATACTTGCTACATATATATAGTAACCTCTGCCATCTTTTCTAATTACATATTGTTTTTTATCAATCTCAAGATAATCCAATATCTTATCATCTACTATAGGATTATCAAAATTCGAGTATATAACTTCTCTTTCTGTATTGAGAAAATAAAATAAGGCACCTGTACCTTGCATATTATTTGCAATATCATTACCCATCTCTGCTACTGTATTTAAAGAAGTAAAGTCTTCATTCAATACCATATTAATTACCTGTGCTTCTACATTAGCCTTTAATAATTGATTACCTTCCATTGCCGTACGAATCTGGGCATTCAAAGAAATGTTATAGCTATTGTCCATAAGGAAATAGCCTATAACACCAAAGAATATGCTTATAAGCATTATATTTATTATTACTACCTTCAGTTTAAAGCTCATATAAACCTCGTTATTATTAATTTATCTCTAATCTGTATCCATATCTATATATTGTCTTTAGATATTTTTCTAAACCTAACTTCTTACGTATTCTTTGAATATATACATCTAGTGTTCTAGTATCTCCATCTGGTTCCATTCCCCATGCTAACTCATATATCTTATCTCTAAAAAGTGATATGTTTTTATTCTTAGCGAGCAATACAACTAACTCATATTCTTTAGGTGTTAATTCAACTAGTTCTTCATTTTTGTATATCATATGATTATTCATATCTATTTTTATATCTAAGATATTTATTAGTTCTTCTGTCTTATTGTATCTTCTTAATACAACTTTAACTCTTGCCAATAATTCAACTATCTCAAACGGCTTAACTATATAATCTTCCGCACCTAATTCTAATCCCTTTACTCTATCTTGAATCTGTCCCATTGCAGTTAAGAATATAACCGGAATATTCATCGGCTTAATATAATCTAACAACTCATATCCATTAACTTTGGGAAGCATTATATCTAATAATACCAAATCATAAGTATTCTCTTCTAACAAATCTGCTGCCACCATTCCATCAAGTGCACAAGTGCAGTCATATCCAGCATCTTTTAAATTCATCTCAATCAATTTAGAAATAGGTTTCTCATCCTCAACAATTAATATTTTTATCATTCTTATCCCCAGCCCATCTTTTTGCTAATTTATAAATTTCTACACTATTTATTATACAATAAAATCTATAATAATTGTAAATTTTGTTTAGATTTATTATAGATTCTATTTACAATTTATATAGATTTCGATATTACTATAAACTTAAGGTTTACTATGTCTTTTATCCTCAGGAGGAAATTCACATGAAAGTTAAATGTATATATAAAATATTAGGTCTATTACTAATTATTGCTATATTAATAATGTTAATTATAATCATTGCATTTAAGACTAATGAATCTAGAAACATCGATACTTCTAGCAGTTCTAATACAAAAGAACTTAACTTTACTATAGAAGATTCCAAAGTCCTTACCTTTGCTAGATTTGAAGCAACTGTAGAAGGTTCTGATACCGATTCCATTCCTGTTGTTACATTAAGAAGAGATGACATTACTACTGATGATATTACATTCTTTGCAGATACTTTCTATGATAATTCTGATTATCATAACCAACTACCAATAGATGAATACTCAGTTAGTGACCTAGATAATATTATAGATAAATATTATGCCTACATAGATAAAGTGGATACTAGCAAAGACATATCTGCCGATTTAAGAAACCTCAGCGAAGATCAAATAATTTCTATCATCAATGAAGATATTGATTTTGCTATTAATTTGAGATCAACTGCTCCTGATAATAATAATTATCAGCGTAATATTGCATATACCCCTCTTAATGGTGGTAACAATTATACTATAAGTCCTAACCGCTTTACCTATGAAGTAATTTCTACTTGCTCATATGGCGTGGATTCTGAACAAGAGATATGCTATCTAGAAGGAACTCGCAATAACCTTCCTTACTACTTACAATTTTCTAAATCAGATTTAACAGGCTCAACTTTTATGAAAATAAAGATGAACTCACCAGATACCATTGTGTGGAAAGATTATACTAGCGATGAAGTAAGTTATCACTATCACTATAATTCTTTGCCACCTATATTTACAAACTATACTCCTGAAGAAAATGATTGTATCTATAGCAAGGAAGAAGCCATTGCACTATGCGATAATCTGTTAGAAGAATTAACTATTAATAATATGAAACCAATAAATGTAAGTGACTTATATGTAACTGCTGCCCTAACTCCATATTCAGCTGCAGTGGACAAAGGAACATGTGGTTACTATATATCATATGGCAAGGTTGTAGATAACAAGTCAGTTAACTATTCTAATTATCATACTGAATCTCCAGCTGACTTATGTTTTGATAGAGATGAAGATGGGAATATATTAGATACATCAAATATTGAATACGGTAATGAAGTATTGAATTTTGCAGTAATGGACTGTGGCATTGTGTACATGGACTACTACTTTCCTACTAATATAGAAGAGATTTCTTCGGCGTATCCTCCTCTTCTATCATTTGATGATATTTTATCAGTATTTGAGGACGACATTATAACTAATTATGAAAACTATATAAGCGAAGTAGGCGAATCAGAATCCCTACGTAATGCTGAACGAGAACGTTTTTCTAAACTTAACACAATTATAACAAAAGTAAAATTAGGATTAGCTAGAGTTACCATCGATTCACAAAATGGCGAATACTCTTTAATCCCTGTATGGAGCTTCTATATAGAAGATTCAGATAGTGCAAGTATTACTATAAATGCTATTGATGGTAGCTTCATCGATACTAGTACAGGCTATGTAATGGAATAGGGGGTACAACATGAAAAAATCTTACAAGACATTAACAATAATATTAATATTTGTTCTACTTATAATAGCTATAATTTTTATACTATTAAAACTTACCTCTTCTTCTGATGAGGATATTACTGAAATTGATAATACAACAACCGATTGGTTAGAGACTACTATAGACGATAATGAAGGAAATACTTTTGTTAGAATTGAAGCTGATGTGATAGGACAAGATACTGATGCTTTTCCAGTGGTTACTTTACGTAGAGATGATTTTACAACTGATAGTATAAAGGTATATGCTGATGCTTTTTTCGATAACTCTAACTATCATAATCAACCCTTTATAGATGAATATACAGTTGATGAGATAGACGAGATTATTGACAGATGCAACAGATATAAAAACGAACTAATCGAAAATAGACCTGCTAGTATGTATGACTCAGAATTCGATAGTGTTATTGATATTATTAATTCTGATATTGATTCCTATACAACAGTTAGACATAGTGCGCCTACTGAAACTGAATTAAGGTGTGATACGGAATATTTACCTTATCTCTCCGATTTCCAACAGTACCTAATGTATTATACTGATACCAACATGACAGAATTGTACGGGGATGATTTTGATAGCTCTTACATGTCTTGCGACTTACTCGGTAAATATAATAACCTTCCATATAGATTATCTTTTGGCAAAGACTGTATCTCACAAGCAACTACTCTATCAATCTCTCTAGACGATAAGGATGCTCTTGTATGGGGTGATTATGCAAATTATCAAGTATCATATGATTCTTTTACCGGTCAGATTACAGATAATTCTACATCTAGTAAAGTTAATAATACTTGTACTTACTCTGAAGAAGACGCTATTCTTCTATGTAATAATATGATTAACAAATTAAATATTTCTGATATGTCAGTAATTGCTGTAATTGACCTTCAAACTACTGCTTATATAAGCCCATATGCCAATACACATATTTCTTCATTTGGAAATTGTGGCTACTCCATAATATATGGTAAAACAGTAAATGATAAGTCAATGAACTATGATTTCAACCGTACTGGTAGCCCTATGCTAATATACTTGGATACAGATGGTGATGGCATAGAAGAATTACAACCAGGATATGAAACTCTATCATTTATAGTTATGGACTGTGGTATTCTATCAATGGATTATGATTATCCTACAGCTATTGATTCAATCTCTTCCGAATCTACCCCACTTCTATCTTTTGATGCTATTATGTCAATATTTAAAAGTGAAATGAATGCTAACTACGGAAATATAAATGCTTATAAAATTAAAAATAACAATATTGTTATAACTAAGATTCAATTAGGACTTACTAGAGTTACTGTTGATGGTGGTAACGGGGAATACACTTTAATTCCAGTATGGGATTTCTATACTAGTGACTATATGATTTTACTTACAATCAATGCTATTGATGGTAGCATTATTGATAATAACACAGGGTACATAAAAGAATAACACCCAAAAAGGAAAACACAATGAAAAAAGAAATTAAGATTATTATTGTATCAGTAATTATTATAATATTAGCAGCTATAGCTGCAATATTTATAATTAGCAAGAAGGAAAACACTAACACCTCAATAAACAATAGCAACTATACTCATATAGTAGATACTATTGAAGATAGTAAAGGTACTACTTTTGCTAAAATAGATGCAGACGTTATAGGCAGCGATACTGATTCTTTTTCTACTACAGAACTTGTTGCATTTGACTTTACTGTTGAGGATGCAAAGAATTATGCCAATATTTTATTTGATAATTCTGATTATACATACCAGCGTTTATTTTATGGACATACAGAATCTGATTGTCTTAATATTATTGATTGTCTTAATAACGAAAAAAAGCAAGCAATGAACACTCCTCCAGAAACTATGTCATCTGAGGAATATTCAGATTATTTAATAGGTATAGATAACTCCATCCAGTTCTATACAACACTTATAGAATCAAATATAAAAGATGATTCTTTAACTGAAAATCCATTATATCTTCCTGAGATAACTGACTCACCTAATATTATTGATCCTAATTCAACAGAGGTTAATAAATATTGTTCTTTCTCTGGTACATATAATAACATTCCTTATAACTTGACATTTGTACAACATTTAGTAACACTATCGACTTCTATAACTTTTGAAATGGAATCATATAATACCCCTGTATGGGGTGACTATACTCTAAATCAAGTATCATATGATTATATGTCAATACAAGATAATAATATATCTAGCTCGAATAATACTAATCAATGCAAATATAGTAAAGAAGATGCCATTTTTTTATGTAATAATATGTTAAGTCAGCTAGGTATTACAGATATGGATGTAATTACTACTGTTAACCTAGAAACTACTATCAATGACCAAGAAGATTTTATTATCCAAAACATACTTAACAAGGGAACTTGTGGTTACTATATTTCCTATGGTAAAAAAATAAATGATAAAAGCATTAACTATTCTTCATATCATGTATATGGTTCATATGATACATTTGCTGGTGACGGTTGTGGTACTGACAATAAGTGCGACATAAATAGCCTTGTTAGAGGACAAGAAACTTTATATTTTATAGTAATGGACTCTGGAATTATTTCTATGACTTATAATTTTCCGACTGTTATTGATAATATTTCAACAGCTACAACACCGTTATTATCATTTGATGTTATTATGTCTGTGTTTGATAAGGAAATGCAAAAAGAATTTGGCAGTACAGCTTTCTACAAAGCTCCTGCTAATAATGTTGTAATAACTACAATTAAGCTAGGACTAGCTCGAGTAACTATTGATGCTAAAGAAGGTCAATATACATTGATTCCCGTGTGGGATTTTTATACAGACGATTATAACAATGTAGACATAACTATAAACGCTATTGATGGCAGCATTATCGATAGTTATACAGGATATATAAAAGAATAACATTTTAGGGGGGAAACAACATGAAAAAGGAAATTAAAATTACTATTTTAGCAGCAGTTATTATTATACTGACTACTGCAACAGCTATATTTATGATTAACAAAAAAGAGGACTCTAATGATAGAGAAATTAATACTGATTCAGATTCAACTCATGTAGTAGATACTATTGAAGATGAAATTGATATTACTTTTGCCCGAATCGATGCGGATGTTTTAGGTAGCGATACTGCTTCTTATCCTACTACTGAGCTTATTAAATATGACTTTTCTACTGATGATGCTAAGAATTACGCTACCATTTTATTTGACAATTCCGAATACAAATATGAACGTTTATTCTTCGGTGCTACATCATCAGAATCTGCTCTCGCTATTGAGACCCTCTCAGATGAAAAAAAACAATTGATGGAGAATCCTCCAGAACATATGACATCCGAAGATATTGACAATCAAATTGCATATATTGATGAATCTATCCAATTTCACAGAGACCTTATAGAATCATCTAGCGCAGATACCGATTTAACTGATGATCCTCAATATCTCCCTAGCATCTCTGATTCATCAGAATCTATTGATCCAGACTCAACAGATGTTAGCAAACATTGTGCATTTTCTGGTACATATAATAATCTCCCTTATCTCCTAGGATTCACTAAACATATGATAACAGAGTCAACCTCTATGTCATTTACTCTAGCTGATAATAGCACTCCTGTATGGGGGGAGTACACTCTTGATCAATTATCACTTGAGACTATGTTTTCTGAATACAATAACATGACTACATCAGACGACAACAACCTATGTACATATAGCAAGGAAGATGCTGCTCTACTATGTAATAATATGATAAACAGCTTAAATATTACCGACATGGCTATAATTAATATCGTTCCCATTGAAACCAGTGTAATTAAATATGAAAATGATGTTCAGATAATTGCTGATAGAGGAACTTGTGGCTACTGTATAGTATACGGTAAGAAAACAAATGATATATCTTTAAACTATTCTTCTTATCAACTTCAGACCTCAGGCGATTTTTTTGATGGTGAATATTGTGATTTAAAAACACTTACTAGAGGACCAGAGACACTAATCTTTAGGGTAATGGATTGTGGCATAATATCTATGAATTATGATTTACCTACTATTATTGATAGTGTATCTACAGATTCAACACCACTACTATCATTCGATGTTATTATGTCTGTATTTCAGAGTGAAATGCAAAAAGATTACGGTAATATAAAGTTTTATAAGACCCCTGCAAACAATATTGTTATAAGCAAAATTAAACTCGGTTTGGCTAGAGTTACAACTGATGCAAAAGAAGGAACTTATACTCTAATACCTGTATGGGATTTCTACATTGATGACTACAAAAATGTAGGTATAACAATAAATGCTATTGATGGTAGCCGAATTGACCCTTATACAGGGTACATATCAGAATAGCAAAACTATAACCCAAAAAGGAGAACTTTTCATGAAAAAACAATTAACTATAGGTATTTTATTTTCATTATGCTTATTATCAGGTTGTTCTAAAAACAATGGAAATATTGATGGTAGTACTAGTGACCATATTATAAAAGAAGTTATAGGCGCTAACGGGCAAGTGGTTGCTAATATAGATGCTGACATTATCAGACCTGAGGTCAAAGATATTCCCGTTGCTAACATTAAACCATATGAATTTACTAATGATGATATCAAAAAAACTGCCACTACTATATATGGTGATTCTGACTATTACAAATTACTAACACCTACCGAATTATCTGTTAGTCAATTAAATGATGCTATTGCTGAATACGAATTAAAAATCACTGAATTGGAGGAATTATATGGTGATAGTGATAAGATTTCCCCTGTTGCTTGTAGCGACAGAATATTCTATTACGATACTAAAATTGCTGAGTTAACTGAATTTCTTGAAGATGCTCCACAAGAAGTAGATACTTCTCCTGAACTAGAATTTTATGATATTACATCTACCGTATTGAATTATTATTATTATGATATTAATCAATGGCAAAACAGTTCTTCTGAATCACTCGAAGGCTGCTACTTACAAGGTACTTACAATAATATACCTTGTAGTGTAAAATTTTGCACAAACAAATCTCTTTATTTAAATATGGATATAACAGATATCCCGGTTTGGAAAAATTACACTTACAAAGAACTTAGCATCGAACCCGTTTACAATAATTACTATACCATTGATAATACTGATAAAATAAATGACTGTAAAATTTCTGTTGATCAAGCTATTGATATGTGCAATAGCTTGTTAACTGACTTAGAAATATCTGACATGGAAATAATGGTAATATATCATCTTCCTGTTACAGCCTACGAAACATCTCCTTACGGGCATAAATATCGTGACAGCATTGAAAGTGGTCTTTGTGGCTATGAAATATACTACGGCAAATCCGTTAATTCAGTTAACTCTAACATGGTTACTTATGATAGTCCAACAAACATGTATTACGGAAAAAGTTCCGACAATCTCGTATTCTATCCTGAAGAACTAGTCTTTACTGTTATGGACTCTGGCATTACCTCAATGCATTATTATAATCCAACAGTTATAGACGATATTTCTACATCAAGTACTACCCTTTTAGATTTCGGACAAATACTAGATTTATCTGACATATATCTACCCGATATCTATGGAGATAAAGTAAGTGGTGCTCAACCTATTAATATAACTTCAATTCAATTAGGATTATGCCGAGTTGTTAACGATTCAGATTCTTCTGATATTTCACTTATTCCAGTATGGAATTTTTACGAAAAACTTAGCTATAACTCTGTACTAACAATTAATGCTATTGATGGTAGTCGAATCAACACCTATACAGGATGTGTTATTGAATAATGCTCAATCACACAAATTATTAACAATATATTTTACAGGAGGTTTATTATGACAAAAAAATTAACTATCGGTTTCTTAATTTCATTATGTCTACTATCAGGGTGTACTAAGACTGATAATATAGATGGTACAACTAGCACGAATACCGAACATCTCACAAGAAATATTCTTGATGCTGACGGTAAAATTATAGCTAATATAGATGCTGATATTATCTATCCATCAATTAAAGATATTCCTGTTGCTACTCTTAAGACATATGAATTCACTAATGATGATATTAAAAGAATTGCTACTACTATATACGGTGATTCCGACTACTATAAATTGCCAGAGGTTAGCGAGTACTCAGCAAGTGCTCTTAATGAAGCAATTACCTTGTATAACGAAAAGCTAGATGACCTTAATCAATTATATAACGAAAACAAAATCGGCTTAAATTCAGATTATTATAACTATCACCTTATAGATTATGCAAATCAGATTAGTGAATATACTTACTACCTTGCAAAAGCTCCTACAGAGGTTGACACCGCTCCAACCTTAGAATTTTATGATGTTAGCTTAGATACATGGACAGCATCATATAATGAAGAATTTATGGCAGAGGAATTTACATTTATATCATCAAATATAATGCAAAAGTGCAATTTGACAGGCACTTATAACGCCATGCCTTGTATTATAGAATTTTTCAGTACTTCTGATCTTTATATAAACATGAACGCAGATAATACTCCTGTGTGGAAAGATTATACCTATGCAGAAATTAGTTTCGATGACTCTTATGATAATTACTACGAATATTATGATTCTAACAATCCAAATCTAGAAAATGAATGTATACTTTCTAAGGATCAAGCTATCGAATTATGCGACAACATAGTAACAGACTTTCAGTTATCTAACATGGAAGTATTAGACATATATAATATACCAGTCAAGGCTCATAAAATCTCTTCGATGGGACATCAATACGACGAATATATTGAGAAAGGTTACTGCGGCTATGAGATATCTTACGGTAAATCTATTAATTCCGCTAACACCAATATGGTTACTTATAACGGTGTTGTTGATATGTTTTACGGAGTAACTGAAGATGAATTAGCAAACGTATCTGATCCTGAAAGCCTAACTTTTGTAGTTATGGATTGTGGTATTATTTCTATATCTTATACAGCTCCAACCGTTTTAGAAGACATATCTTCTACCAATACTGCTATTCTAGATTTTGATACCGTCCTTAACCTAGCCGATGTATATTTCCCTAATATATATGCGGACATTAAAGGAACTGGGTATCAACATGAATTTGATATAACAAGAATTCAATTCGGTTTAACCCGAATTACCAACGATACAGACAACTCAGATTTTTCACTTGTACCAGTATGGACTTTTTATGAGGACGGCAACTTTAATCCTATACTAACCATTAATGCTATTGATGGTAGTAGTCTTAATGCTTGTACTGGCACTGTATTAGAATAATATATTATTAAAAGGAAGGGGATTTCCATGAGAAAATACTACTTAAACAAACATTATCTTATAGGAGGGCTTATTGTACTTTCTTTATGCACATTTACTGGTTGCAATACTAATGCAGAGAACGATAATACAATTAACACTACTGATCAATCACATATAGAAACTGAATTAACTAACGGAGACGGCACTACTATTGCCACAATAAATGCTGATGTAACTATTCCAGAGTATAATAGTTATAGTGTTGCAACTATTAGTAAATATGAATTTACTAATAGTGAAATCAAACGAATTGCTGATGCTCTATTTGACAATTCTGAATATTATAGAACATTAACTGAGGAAGAATATTCTGCTGATCAACTTAATGCAGAGATTGATAAGTGGAATCTAGGCCTTAATGATGCAAACCAATTGTACAACGATGGATTAATCAATGATGATACGTACGAATATATTAATTATAATTATGCTAGTTATATTGAAGATTTATCTACTCTACTATCCTCTGCTCCTCTAGAAGTAGATAATAATCCCATTTGTGAACTTACTACCATAACTCACATTTCTCAAGCTTACAGTATTGATTCTGAAGGTAATGAGTCTGTTAGTGATTATACCTACACTACTACAGAATGTGACCTAGAAGGCACCTATAATGGTAACCCATGCTATCTTAGTATTGATATTAACCCATTCGGAGATCATTCTGATATTAATACTAATATTATGTATATACATTTAGATTCAACTGACCAAATAGTATGGAAAAACTATACTTTAAAAGAAGTAGATACTGGTTTAATTAAATACAAAAACTTTATATCAGTTAACCCTGATATAGAAAATCAATGTAAATATTCTACTAGCCAAGCTATTGATATATGCAACAATTTTCTTGAATCCTTAGGCATATCTGATATGGCGCCTATGGATATTTGCAATCTTCCTGTTACCGCATACAATACTTCTTCTAGTGGTTTTCACTATGGTTCTTCTATTGATAGTGGATATTGTGGCTATGAATTATACTACGGAAAATCTATTAATGATATAACAGCCAACCTTTCACTATATTCAACTGGTGATTTTGGATTTTCTATGTCTGCAGAAGAAGCTACTCAAACTGTAAGCGGTCACGAATCAATTATATTAACAGTTATGGACTCTGGTCTTATATCAATGCGATATTATAGTCCTACAGTTGTGGAAGATGTAACTTCTACAGATACTCCTATTTTAGAATTTGATACTATAATGGATTTATCAGATTCATATTTCTTAGATATATCTCTAGATGAAAAAACCAAATTATCTCGTGTCAAACCTATTAAAATATCTAAGGTTGAATTCGGCCTTGTTAGAGTTGTCAATGAAGATAACGCTTCAACTTTTTCATTAGTTCCTGCGTGGGAATTTTATGAAGATAATACATTCGCTGGATCTGACACTTATCCTACTCCTATGTTAACAATTAATGCTATAGATGGTAGTAGAATAAATAGTTTTACAAGTAGATCAATAAAATAAATATATTTCGAGAAGGAAAATATTATGAGAAAACAATTAACTATAGGATTAATAATTTTATTATGTGTTCTATCTGGTTGTACTAAGGATAGACAAGATATTACTTCTACTAATACAACTAAAGAGCATCTTACAAGAGAAGTTACTGATGCCAAGGAATATATTATAGCTAATATAGATGCTGATGTTATCTATCCCGACGCTACAGATCTTCCTGTTGTTACTCTTAAAAAGATTGATTTTACTAGTGAGGATATCAAAAAAATGGTTAATATTTTCTATGGTAATTCTGAATACCATAGGGCATTAGATCCTTGTGAATATTCTGTTGAACAACTACATGATGCTATTACAGAATATGAATTAGATCTTGAGGAAATAGAACAATTATATAATGATAATGATATCGATATTAATAATTATATGTCCTATCTTTCAACTTGCAATTATGAACTAGCATCTCTTAACGAACATCTAAAAGATGCGCCTACAGAAGTTGATACCTCAACTATACTAGATTTTTATGACCGTACAATAGATTACTACACTTTCTCTTATGACGAAGAAGATAATATAGAGTATATATCAGACGTTAACACTTCTACATCTACAGTGTGTAACCTAGAAGGCACTTACAATTCTATGCCTTGTAGTATAGAGTTTTGGGACAAATCAGGTCTTTACATAAGAATGGATGCATCTGATACTCTAGTATGGAAAAGCTATACTAACAAAGAAGTTGAATATAACTACGACGAGCTTTATCATAGCTATAATTCCATTGATTCTAGTATAGAAAATGAATGTGTTTATTCCACTGAACAAGCTATAAATATGTGCAATGACATAATAAAGGAATTAGGACTATCAGATATGAGCGTAATGGATATACGCCACACTCCTCTTAATGCTTACGAAATATCCCCTAGAGGTTATCGGTATGGTGACCCTATTGATACTGGCTATTGTGGTTACGAATTGTACTATGGCAGATCAGTTAATAATGTTAATCAAAATATGTATATCAGTGGTGGTAGCCTATATACTTCAATAATTAGCAAGATGGACGATGATGATTTTAAGAATCTTCCTAGCTTAGAAGGACTTTATTTTACTATTACAGACGCAGGCATTATATCTATGACATATTATAATCCATCAACTATACAAGACATCACTTCTACTAATACTACTATATTAGATATAGATACAATTATAAGTTTAGCTGATATCTATTTACCTATTGCTTATGATGAATCAGCGGGATATTGCAGAGAAACATTTAATATAACTCAGATTCAATTAGGCTTAATGGAAGTTCCTAGTCGTTCTAGTGATTCTGACACTACACTAATCCCTGTATGGGATTTCTATACAGATAATGAGTATATTTCTGTATTAACAATTAATGCAATTGACGGAAATAGACTTAATCGAGTTACAGGTGCTGTTGCTAACTAATATACAATCCGGAGGATTACTTATGAAACTAACAAAAACTTATATGATGACAACTCTACTATGCTCTCTATGCTTATTTTCGGGATGCTCCACATCTGTTAACGAAGCTGAGACTAATGAGATCAATAGCACTACTGATGCCCTACATATCTCTAGAGAGGTTTCCGACAAAGAAGGCTACGTTATTGCAAACATAGATGCTGAGGTCGTATATCCAACAACGAATGATATTCCTGTTGCAACTATTATCGAACATCAATTTGACAGCAACGATATCGCACAATTTGCAAACGGCATATATGGAAATTCTGAATACCACAAATTATTAGATGATAGTGAGTACTCCCTAGACCAAATAGCTGATGCTATTGAAAGCACTAATCTACTTGTTAATGATCTTGATGAATTGTATAATCATGAATCCATTGATTATAACCGTTATATAGACGAACTTTACTCTTGTAATTCTCGTATTGGCAAACTTAACTACTATGCCACTTCTGCATCTAGCGAAGTGAATGACACACCAGTTCTAGATTTTTACGAAGTAAGATTTCCTTTTTTTGATATGAATGACTCATATTTTTATAATCCTGATACCGACAACCTTGTTGTCACAAACGAAGGTACTGAAACTAAATGCCAACTTGTTGGTACTTATAATAATTCAACTTGCACATTACTTTTCAATAATGAAAACAAATTCAAATTAAATGTAGATCCTGCAGATACCCCTGTATGGAAAGACTACACCTATAACCAAATTGAATTCGGTTTAATTGAAGATAGACATTTTCTTTCTTTTAATAATAATACAAAAAATGAATGCTCTTATTCAACTGAGCAATCAATAAACTTATGCGACGGTATGTTAAAAAGTCTTGGCATAAATAATATGTCCCCTATGGATATGAGTCATCTTTCTGTTAAAGCCTTTGATGTATCTCCTACAGGATATCAATATGGCACTCTTATTGATACTGGTTACTGTGGTTATCAGATATATTATGGGAAAACTGTTAATTCAATTGACACTAACTTAACAAGTACGATTGCTACTGGTGACTACTCAACTATATACGATAAAGGTGCTGGAAATGTATATGGTTCAGAATATATTATATTTACAGTTATGGACTCTGGCATTATATCTATGGTATACAACTGCCCGACGGAGATAACTAATATTACATCATCTGATACTGCTATCTTAGATTTTGATTCTATACTAACTTTTGCTGATAGCTACCTATTAGAACTATATTCTGAAGGTAATTTAGGCAACCGTTCCCTTAATGTATCTAGAGTACAATTTGGACTAGCTAGAACTGCTAACACTATATATGATGACCAATTTACTTTGATTCCAGTATGGACTTTCTACGACGGCAATTCATTCATACCTGTATTAGTTATAAATGCTATTGATGGTACTCAGATGAATGTATTTTCAGGCGTAAGCATGAATTAATAATTAGGAGGATAAAATATTATGAAGAAATTTCATCTAAAACCTAACTATTTTGTGGGAGCATTTCTTATTCTTTCATTATGTACATTTACAGGATGTTCAACCAGTGCTACTGATGATATTACTGAGATAGATACAGATAGTGCAACACATATAGAAAAGGAAATAACTAATGGTGACGGCAATACTATTGCCAAGATAAATGCAGATATCACATTGATAGAATATGATAACTACTCCGTTGCTACTACTAAAAAATATGAGTTTAATAGCACAAATATTAAAACTCTTGCCGACTCATTTTTTGATAATTCCAAGTGTTATAAAAAATTAAATTATCAAGAATATTCTATTGATATGCTTAATGATGAGCTTGAGAAATCCAACCTATCTATCCAAGATGCCGAGCAATTATATAACGATGGATTACTTGATTACGACTCTTACTGGTGGGCTGACTTTGATAAGAAGCATTATATTGACGAATTAAATGATTTACTTCTTACAGCGCCTAGGGAACCAAACAATGACCCTGTATATGAGATTGCCGACAATTCATACACCTATCCATCTTACTATATAGATGAAAATGGCGATGAACAAGTTGAATATATTACTAATCCAGATACAAGTTGTAAGCTTGAAGGAACTTATAATGATACACCTTGTACTCTATACTTTTACATTTCTCCAGATACAATTCACAATGAAAGTATGGGGGTAAATATGGATAAGCAAGATGAGTTAGCGTGGAAAAATTATACTTACAATCAGATTAATCTAGATAGAGATAAGTACAAAAACTTTGCATCAGTCAATCCTGATATAGATAATCAATGTACTTATTCTTCTAGCCAAGCTATTGATATATGCGATGAGTTTCTTGCTTCACTAAATATATCTGATATGGCACCAATGGATATACAAAATCTTTCAGTTAGCGCATATAACATATCTACTACTGGCATACAATACGGTGCCGCTATAGATACCGGATACTGTGGTTATAAAATATACTACGGTAAGTCTATTAATAATATAAATACAAATCTTTCATTATATGCAACTGGCAGCTTTAGTTATATGACAACTCCTGATGAACGAAACATTACTGGTCATGAATCAATTATATTTACTGTTATGGATTCTGGAATTATATCAATGCACTATCTTAATCCTAACGTTGTGGAAGATATTACTTCTAACAATACTCCAATCCTAGAATTTGATACCATAATGGAATTAGCCGATTCTTATCTCCTAGATGCATTTCTAGATGAAAAAGAAAGAAGTTCTAGAGTATCTCCATTTCATATAACTAAGATTGAATTCGGATTAGCTAGAATTATAAATGTTCAGGATGATACTACTTATACCCTAGTTCCTGTGTGGGATTTTTATGAGGATAATACTTTAGGTAGCTACGACTCATATCCTACGCCTGTACTAACCATTAACGCTATTGACGGCAGCAGAATTAATCTCTTTACTAGCCAGACTGTAAAATAAAAATATTTTTTAGGGAGGACTTATTGTGAAAAAACACTTAACCGCAATATTTATATTATCAATAGGACTATTAGTAGGTTGTTCTAATAATTCACAAGATATAACAACTACTGATTCCAAGCCAGAACATATTACAATGGATATTGTTAATGCTGAGGGTAATATTGTAGTCAATATAGATTCAGATGTTATCTACTCTGAGTCTAATGACATTGCTGTCGTTACTACAAATAGGTACGAATTTACCAATGATGATATTATTCGCATTGCGGATGGTCTCTATGATAACTCCGAGTACTCTTCTTCCCTAACAACTGGCGATATTAGAATAACAAAGGATATATATTTTGACCTTATCGATGATGAGAACAAAAAGATAGAAGATTTAGAAAATCTATATAACAACAATAAAATTGACTCTGACTACTATAATCAAGAATTACTTAACTGCCAATATTATATTGTTGCTCTCACAGAATGTATTGATAGTGCACCTGAAGATGCTAACTTGTCCACTACGCCTACATTTGAAGATATAACCTATCGCTATGCTCAATTCGACTTTGATGAAAACAGGGAACTTATAGTAAGCTACGAATCATATACCTTTGAAGGTTGTTGCACTGAGGGATTATATAATAGCATGCCTTGTAAGTTAAACTTCTGGCCGCACATAATTCGATTAGAATTATACGATATGGATAAATTCGTTTGGAAAACCTATTTATATGATGCTATTAGCATAGGTGAGATGTCCTATGACTGCTACGTGTCTAACAATCCAAACATTGAAAATGACTGTGTATATTCAGTTAATGATGCAACCGAACTATGCAATAACTTATTAGAACAAGTAGGTATTAGCAATATGGCTCCTATGGATATATGTAATATCCCTGTTACTGCCTATAACACTTCTCCTACTGGATATCAGTACGGAAAAACTATTGATACTGGTTATTGCGGTTATAAGATATATTATGGTAAATCTATTAATTCAGTTAATTATAACCTAACTACCCTTATAACTGGCGGTGCCAATCCGTCTCTTTTCGAGGTAACCGACGCAAACACACTTTACGGTGATGAATATATAATATTTACTGTTATGGATTCGGGTATTATATCGATGGAATATCAAGCTCCTACTTCTATTGAAGATATCACTACAGATGTTACCATTTTGGATCTGGATTCCATACTAAGTTATGCTGATACATACCTAGCCGAGACTTACAGTGATAGATCTGCCTCTTCTGCTCCACTTAATGTTACCAAGATTCAATTCGGACTAGCTAGATCATCTAATAGCTTAGATACAGATACTTTTACATTAATACCTGTATGGGATTTCTATTATGATGATAGCTTTAATCCAATAATAACTATTAATGCTATTGACGGTAGCAAAATCGATAGATATTCTGGATTAACCGTAGAATAAAACACAAACTTTTAGGAGACTATTATGAGAAAATATATTTTCAAAACTACTACTATTACAATAAGTCTTATTACATTATTAATTACTACTTCATGTAATACTAATTCAAACAATACAGATAAAGAAGATGTATCTAACAGTAATATATCTGACACTCACATCGAAACTACCTTTACTAATTCTGATGGAGAAGTCTTTGTAAATATTGATGCTGATGTAATATCTAATAACACTACAGCCCTACCTGTTGCAACCATTAAACGCCATGACATAGAGTCAAGTGATATTGAAACTATGGCAACATCTTTATTTGATAATGGAGAATTTCATAATATACAATTTATAAAAGAGGATATATATGGAGCATATGCTATAGAATACTTCCATACCGAGGACCTTCAAACAAGTGACGCACTCTTTTCACATGACCCTATGCTTTCTGACATATATACTGATGTTGATATAGAGTCTTGTTATCTTGCTGGAACTTATAATACCCTTCCTTGTAAAATGCTATTTCAAAAATATGATGAAACCTTTTGCAACGCAACTAATCTAACAATATCTATTGATGCCTCTGGGCAACTAGCTTGGGGCAATTACACCTTAGATCAATTAGATTATTCCGTCCTTTCTGATAATTCCTCTAGTTTTAATGATATATCTATTCAAACTAACAATAAATGCTCATACTCTATCGATGATGCTGTACGTTTATGTAATGATATGGTTAATACCCTAGGTATTACTGATATGGCTGCTTCTAGATATTGTGACTTATTAACTACTGCTTATACATCACCTGTATCTGATGATCTTACAAATAATACCGTTATAGAAGCTAGTAACTGTGGTTATAGAATATATTATGAAAAATCAATAAATAATGTTAATGCATTTTCACCAATTTCTCCTTGTGACAATTCATTCCGCCCATGGTTTACATCTAAAGATGGTATAGCACAATATGAATACAATTATGAATGTTTAATATTTACTGTACTTGATTGCGGTATTGTTACTATGGAATATGGCAATCCAGTAGATATAATAGATATTACTAGTGATTCTGCTCCTCTTTTGGACTTCGATTCTTTAATAAATATTGCCGATTTAGCATTTAATACAATATATGGTAATGATGCTACTTATACTACTACTAATAGCCGTATAAATATATCTTCTATTAGATTAGATTTTATGAGGGTAGCTGTGGATAATGAAGAAGATTCTTACACCCTAATACCTGTATGGAATTTTATCGAAAATAATTCTTCTAGAATAACACTTACCTTAAATGCTATTGATGGAAATATAGTTCACATTCCTTCTGATTCTATTATTGTATATTAAGAAAATTTAAAGATTTGTAATATATACTCTACTTATATTAAATACTTAAGGGGGCTCATTTTATGAGAAAACAAATCTTTAAAACATCTGTAATTACAATAAGTCTTATTAGCGTATTACTATTGTCTGGTTGTGATTCTAATCCGTCCAATACTAGTAATAGCAATTCAACAGAAGATCCTATGGAATCTGGTCACCTACAAACAACTATTGAAAATCAAGAAGGGCAAACTTTTGTAAACATCGATGCAAATATAATTGGTGATGATTCACAGGTTCTTCCTGTTGCAACTATGGAGCGCCATGATCTTGAAACTGAAGACATTGTGGCATTTGCTGACAATTTATTCGATAACAGCGAATACAATTCTGTACGTGCTGTAGAGAAATACACTGTTGATGAATTAGATACTCTAATAGAAGACACTAAAGCTCTAGAAAACATAATATGCACAAGCGATAAAACCAGCCCCGAAAGCGGCCAACTTGTTACTGGTACTTCTAATTATTCGAGTTTTACCGAGAATCTAGAATATTATAACACTTTAAAAAGTTCTGCCAGTACAACATCTAGTTCAACTGTTATAACTGACTATACAACTTCATCAGATGAAACCGGCTTCGATTGGTCATTCCCAGTATGCGCTCTTTCTGGAACATATAATAATCTTCCTTGTGAGATGTGGTTTATGAAAATGGATTCCTCTGTATTTAAAGTAGGTGGGCTCAAAACCACTAGCGATCCATCCTTTTTCACAACAAATTTAGAAATAGTAATTGATGCTTCCGAACAACCTGCTTGGGGCGATTATACTCTAAGTCAATTAGAATACCATGTTCTATCAAACAAAGAATCTAACTTCTATGATATATCAACACCTGCTGACAACGAATGTAAATACTCTGTAGATGATGCTATCCTTCTATGTGATACCATGGTTAAACAGTTAGGCATTGCAGATATGTCTGCTTCTAGATACTGTAATTTAATGACTACTGCTTATGCACTACCATTATCTGATTACTATACATTAAATACTGTTGAAAAATCTGGCAATTGCGGATATCAAATATTTTATGAGAAAACTATAAATGGAACAAATAATTATTCTCCTCTTTCAGCTAGTTTCTTTTCTCCATTGTATATACAAGATGAAGATAAATCCTATCATATGGCATACGGATATGAATGTTTAGTATTTACTGTATTGGATTGTGGCATTGTTTCTGTAGACTATGCTAATCCACTAGATATTGTTGACATTCCTAGTGATAATACTCCTCTTCTTGATTTTGGCGATATTACTGGAATTGCTGATACTGCTTTTACTGAACTATATGGTAACGATGAATATTATGCAACCACTAACGGCTGTATTAATATTGATACTATAAGATTAGATTTTATGAGAATAACTATTGACGAGAACAATGATTCTTATTCATTAATACCTGTGTGGGTATTTATAGAAAAAGATTCCTACAAAATCAGACTTTCATTAAATGCTATTGACGGAAGCATAGTAACCATTCCTACGAATGACTTCATTACTTATTAGATACAATTGTATGAAAGGATTAAATAATGAAAAAATCAATTATAAAAAACTCCATTATTACACTAAGTGTTATTACCGCACTATTATTATCTGGTTGCAATTCTGATTCAGCTAGTACTAATAATAATTCCACTAAAGATCCTATGGACACAGGTCACATTGAAACTTCCTTTACAGATAGTGATGGAAATATCTTTGTATCAATTAATGCAGATGTTATCGGCGATGATTCGCAGGTCCTACCTGTTGCAACTGTAAAGCGTCATGATATAGATTCTGATGATATTAAAACCATGGCTGATAATATCTTTGATAATAGTGAATATTATAACAAACGTTCTATTGGAGAATATTCCATTGAAGAATTAAATGCATTTATTTCAGAGCAAGAATCTTTAAAAGATATAATCTGCACAAGCGATAAATTCACACCTGATGAAGGTCAAGTTATTACTGGTTCATTTAATTATACAGAGTATAATAAAGACTTAGATTATTATAAATCTTTTATAAGTTCTGCAAATCAAGAATCAAGCTTAACAAGCGATACCAACTATACCTTTAATCAAAAGTGGTCATCGATATACGACTATGACATTGATACTTGTAACCTTATAGGAACTTATAATAATCTTCCTTGTGAGATGCTTTTTCAGAGATATGACAATACTATGTGCGGTGCTACGAATCTAACTATATCCATTGATGCATCTAATCAACTTGCTTGGGGCGATTATACCTTAAGCCAACTAGAATATACTACTATGTCAAGTAATGCCTCTCACTATTATGATATATCTACATCAACTGATAACCAGTGTAAATATACTATAGATGAAGCTATACTACTCTGCGATAACATGATTAAACAATTAGGGATAAACGATATGTCTGCTGCAAGATATACTAATCTAATTACAAAAGCCTACTCAGTACCATTATCTGATTATTTTACATTAAATACTATTGAAAACACAGCTAATTGTGGATATAAGATTTTTTATGAAAAATCTATAAATGGCATAAACACTTATACCCAACCTAAATTTGATGACTCTTATTTCAGTCCATTACTGGCACTAGATGGCGATGAATATGTTGGCACATATGGCGATGAATGTCTCATTTTCACAGTATTTGATTGCGGTATCATTACTGTAGAATACGGTAATCCCACAGAGATGGCTGATGTTACTAGCTACAATGCCCCTCTACTAGATTTTAATGATGTAATAAGCATTGCTGATATAGCATTTAATGAAAATTATGTTAATAATTTTAATACTACCAATCCATTGATTAACATATCTAAGATAGAATTAACTTTTATGCGAGTAAAGGATAGTCAAAACCCAGATACCTATTCCTTGATTCCTGTATGGAATTTTATAGACAAGAACTCTTCTAGGATTAAGATTAGTTTAAATGCTATTGACGGCAGCATATTAGAAGTAGAGGATTATGGTATATCTTAGACTAGGGATCAATATTTACACTTCAAAATCAGGAGGTACTAACACATGCAAAAAGCAAACTTTAAAACTACTACTATTACTATAAGCCTTATTACCACCTTACTATTAGTTGGTTGTAATACTAATTCAAATAATGATAGTAACTATACTTCTAATGATGACCCTATGGAAACTGGTCATATAACTGCTACTTTCACAAACAAAGATGGTAATCCTTTTGTAGAAATTGATGCCGATATAACTGGTAAAGATTCTACGATTCTACCTGTTGCAACTATGAATCGTGATGATATAGATACTGATGACATTAAGAGCATTGCGGATAGTATATTTGACAATAGCGAATACTATAACAATCGCCCCATTGAAGAATACTCTATTGATGAATTAAATACATTAATCTCAGAGACAGAATCTCTAAAAGATATAATATGTACAAGTGATAAAACTTCCCCTGATGCAAATCAAGTTATTACTGGCACTTCTAATTATTCAAAATATAATAGAAATCTGGAATATTATAATAGTTTAATCAGTGTTGCCAATGAAACTCCTAAATTAACATCCATCACTGACTACTCATCAACCCAAACTGTAGCTTACTCTGACAACTATTACCTTAATGCTTGTAACCTTGTTGGAACTTATAATAATCTTCCTTGTGAAATGTTTTTTCAACAATATGATGATAACCAATGTAACGCAACAAACTTAACAATATCAATTGATGCCTCCAACCAACTTGCTTGGGGCAATTATAACTTGAATCAATTGGAATATCATGTTTTTTCAAAAAACGCCTCTTATTATTACGACATATCAGTGCCAGCTGATAACAAATGTAAATACACTATTGATGAAGCTATCCTAATCTGTGATGATATGGTTAAGCAATTAGGAATTCCCGATGTATCAGCTGCAAAATATACTAATCTTGTTACAACAGCTTACGATTTGCCACTATCAGATTATTTTACATTAAATACAGTTAAAGAATCAGGTAATTGTGGATATAAGATATTTTACGAGAAAACAATTAACGATGTTCAGCATTATACTCAGCCTAATACTTACAACAACTTTCTTCCAATATTCAGAATGGAAAACGATAGGTTACAAGCTGAATACGGTTATGAATGTTTAATTTTTACAGTATTTGATTGTGGTATTGTTACCGTAGAGTATGGTAATCCATTAGATATCGTAGACGTTACTAGCAACGATGCTCCTCTTCTTGATTTTGATGATGTAATGAGCATCGCTAATATAGCCTTTAGTGAAAATTATGCTAACAATCCTTATAATACCTCCAATGCTATTATAAACATATCCAAAATCAAATTAGAGCTTATGAGAGTAACTACTGATGAAACTCAAGGGACTTATACCCTAGTACCTGCATGGAATTTTATTGACAAAGATTCTTCTGCTATTAAAATTAGTTTAAATGCTATTGATGGCAGTATATTAGAAGTAGATAACTTTGGTATCATAATGACAAATTAGTCAAATAAAATAGAAGCATCATTATAGAATTTGATGCTTCTATTTTATTATATAACTCTCTGAACTTCCTAATTGTTTTCCATCTTCCCCAACCTGTACAATAGCTATCTCATCTTCTATTTCTAAATCGCTATCACTA
Source organism: Lachnospiraceae bacterium (assembly GCA_031556525.1). Classification (GTDB taxonomy): domain Bacteria; phylum Bacillota; class Clostridia; order Lachnospirales; family Lachnospiraceae; genus JAVBSN01. The sequence continues at coordinate 30,231 of JAVBSS010000040.1, forward strand.
TACTTAATCGTATTATAATCAATATATACCGAATCCTTCTCCCTGCCATTAATCAATACTCTTGAAAACTCATTAAAGCCTTTTCCATATATGTAAGAGCCATACCCATCTACTACTACATTACTTATTACTATATTACCTTCTCCAAAAGTCATATTCACTGTTTGATACGCCTCATTATCACCATAAAAATATAACTTGCCATATAACATGTCATATTGCAACAACTTCATATTTTCTTGATAATCCTTGCTCATCTTACAAGAATTATGATACATTGCCATTGTATTTCCATCAATTCCAATACAATCATATACTTTTGAAGCTAATTGATATGAATATATATCCTCATTTTCTTTATCTAATCCAATATTATCCCATATAATATATTCAGTATTGTATCTTGTTATCCCTATCAAGTCTTCTCCAGTGAAATCTAGATTAGGTTGATGATCACCATAGAATACTATTACAGTCGGTTCTCCTATTTCCTCTATATTAGTTATAAGATTACCAATAAACTCATCCATTTGATTAGTTTCATTAATATAATAATCTAATCTATTTCTTTCTTCCTCATCTTCACTATCTGTCTCAAGATTAACAGTATTAACATTCGTTACACTATCTTCACTTTCAATAACTTCTGATGGATATTTTCCATGACCTTGAACACTTATCGCAAACACCAAATCTGGTGTTTTAGTATTCTCAATAGACTCTCTAATATTCTCAATTAATATATCATCTCTCGCCCATCCCTTAGTGTTATATTCTACATTATACATATACTCTATAGGTGTAAACACATCAAACCCAAGATTTGCATATACTATATCTCTATCATAAAATGTCCCATCATTATTATGTATAGCATGAGTTGTATATCCTTGCTCTTTCATATTATAGGCCATACTATCACATGTACTATCTTTTAATATAGTCTTATAGGGATACTCTCCAGCTCCAAAAAAACCTATACTCATAGAACTTAGCACTTCAAATTCTGTATTTGCAGTACCTCCACCAATTACTGGAACAGTTAGTATGCCTGAGGTATAATTTTCTTTTAGTTCTCTAAAATTAATTAAATAGTTATCAGATACTTTTATATTATCTACATATTGTAAGTCCATAAATGATTCCAATTGAACATATATAATATTCGGTGACTCTATGCATTTGTTAATCTCATCCCTATCTTCTGATATTTCAGTTAAAATCTCTTCTATTGCTTCCTGCGAATAGTTAAACGGTCTATCAATACCTGTCTTAACCACACTACTTGAAAAACAATATACAAATCCATAATCATCATAAGCCTCATTCAAATCGCTAAAACTTGTTGAAATGCTCTTTGCCTCTATTTCTCTATTAAATGATATTATCACAATACTTACTAATACCATCATACATATACCATATAGTAATTTGTTGTTAACAACTTGGGTCTGTGGCAACTTAAACCACAGATATATAAGTATCGAAATTACGGTTATTACCGCTAATACAATTAAGCATATTTGTATATTATTAAAATACTTATCAATTATTCCAATAGTTGATTTAACCATTAATATATCTGAACCCCCAAATGGTTTATCTCTAAAGCCTAGAACAACACAGTTAATTACTCCTGCTACTATCCAAATACAAGATATTAATGTAATCAAAAAAGCTCTTCTCTTAAACAACATACAAATTAGCAGTGTTATAAAAATGATTATTCCACTAACAATAAAATATCCTGGCGATTTAAATATAAATTTAAATCCACCTAATAGTGATCTCCTACTTAATATTTCAACTATTAGAGTAATCATCAAGGATAGCATTACTAATTTACATATGGAATTTTTACAAATCTTATTCAAATAATCCATTAACATTCTTCTCCATTAATCTAGCTACATTATATACTAATATTTTACCTTTCCTTATTATACCACTCTATTTCACATAATCAACTAATGCGATAAACCTTAAATAAACTGTAATAATTTATTCTGCTTTGAATTACATAAAATGTAAATATTGATTTTTATAGATATATGGTATTATGTCATGATTTAATAATAAAATCGTATCAAATATTATATAACTGCATAAATTAATAAAAAAGTGCTTGTATATTATGAATAATAATTGTACTGATTTATTTGCTTTATCGCTACTAGCTTGTCAAATAAACGAATGTATTGATGATACTGAACAACTTGAGTTGTTGGCTGCTGATTTAACTACATTGGCTGATATGTTAGCTAGTCTTGCTGCTAGAAGGGAACTGTGCTAGTATGTCTAATACTTAATAGAATATATCGTTCTCGCTATTTTGATAACATTATCATTCTAACAGCACAATCTTCTATCTCCATAAAATAAAAAAGATAAAGTTACCCGAAAAGTAATCTTTATCCTAGAAAATCTTTATTAAAATAAAAAGAGCGCGAGACGGGGATCGAACCCGCGACCCCCTCCTTGGCAAGGAGGTGCTCCACCGCTGAGCCACTCGCGCATATCTTGTTGCTAAGTATTTCATCAGCAACAAATAGTATATTATCATAACCATACCAATGTGTCAACACTATTCTTCAAATTTTTTGAATTTTTTAAAAAAGTTAAATAATTCTAATCTTCAGTTAAAAATTATAGATGGCAATAATATTAGAACTGTGGTACTCTTTACTTGAACAGATTAATTTTTACATAGAAGGAGGCATTATAATATGGATAACGAATACATAACTTTAACCATTGGAAAACAAAAAAATATTGCATTAATTGCTCATGATAGTCAAAAACCCTCTCTTATAGATTGGTGTGAAGAAAATAAAGATATTTTAAAAAATCATTTCCTTTGTGGAACTGGCACTACTGCTAGAATGATTGCTGATAGAACTAATTTACCTGTTAGAGGCTATAATAGCGGTCCTCTTGGCGGTGACCAACAAATAGGTGCTAAAATAGTTGAAGGCCGAATAGACCTAATTATATTCTTCTCAGACCCATTAACAGCTCAACCTCATGATCCTGATGTTAAAGCTTTATTACGAATTGCTCAAGTATATGATATTCCAATCGCAAACAATAAAGCTACAGCTGATTTTTTAATTACTTCGAACTATATGGATGAAGAATATAATCATGATGTTATTAACTTCCAACAAAATGTAGCTCATAGAGCTTCTACTCTATAATACCTGTATATATACATACAACAGTATTTTTATATATAATGTATTAGAAAAAACAAAGACCTCAACTATTGAAGGTCTTTGTTTTACTATTTTCACTATATATGTAACTTTATAAATAAAGTAATATTGTTAGGTTGAGGGCTGATACAAGAACCCCATTTTCAAGCACCAACCCTTATGTAATTGCTATTTATATTTGATAATTATATAATACCTCAAATTTATGTACAAAGTTTGTACCAATTATTAAATAATTCTTACCAATATCTACATTTTTTCTAAACTCCTGTCGAGAAATATATTCTTAATATAAAGCTTCTTTTAATATCCTTTTCCATGACACCTTTATAAGTTTTTCATAGCCTTTTTCATACCCATCCTTACAAATTTTTCATAACTTTTTTAATTAATAATCTTATAATTAATTTAAGATTTTATTCATATTATCTCAAAAAATACTATAAAATAATATGCTACATTTATTATTATAAAATACTAAGGAGCTGATTATATGATTATTTTTATAAGGGATCTAATATTTACATATACTGCTATGTTCACAGTTTTTTTAATATTCTACTTAACTAATAAACATTACAAAGCGAATTCTACTCATCTATTAATATGTATGGTTTTTACAACCGCTATGTTATGTGTATACAAACTTACTGGAATTTCTCCATTAAGTGGTTTTCACACTAACATAGATTTATCACGAGTTGCTCTTACACCATTTGAAAATATCAAAATTATTATAAATTCAGCTATTAAGCACCATAACATTGTATATGCAATTAAAAATATATTAGGAAATATTATTTTATTCATTCCTATTGGATTATTTATACCTCTACTTAGTAAACCACTAAGAAAATTTGGATATACCTTACTATTTGGAATATCAATATCATTTCTTATTGAATGTTCTCAATTATTTTTAATTCGTGGTAGTGACATAGATGATATCATCTTAAATACATTAGGTACTGTTATCGGTTTTGTTCTATACAAATTGGTTAATAAACATTTTTGCAAATTTAGCAATATATGCTCTCTTGAACAAAAAGGATTACGTACATCTTGGAATCTACTTCCTGCTGCTTGTCTATTTATACCTTATTTTGCAGTTATAATAGGTGGCTTTATAGATAGAGCCGTTTATAACCTATAATGTAAAAATGAGCTATATAAGATATTATGATATCATTATCATAATCTATATAGCTCATTTTTTATTTTTGATTATAGTTCTCTTAAAATCTGTAATCTGACAATATTTCAACTTGATTTTTTCCTATATTATATATGCTAACACATTATCTCCTATTATCCTGCATATCATCCTTCTCTGTAAAACCATATGACACCTACATATCTCTTGTATCAAATATTATTGTAAATGGTCCATCATTAACCAATTCCACCTTCATATCTGCACCAAATTCTCCATGCTCTACTACATCAATTTGCTTACTACATTCACTTATAATATATTCATATAACTCATTTGCTACATCAGGCTTTCCCGCATTAATAAATGATGGTCTATTACCTTTTTTGCAATCAGCATATAATGTGAATTGAGATACTATCAATACTTGTCCATCTACATCCTTTAACGACAAATTAATCTTTCCTTCTTCATCATCAAATATCCTTAGATTTATTAATTTAGCAACTAGCTTGTCCGCTTCTTTCTTTGTATCTTCTACTCCAACTCCAACAAGAACTAAGAATCCCTTATTAATTTCTCCAACAATCTTATTATCGACCTCTACTGAAGCTCTATTTACCCTTTGTATAACGAATTTCATTACTATGTACCTCTTATGTTATTTTATGATATGTATACTTACTTATATATTACGAGTAAAGCATACGGTCATTATATCATAAGCAAAGCTTATGATCACATTCGCCGGTCGTTGTGTGAGAGCTACGCTCTCCCAAGCTCCCTTACGCTCATTATATCATATACATTCGATTCGACAATACTATTTTATTTATTTACATACTGTAAAATCTTTTCTACTAATATTTTTCCATCCACAGGCTTCTTTATATGATCATTCATTCCAATAGCAATTGATTTCTCTTCATCTTCCTTAAAAGCATGAGCTGACAAAGCTATAATCGGTATATCCTTATTCTGCTTTCTTATTAATTCTGTTGCGCTATATCCATCTAATTCTGGCATTTGAATATCCATAATAATCATATCATACTTATCAGGATTTTTCGAAAATTTATCTACACTTTCATATCCATCTGTAGCTTCATCTATATTTATTCTTGTATGCTCTAGAATAGATTTTACTATTTCTCTATTAAGTTCAACATCATCTACAAGTAAAATATTTATATCATTAAAATCTACATTTTCTATGTTTAGTTCTTCTTCGGCCTTATAATTTTCACATTCTGCAATCTTAATCTTAACTAGTATAGTAAATGTACTGCCCTTACCTTCTTCACTATCTATTTTTATCTCTCCGTTCATTAATTGAACTATTTGCTTTGAGATGGCAAGTCCTAAACCTGCTCCACCAAATTTTCTTGCAAATCTATTATCACCTTGTTCAAAAGGATTAAATATCTTACTTATTTGCTCCTCACTCATACCAATGCCTTCATCAGATATGGTTATATTTAAACTAGCCATATTATTAACTATAGTTGTAACACCTACGTTTAAATATATTTTTGAATATTCGTCACTAAATTTAATGGCATTATTTAAAATATTTATAATAGCTTGGGTCAACCTTAGGGCGTCACCTATATAAAATCTAGGAACATTGGCATCTATACTAAATACTACCTCTTGCTGCTTTTCCCCTGCCTTAATACCAATAATATTATAAATGTTATCTAATAACACCTCTATCTCAAAATATTCCTTAGACAACTCTAATTCGTCTACTTCTAACTTAGATATATCCGTCGCATTATTTACTATATCCAATAATGTATATGACGCATTTTTAATGTTATCTAGACACTTCTTTGTCTCATCCTTCATCTCACTTCTTATTGCAATATTAGTCATACCAATGATTGCATTTAAAGGTGTCCTTATTTCATGACTCATATTTGATAAAAATAATGTTTTAGACACTTTATTAACTGTTTCTAATGACTTTGTATCCTTTTCAACCACAGACATTAAGCCTATACATTTAATCAACTTGGCACTTTCATCATATATAGGCTTGGCATAATATTTTATATAAATATTACTATCTCTATTATAAATAATTGAATTCAACAACGTATCACAGTTGTATTCCGTTACTATTTTTTTATAATCTTTATCGTTAAATTTTTTCCTTAAAATATCATTCCATTTTTCTAGAGTAATTTCATTTCCTTCAAAATTGTAGTTCAAAATATCTTTTATTCTATTATCAAACTTTACAACTCTATCTTCAACATCTATCTCCCATATTCCCGCTGATGACGCCTCTAATACCATTTGTAAATAATTATTATTTAGGTAATCTTCTTTTTTCATAACCACTTCTCTGCACTGTAATATTTTATATAAATTATATCATTCGTTCTATATTTACACAATATGTAAACCCAATTATTTACACTAACTTAACGCACATTGTAACACAATACGACAAAATATTATTATCTAATATACTGAATAATTTATACATTAATCGAACAATATATAATAACTATATTACTGCACTCCCCCACCTTTTTAATATTTTAAACATATTATTATTAAACTCTTGTTATAAAGAATTTACCATTACTATTTAAGACCAAACGGTCTTATTTTAAGTACAAGTTTATCATATTAGTTATACTTTGTCTATAAGCTAATTAGGAGAAAACAATATGACCTATCATAGAATTCATGATTTAAGAGTAGATCACGATATAACAATAAAAGAACTATCTTCCTATCTTGGATTACATCGAGATGTTTACGCACGCTACGAAAAGGGAATTCGAGATTTTCCTATAGATATTCTTATTAAGCTTGCCGATTATTATAACTGTTCAATAGATTACTTAGTTGGCCGAACAAACACCATAACTACTAAAATATAAAATATGAGGTAATAATATGAATGAAATAGATATCTATATTGAAAGTTTTCCTTCCGAAACACAAGAAAAACTTAGACAAATTCGTCAAATAATACAAAATGCTGCTCCTTTAGCTACTGAAAGAATCTGTATGAGAATGCCAACATATGATCTAAATGGTAAATGGTTAGTTCATTTTGCTGGATACGAAAAACACATTGGCTTCTATCCTCAACCAGAAGGTATTATAGCCTTCAAGGATAGATTAGTGGGCTATAAAACATCTAAAGGAACAATACAATTTCCTCTGAAAAACCCATTACCTCTAGATTTAATTAGAGATATTGTTGAATATAGAGTTAAAGAACAAATGCAATAACCACTTTTTACTCTGAAACAACCTAAATTACACAACGAAAAAGAGCTATAAATCTAGATTTATAGCTCTTTTTCGTTGTGTAATTTAGGTTGTTTCAGAGTAAAAAGTGGTTATTGCATTTGTTCTTTAACTCTATATTCAACAATATCTCTAATTAAATCTAGAGGTAATGGGTTTTTCAGAGGAAATTGTATTGTTCCTTTAGATGTTTTATAGCCCACTAATCTATCCTTGAAGGCTATAATACCTTCTGGTTGAGGATAGAAGCCAATGTGTTTTTCGTATCCAGCAAAATGAACTAACCATTTACCATTTAGATCATATGTTGGCATTCTCATACAGATTCTTTCAGTAGCTAAAGGAGCAGCATTTTGTATTATTTGACGAATTTGTCTAAGTTTTTCTTGTGTTTCGGAAGGAAAACTTTCAATATAGATATCTATTTCATTCATATTATTACCTCATATTTTATATTTTAGTAGTTATGGTGTTTGTTCGGCCAACTAAGTAATCTATTGAACAGTTATAATAATCGGCAAGCTTAATAAGAATATCTATAGGAAAATCTCGAATTCCCTTTTCGTAGCGTGCGTAAACATCTCGATGTAATCCAAGATAGGAAGATAGTTCTTTTATTGTTATATCGTGATCTACTCTTAAATCATGAATTCTATGATAGGTCATATTGTTTTCTCCTAATTAGCTTATAGACAAAGTATAACTAATATGATAAACTTGTACTTAAAATAAGACCGTTTGGTCTTAAATAGTAATGGTAAATTCTTTATAACAAGAGTTTAATAATAATATGTTTAAAATATTAAAAAGGTGGGGGAGTGCAGTAATATAGTTATTATATATTGTTCGATTAATGTATAAATTATTCAGTATATTAGATAATAATATTTTGTCGTATTGTGTTACAATGTGCGTTAAGTTAGTGTAAATAATTGGGTTTACATATTGTGTAAATATAGAACGAATGATATAATTTATATAAAATATTACAGTGCAGAGAAGTGGTTATGAAAAAAGAAGATTACCTAAATAATAATTATTTACAAATGGTATTAGAGGCGTCATCAGCGGGAATATGGGAGATAGATGTTGAAGATAGAGTTGTAAAGTTTGATAATAGAATAAAAGATATTTTGAACTACAATTTTGAAGGAAATGAAATTACTCTAGAAAAATGGAATGATATTTTAAGGAAAAAATTTAACGATAAAGATTATAAAAAAATAGTAACGGAATACAACTGTGATACGTTGTTGAATTCAATTATTTATAATAGAGATAGTAATATTTATATAAAATATTATGCCAAGCCTATATATGATGAAAGTGCCAAGTTGATTAAATGTATAGGCTTAATGTCTGTGGTTGAAAAGGATACAAAGTCATTAGAAACAGTTAATAAAGTGTCTAAAACATTATTTTTATCAAATATGAGTCATGAAATAAGGACACCTTTAAATGCAATCATTGGTATGACTAATATTGCAATAAGAAGTGAGATGAAGGATGAGACAAAGAAGTGTCTAGATAACATTAAAAATGCGTCATATACATTATTGGATATAGTAAATAATGCGACGGATATATCTAAGTTAGAAGTAGACGAATTAGAGTTGTCTAAGGAATATTTTGAGATAGAGGTGTTATTAGATAACATTTATAATATTATTGGTATTAAGGCAGGGGAAAAGCAGCAAGAGGTAGTATTTAGTATAGATGCCAATGTTCCTAGATTTTATATAGGTGACGCCCTAAGGTTGACCCAAGCTATTATAAATATTTTAAATAATGCCATTAAATTTAGTGACGAATATTCAAAAATATATTTAAACGTAGGTGTTACAACTATAGTTAATAATATGGCTAGTTTAAATATAACCATATCTGATGAAGGCATTGGTATGAGTGAGGAGCAAATAAGTAAGATATTTAATCCTTTTGAACAAGGTGATAATAGATTTGCAAGAAAATTTGGTGGAGCAGGTTTAGGACTTGCCATCTCAAAGCAAATAGTTCAATTAATGAACGGAGAGATAAAAATAGATAGTGAAGAAGGTAAGGGCAGTACATTTACTATACTAGTTAAGATTAAGATTGCAGAATGTGAAAATTATAAGGCCGAAGAAGAACTAAACATAGAAAATGTAGATTTTAATGATATAAATATTTTACTTGTAGATGATGTTGAACTTAATAGAGAAATAGTAAAATCTATTCTAGAGCATACAAGAATAAATATAGATGAAGCTACAGATGGATATGAAAGTGTAGATAAATTTTCGAAAAATCCTGATAAGTATGATATGATTATTATGGATATTCAAATGCCAGAATTAGATGGATATAGCGCAACAGAATTAATAAGAAAGCAGAATAAGGATATACCGATTATAGCTTTGTCAGCTCATGCTTTTAAGGAAGATGAAGAGAAATCAATTGCTATTGGAATGAATGATCATATAAAGAAGCCTGTGGATGGAAAAATATTAGTAGAAAAGATTTTACAGTATGTAAATAAATAAAATAGTATTGTCGAATCGAATGTATATGATATAATGAGCGTAAGGGAGCTTGGGAGAGCGTAGCTCTCACACAACGACCGGCGAATGTGATCATAAGCTTTGCTTATGATATAATGACCGTATGCTTTACTCGTAATATATAAGTAAGTATACATATCATAAAATAACATAAGAGGTACATAGTAATGAAATTCGTTATACAAAGGGTAAATAGAGCTTCAGTAGAGGTCGATAATAAGATTGTTGGAGAAATTAATAAGGGATTCTTAGTTCTTGTTGGAGTTGGAGTAGAAGATACAAAGAAAGAAGCGGACAAGCTAGTTGCTAAATTAATAAATCTAAGGATATTTGATGATGAAGAAGGAAAGATTAATTTGTCGTTAAAGGATGTAGATGGACAAGTATTGATAGTATCTCAATTCACATTATATGCTGATTGCAAAAAAGGTAATAGACCATCATTTATTAATGCGGGAAAGCCTGATGTAGCAAATGAGTTATATGAATATATTATAAGTGAATGTAGTAAGCAAATTGATGTAGTAGAGCATGGAGAATTTGGTGCAGATATGAAGGTGGAATTGGTTAATGATGGACCATTTACAATAATATTTGATACAAGAGATATGTAGGTGTCATATGGTTTTACAGAGAAGGATGATATGCAGGATAATAGGAGATAATGTGTTAGCATATATAATATAGGAAAAAATCAAGTTGAAATATTGTCAGATTACAGATTTTAAGAGAACTATAATCAAAAATAAAAAATGAGCTATATAGATTATGATAATGATATCATAATATCTTATATAGCTCATTTTTACATTATAGGTTATAAACGGCTCTATCTATAAAGCCACCTATTATAACTGCAAAATAAGGTATAAATAGACAAGCAGCAGGAAGTAGATTCCAAGATGTACGTAATCCTTTTTGTTCAAGAGAGCATATATTGCTAAATTTGCAAAAATGTTTATTAACCAATTTGTATAGAACAAAACCGATAACAGTACCTAATGTATTTAAGATGATATCATCTATGTCACTACCACGAATTAAAAATAATTGAGAACATTCAATAAGAAATGATATTGATATTCCAAATAGTAAGGTATATCCAAATTTTCTTAGTGGTTTACTAAGTAGAGGTATAAATAATCCAATAGGAATGAATAAAATAATATTTCCTAATATATTTTTAATTGCATATACAATGTTATGGTGCTTAATAGCTGAATTTATAATAATTTTGATATTTTCAAATGGTGTAAGAGCAACTCGTGATAAATCTATGTTAGTGTGAAAACCACTTAATGGAGAAATTCCAGTAAGTTTGTATACACATAACATAGCGGTTGTAAAAACCATACATATTAATAGATGAGTAGAATTCGCTTTGTAATGTTTATTAGTTAAGTAGAATATTAAAAAAACTGTGAACATAGCAGTATATGTAAATATTAGATCCCTTATAAAAATAATCATATAATCAGCTCCTTAGTATTTTATAATAATAAATGTAGCATATTATTTTATAGTATTTTTTGAGATAATATGAATAAAATCTTAAATTAATTATAAGATTATTAATTAAAAAAGTTATGAAAAATTTGTAAGGATGGGTATGAAAAAGGCTATGAAAAACTTATAAAGGTGTCATGGAAAAGGATATTAAAAGAAGCTTTATATTAAGAATATATTTCTCGACAGGAGTTTAGAAAAAATGTAGATATTGGTAAGAATTATTTAATAATTGGTACAAACTTTGTACATAAATTTGAGGTATTATATAATTATCAAATATAAATAGCAATTACATAAGGGTTGGTGCTTGAAAATGGGGTTCTTGTATCAGCCCTCAACCTAACAATATTACTTTATTTATAAAGTTACATATATAGTGAAAATAGTAAAACAAAGACCTTCAATAGTTGAGGTCTTTGTTTTTTCTAATACATTATATATAAAAATACTGTTGTATGTATATATACAGGTATTATAGAGTAGAAGCTCTATGAGCTACATTTTGTTGGAAGTTAATAACATCATGATTATATTCTTCATCCATATAGTTCGAAGTAATTAAAAAATCAGCTGTAGCTTTATTGTTTGCGATTGGAATATCATATACTTGAGCAATTCGTAATAAAGCTTTAACATCAGGATCATGAGGTTGAGCTGTTAATGGGTCTGAGAAGAATATAATTAGGTCTATTCGGCCTTCAACTATTTTAGCACCTATTTGTTGGTCACCGCCAAGAGGACCGCTATTATAGCCTCTAACAGGTAAATTAGTTCTATCAGCAATCATTCTAGCAGTAGTGCCAGTTCCACAAAGGAAATGATTTTTTAAAATATCTTTATTTTCTTCACACCAATCTATAAGAGAGGGTTTTTGACTATCATGAGCAATTAATGCAATATTTTTTTGTTTTCCAATGGTTAAAGTTATGTATTCGTTATCCATATTATAATGCCTCCTTCTATGTAAAAATTAATCTGTTCAAGTAAAGAGTACCACAGTTCTAATATTATTGCCATCTATAATTTTTAACTGAAGATTAGAATTATTTAACTTTTTTAAAAAATTCAAAAAATTTGAAGAATAGTGTTGACACATTGGTATGGTTATGATAATATACTATTTGTTGCTGATGAAATACTTAGCAACAAGATATGCGCGAGTGGCTCAGCGGTGGAGCACCTCCTTGCCAAGGAGGGGGTCGCGGGTTCGATCCCCGTCTCGCGCTCTTTTTATTTTAATAAAGATTTTCTAGGATAAAGATTACTTTTCGGGTAACTTTATCTTTTTTATTTTATGGAGATAGAAGATTGTGCTGTTAGAATGATAATGTTATCAAAATAGCGAGAACGATATATTCTATTAAGTATTAGACATACTAGCACAGTTCCCTTCTAGCAGCAAGACTAGCTAACATATCAGCCAATGTAGTTAAATCAGCAGCCAACAACTCAAGTTGTTCAGTATCATCAATACATTCGTTTATTTGACAAGCTAGTAGCGATAAAGCAAATAAATCAGTACAATTATTATTCATAATATACAAGCACTTTTTTATTAATTTATGCAGTTATATAATATTTGATACGATTTTATTATTAAATCATGACATAATACCATATATCTATAAAAATCAATATTTACATTTTATGTAATTCAAAGCAGAATAAATTATTACAGTTTATTTAAGGTTTATCGCATTAGTTGATTATGTGAAATAGAGTGGTATAATAAGGAAAGGTAAAATATTAGTATATAATGTAGCTAGATTAATGGAGAAGAATGTTAATGGATTATTTGAATAAGATTTGTAAAAATTCCATATGTAAATTAGTAATGCTATCCTTGATGATTACTCTAATAGTTGAAATATTAAGTAGGAGATCACTATTAGGTGGATTTAAATTTATATTTAAATCGCCAGGATATTTTATTGTTAGTGGAATAATCATTTTTATAACACTGCTAATTTGTATGTTGTTTAAGAGAAGAGCTTTTTTGATTACATTAATATCTTGTATTTGGATAGTAGCAGGAGTAATTAACTGTGTTGTTCTAGGCTTTAGAGATAAACCATTTGGGGGTTCAGATATATTAATGGTTAAATCAACTATTGGAATAATTGATAAGTATTTTAATAATATACAAATATGCTTAATTGTATTAGCGGTAATAACCGTAATTTCGATACTTATATATCTGTGGTTTAAGTTGCCACAGACCCAAGTTGTTAACAACAAATTACTATATGGTATATGTATGATGGTATTAGTAAGTATTGTGATAATATCATTTAATAGAGAAATAGAGGCAAAGAGCATTTCAACAAGTTTTAGCGATTTGAATGAGGCTTATGATGATTATGGATTTGTATATTGTTTTTCAAGTAGTGTGGTTAAGACAGGTATTGATAGACCGTTTAACTATTCGCAGGAAGCAATAGAAGAGATTTTAACTGAAATATCAGAAGATAGGGATGAGATTAACAAATGCATAGAGTCACCGAATATTATATATGTTCAATTGGAATCATTTATGGACTTACAATATGTAGATAATATAAAAGTATCTGATAACTATTTAATTAATTTTAGAGAACTAAAAGAAAATTATACCTCAGGCATACTAACTGTTCCAGTAATTGGTGGAGGTACTGCAAATACAGAATTTGAAGTGCTAAGTTCTATGAGTATAGGTTTTTTTGGAGCTGGAGAGTATCCCTATAAGACTATATTAAAAGATAGTACATGTGATAGTATGGCCTATAATATGAAAGAGCAAGGATATACAACTCATGCTATACATAATAATGATGGGACATTTTATGATAGAGATATAGTATATGCAAATCTTGGGTTTGATGTGTTTACACCTATAGAGTATATGTATAATGTAGAATATAACACTAAGGGATGGGCGAGAGATGATATATTAATTGAGAATATTAGAGAGTCTATTGAGAATACTAAAACACCAGATTTGGTGTTTGCGATAAGTGTTCAAGGTCATGGAAAATATCCATCAGAAGTTATTGAAAGTGAAGATAGTGTAACGAATGTTAATACTGTTAATCTTGAGACAGATAGTGAAGATGAGGAAGAAAGAAATAGATTAGATTATTATATTAATGAAACTAATCAAATGGATGAGTTTATTGGTAATCTTATAACTAATATAGAGGAAATAGGAGAACCGACTGTAATAGTATTCTATGGTGATCATCAACCTAATCTAGATTTCACTGGAGAAGACTTGATAGGGATAACAAGATACAATACTGAATATATTATATGGGATAATATTGGATTAGATAAAGAAAATGAGGATATATATTCATATCAATTAGCTTCAAAAGTATATGATTGTATTGGAATTGATGGAAATACAATGGCAATGTATCATAATTCTTGTAAGATGAGCAAGGATTATCAAGAAAATATGAAGTTGTTGCAATATGACATGTTATATGGCAAGTTATATTTTTATGGTGATAATGAGGCGTATCAAACAGTGAATATGACTTTTGGAGAAGGTAATATAGTAATAAGTAATGTAGTAGTAGATGGGTATGGCTCTTACATATATGGAAAAGGCTTTAATGAGTTTTCAAGAGTATTGATTAATGGCAGGGAGAAGGATTCGGTATATATTGATTATAATACGATTAAGTATAGTGATAGCGATTTAGAAATAGAAGATGAGATAGCTATTGTACAGGTTGGGGAAGATGGAAAACAATTAGGAAGTTCAGAGAGTTATATAATAAAATAGAAGCATCAAATTCTATAATGATGCTTCTATTTTATTTGACTAATTTGTCATTATGATACCAAAGTTATCTACTTCTAATATACTGCCATCAATAGCATTTAAACTAATTTTAATAGCAGAAGAATCTTTGTCAATAAAATTCCATGCAGGTACTAGGGTATAAGTCCCTTGAGTTTCATCAGTAGTTACTCTCATAAGCTCTAATTTGATTTTGGATATGTTTATAATAGCATTGGAGGTATTATAAGGATTGTTAGCATAATTTTCACTAAAGGCTATATTAGCGATGCTCATTACATCATCAAAATCAAGAAGAGGAGCATCGTTGCTAGTAACGTCTACGATATCTAATGGATTACCATACTCTACGGTAACAATACCACAATCAAATACTGTAAAAATTAAACATTCATAACCGTATTCAGCTTGTAACCTATCGTTTTCCATTCTGAATATTGGAAGAAAGTTGTTGTAAGTATTAGGCTGAGTATAATGCTGAACATCGTTAATTGTTTTCTCGTAAAATATCTTATATCCACAATTACCTGATTCTTTAACTGTATTTAATGTAAAATAATCTGATAGTGGCAAATCGTAAGCTGTTGTAACAAGATTAGTATATTTTGCAGCTGATACATCGGGAATTCCTAATTGCTTAACCATATCATCACAGATTAGGATAGCTTCATCAATAGTGTATTTACATTTGTTATCAGCTGGCACTGATATGTCGTAATAATAAGAGGCGTTTTTTGAAAAAACATGATATTCCAATTGATTCAAGTTATAATTGCCCCAAGCAAGTTGGTTGGAGGCATCAATTGATATTGTTAAGTTTGTTGCGTTACATTGGTTATCATCATATTGTTGAAAAAACATTTCACAAGGAAGATTATTATAAGTTCCAACAAGGTTACAAGCATTAAGGTAATAGTTGTCAGAGTAAGCTACAGTTTGGGTTGATGAGTAGTCAGTGATGGATGTTAATTTAGGAGTTTCATTGGCAACACTGATTAAACTATTATAATATTCCAGATTTCTATTATATTTTGAATAATTAGAAGTGCCAGTAATAACTTGATTTGCATCAGGGGAAGTTTTATCACTTGTACATATTATATCTTTTAGAGATTCTGTCTCTGAGATTAATGTATTTAATTCATCAATAGAGTATTCTTCAATGGGGCGATTGTTATAGTATTCGCTATTGTCAAATATACTATCCGCAATGCTCTTAATGTCATCAGTATCTATATCATCACGATTCATAGTTGCAACAGGTAGAATCGTAGAATCTTTACCAGTTATATCGGCATCAATTTCTACAAAAGGATTACCATCTTTGTTTGTGAAAGTAGCAGTTATATGACCAGTTTCCATAGGGTCATCATTAGAAGTATAGTTACTATCATTATTTGAATTAGTATTACAACCAACTAATAGTAAGGTGGTAATAAGGCTTATAGTAATAGTAGTAGTTTTAAAGTTTGCTTTTTGCATGTGTTAGTACCTCCTGATTTTGAAGTGTAAATATTGATCCCTAGTCTAAGATATACCATAATCCTCTACTTCTAATATGCTGCCGTCAATAGCATTTAAACTAATCTTAATCCTAGAAGAGTTCTTGTCTATAAAATTCCATACAGGAATCAAGGAATAGGTATCTGGGTTTTGACTATCCTTTACTCGCATAAAAGTTAATTCTATCTTAGATATGTTAATCAATGGATTGGTAGTATTAAAATTATTAACATAATTTTCATTAAATGCTATATCAGCAATGCTTATTACATCATTAAAATCTAGTAGAGGGGCATTGTAGCTAGTAACATCAGCCATCTCTGTGGGATTACCGTATTCTACAGTAATGATACCGCAATCAAATACTGTGAAAATGAGACATTCATCGCCATATGTGCCAACATATTCATCGCCATCTAGTGCCAGTAATGGACTGAAATAAGAGTCATCAAATTTAGGTTGGGTATAAGTGTTTATGCCATTTATAGATTTTTCATAAAAAATCTTATATCCACAATTAGCTGTGTTTTCAATAGTATTTAATGTAAAATAATCAGATAATGGTACTGAGTAGGCTTTTGTAATTAGATTAGTATATCTTGCAGCAGACATATCGTTTATCCCTAATTGTTTAATCATGTTATCGCAGAGTAGTATAGCTTCATCTATAGTATATTTACACTGGTTATCAGTTGATGTAGATATATCATAATAGTGAGAGGCATTACTTGACATAGTAGTATATTCTAGTTGGCTTAAGGTATAATCGCCCCAAGCAAGTTGATTAGATGCATCAATGGATATAGTTAGATTCGTAGCACCGCACATAGTATTGTCATATCTCTGAAAAAGCATCTCACAAGGAAGATTATTATAAGTTCCTATAAGGTTACAAGTATCAATGTCATAGTCGTATATCGATGACCACTTTTGATTAAAGGTATAGTTGGTATCGCTTGTTAAGCTTGATTCTTGATTTGCAGAACTTATAAAAGATTTATAATAATCTAAGTCTTTATTATACTCTGTATAATTAAATGAACCAGTAATAACTTGACCTTCATCAGGTGTGAATTTATCGCTTGTGCAGATTATATCTTTTAAAGATTCTTGCTCTGAAATAAATGCATTTAATTCTTCAATGGAATATTCTCCAATAGAACGTTTGTTATAATATTCACTATTATCAAAGATATTATCAGCCATGGTTTTAATATCATCAGAATCTATATCATGACGCTTTACAGTTGCAACAGGTAGGACCTGCGAATCATCGCCGATAACATCTGCATTAATTGATACAAAGATATTTCCATCACTATCTGTAAAGGAAGTTTCAATGTGACCTGTGTCCATAGGATCTTTAGTGGAATTATTATTAGTACTAGCTGAATCAGAATTGCAACCAGATAATAATAGTGCGGTAATAACACTTAGTGTAATAATGGAGTTTTTTATAATTGATTTTTTCATTATTTAATCCTTTCATACAATTGTATCTAATAAGTAATGAAGTCATTCGTAGGAATGGTTACTATGCTTCCGTCAATAGCATTTAATGAAAGTCTGATTTTGTAGGAATCTTTTTCTATAAATACCCACACAGGTATTAATGAATAAGAATCATTGTTCTCGTCAATAGTTATTCTCATAAAATCTAATCTTATAGTATCAATATTAATACAGCCGTTAGTGGTTGCATAATATTCATCGTTACCATATAGTTCAGTAAAAGCAGTATCAGCAATTCCAGTAATATCGCCAAAATCAAGAAGAGGAGTATTATCACTAGGAATGTCAACAATATCTAGTGGATTAGCATAGTCTACAGAAACAATGCCACAATCCAATACAGTAAATACTAAACATTCATATCCGTATGCCATATGATAGGATTTATCTTCATCTTGTATATACAATGGAGAAAAGAAACTAGCTGAAAGAGGAGAATAATTATTTGTTCCATTTATAGTTTTCTCATAAAATATTTGATATCCGCAATTGCCAGATTTTTCAACAGTATTTAATGTATAGTAATCAGATAATGGTAGTGCATAAGCAGTAGTCATTAAATTACAGTATCTAGAAGCAGACATATCTGCAATGCCTAACTGTTTAACCATGGTATCACATAGAAGGATAGCATCATCTACAGAGTATTTACATTCGTTGTCAGCAGGTGTTGATATATCATAGAAGTTAGATTCTTTGTTTGATAGAACATGGTATTCTAATTGACTTAGAGTATAATCGCCCCAAGCAGGTTGTTCGGAAGCATCAATTACTATTTCTAAATTTGTTGTGAAAAAGGATGGATCGCTAGTGGTTTTGAGCCCACCTACTTTAAATACAGAGGAATCCATTTTCATAAACCACATCTCACAAGGAAGATTATTATATGTTCCAGAAAGAGCGCATACTGGGAATGACCAATCGAAGCCGGTTTCATCTGATGAAGTTGTATAGTCAGTTATAACAGTTGAACTAGATGTTGTACTGGCAGAACTTTTTAAAGTGTTATAATATTCTAGATTCTCGGTAAAACTCGAATAATTAGAAGTACCAGTAACAAGTTGGCCGCTTTCGGGGCTGGTTTTATCGCTTGTGCATATTATGTTTTCTAGAGCTTTAGTGTCTTCTATTAGAGTATCTAATTCATCAACAGTGTATTTCTCTACAGCACGTACAGAATTGTATTCGCTGTTATCGAATAAATTGTCAGCAAATGCCACAATGTCTTCAGTTTCAAGATCATGGCGCTCCATAGTTGCAACAGGAAGAACCTGTGAATCATCACCAATTATATTTGCATCGATGTTTACAAAAGTTTGCCCTTCTTGATTTTCAATAGTTGTTTGTAGGTGACCAGATTCCATAGGATCTTCTGTTGAATTGCTATTACTAGTATTGGACGGATTAGAATCACAACCAGACAATAGTAATACGCTAATAAGACTTATTGTAATTACAGATGTTTTAAAGATTTGTTTTCTCATAAAATGAGCCCCCTTAAGTATTTAATATAAGTAGAGTATATATTACAAATCTTTAAATTTTCTTAATATACAATAATAGAATCAGAAGGAATGTGAACTATATTTCCATCAATAGCATTTAAGGTAAGTGTTATTCTAGAAGAATTATTTTCGATAAAATTCCATACAGGTATTAGGGTGTAAGAATCTTCTTCATTATCCACAGCTACCCTCATAAAATCTAATCTAATAGAAGATATATTTATACGGCTATTAGTAGTAGTATAAGTAGCATCATTACCATATATTGTATTAAATGCTAAATCGGCAATATTTATTAAAGAATCGAAGTCCAAAAGAGGAGCAGAATCACTAGTAATATCTATTATATCTACTGGATTGCCATATTCCATAGTAACAATACCGCAATCAAGTACAGTAAATATTAAACATTCATAATTGTATTCATATTGTGCTATACCATCTTTAGATGTAAACCATGGGCGGAATGAATTGTCACAAGGAGAAATTGGTGAAAATGCATTAACATTATTTATTGATTTTTCATAATATATTCTATAACCACAGTTACTAGCTTCTATAACGGTATTATTTGTAAGATCATCAGATACAGGTGATGTATAAGCAGTAGTTAATAAGTCACAATATCTAGAAGCAGCCATATCAGTAATACCTAGGGTATTAACCATATCATTACATAAACGTACAGCATCATCGATAGAGTATGAGCATTTATTGTTAGTTTGAATAGATATATCATTAAAACTAGAGGAATTATCAGAAAGGACGGAATAATCTAATTGATCTAAGGTGTAATTGCCCCAAGCTAGTTGCCCAGAGGCATCAATAGATATTGTTAGATTAGTTGCGTTGCAAAAGGTTTCATCATATTTTTGAAATAGCATTTTACAAGGAAGGGTATTATAAGTTCCAGCAAGATAACAAGACTCTATATCAACATCAGTATATATGTCAGAAAGCATAGGGTCATGTGAAAAGAGTGCGTCACTTGTTTGAAGGTCCTCGGTATGGAAGTATTCTATAGCATATGCTCCATATATATCCTCTTTTATAAATTGTATATTATGAAATTCTCCATTATCAAATAAAGATGTTGCCATAGTTTCAATATCACTTGACTCTATGTCATGGCGTTTAATGGTTGCAACAGGTAGGGCTGTAGTGTTATTAGATATTACATCAGCATCAATATTTACAAAGACTTCTCCATCAGAATTAGTAAAGGTAGTTTCGATGTGAGTGTCAGATATATTACTGTTAGATACATCTTCTTTATCTGTATTGTTTGAATTAGTATTACATGAAGTAGTAATTAATAATGTAATAAGACTTATTGTAATAGTAGTAGTTTTGAAAATATATTTTCTCATAATAGTCTCCTAAAAGTTTGTGTTTTATTCTACGGTTAATCCAGAATATCTATCGATTTTGCTACCGTCAATAGCATTAATAGTTATTATTGGATTAAAGCTATCATCATAATAGAAATCCCATACAGGTATTAATGTAAAAGTATCTGTATCTAAGCTATTAGATGATCTAGCTAGTCCGAATTGAATCTTGGTAACATTAAGTGGAGCAGAAGAGGCAGATCTATCACTGTAAGTCTCGGCTAGGTATGTATCAGCATAACTTAGTATGGAATCCAGATCCAAAATGGTAACATCTGTAGTGATATCTTCAATAGAAGTAGGAGCTTGATATTCCATCGATATAATACCCGAATCCATAACAGTAAATATTATATATTCATCACCGTAAAGTGTGTTTGCGTCGGTTACCTCGAAAAGAGACGGATTGGCACCGCCAGTTATAAGGGTAGTTAGGTTATAATTAACTGAATTAATAGATTTACCATAATATATCTTATAACCGCAATAACCAGTATCAATAGTTTTTCCGTACTGATATCCAGTAGGAGAAGTGTTATAGGCAGTAACAGGGATATTACATATATCCATAGGAGCCATATTGCTAATACCTACTTGTTCTAATAAGTTATTGCATAGTTCGGTTGCATCATTAACTGAATATACACAGTCATTTTCAATGTTTGGATTGTTAGACACGTAGCAGTCATAGGACATCTCACCTATGCTAATAGCATCATATAAATAGGTTTTCCAAACGAATTTATCCATATCGTATAATTCTAATCGAATTATGTGCGGCCAGAAGTTTAACTTACAAGGCATGCTATTATATAATCCCTCAGTGCAACAACCTTCAAAGGTATATGATTCGTAGCTTACTATAAGTTCCCTGTTTTCATCAAAGTCGAATTGAGCATAGCGATAGGTTATATCTTCAAATGTAGGCGTAGTGGACAAGTTAGCATCTTCAGGTGCACTATCAATACATTCTGTGAGAGCAACAATATAATATTGGCAGTTAAGTAATTCTTGATTATAGTAGTCAGAGTCAATTTTATTGTTGTTATATAGATTTTCTAAATCTTCTATCTTTTTGTTCTCATCATCGATAAGGTCAAAATATATATCCTTTGTTATTCTAATATCGCCAGTTGTTAGGGAAGAAGAGTACTCGGAGTTATCATAGAGACCATCCGCAATGCGAATAATATCATCATTGGTAAATTCGTACCTATTTGTAGTAACGACAGCAATGTCATTAGACTCAGAGTAGATAACATCTGAATCTATATTGACTACAATATTACCCTCAGCATTAACAATATCCATTGTAATATGTTCTGGCTTGGAATCAGTAGTTGTTATATCTTGTGAATTATTAGAACAACCTACTAATAGTCCTATTGATAATATAAATATTGCGGTTAAGTGTTTTTTCACAATAAGTCCTCCCTAAAAAATATTTTTATTTTACAGTCTGGCTAGTAAAGAGATTAATTCTGCTGCCGTCAATAGCGTTAATGGTTAGTACAGGCGTAGGATATGAGTCGTAGCTACCTAAAGTATTATCCTCATAAAAATCCCACACAGGAACTAGGGTATAAGTAGTATCATCCTGAACATTTATAATTCTAGCTAATCCGAATTCAATCTTAGTTATATGAAATGGAGATACTCTAGAACTTCTTTCTTTTTCATCTAGAAATGCATCTAGGAGATAAGAATCGGCTAATTCCATTATGGTATCAAATTCTAGGATTGGAGTATTGTTAGAAGTAATATCTTCCACAACGTTAGGATTAAGATAGTGCATTGATATAATTCCAGAATCCATAACAGTAAATATAATTGATTCATGACCAGTAATGTTTCGTTCATCAGGAGTTGTCATATAACTAAAGCTGCCAGTTGCATATAATGAAAGATTTGTATTTATATTATTAATAGACTTACCGTAGTATATTTTATAACCACAGTATCCGGTATCTATAGCGGCACCGTATTGTATGCCAGTAGTAGATATGTTATATGCGCTAACTGAAAGATTTTGTATATCCATTGGTGCCATATCAGATATATTTAGTGAAGCAAGAAACTCATCGCATATATCAATAGCTTGGCTAGAAGAATAAGTACATTGATTATCTATATCAGGATTGACTGATGCAAAGTTTTTGTACTTATCTCTATCTAGATTAATCTGATTGTAAGTATAATTTTTCCACGCTAACTCATCTTGCTTATCCATATTTACCCCCATACTTTCATTGTGAATTGTATCTGGAGAAATGTAAAAGTATAGAGTACAAGGTGTATCATTATAAGTTCCTTCAAGCTTACAACTTGTATCTGGATTAGTAATATATTCAACTTGTTCATCGCCATTTTCATCTATATAGTAAGATGGATAGGTGTATGAATTGTCGGCAATCTCATATACAGGGTCATTGTTTGGTTCCCTAGGCGCTGTAAGAAGTAAATCATTTAATTCGTCAATATAATGCTTCTTATCAAAGTCAGCCCACCAGTAAGAGTCGTAATCAAGTAATCCATCGTTATATAATTGCTCGGCATCTTGGATAGATAGGTTGGATTTCTCAAGCTCATCATTAAGCATATCAATAGAATATTCTTGATAATTTAATTTTTTATAACACTTGGAATTATCAAAAAATGAGTCGGCAAGAGTTTTAATATTTGTGCTATTAAACTCATATTTTTTAGTAGTAGCAACGGAGTAGTTATCATATTCTATCAATGTGATATCTGCATTTATCTTGGCAATAGTATTGCCGTCACCATTAGTTATTTCCTTTTCTATATGTGTTGCACTATCTGTATCTATCTCAGTAATATCATCAGTAGCACTGGTTGAACATCCTGTAAATGTACATAATGAAAGAATAAGAAATGCTCCCACAAAATAGTTAGGTTTTAGATGAAATTTCTTCATAATATTTTATCCTCCTAATTATTAATTCATGCTTACGCCTGAAAATACATTCATCTGAGTACCATCAATAGCATTTATAACTAATACAGGTATGAATGAATTGCCGTCGTAGAAAGTCCATACTGGAATCAAAGTAAATTGGTCATCATATATAGTGTTAGCAGTTCTAGCTAGTCCAAATTGTACTCTAGATACATTAAGGGAACGGTTGCCTAAATTACCTTCAGAATATAGTTCTAATAGGTAGCTATCAGCAAAAGTTAGTATAGAATCAAAATCTAAGATAGCAGTATCAGATGATGTAATATTAGTTATCTCCGTCGGGCAGTTGTATACCATAGATATAATGCCAGAGTCCATAACTGTAAATATAATATATTCTGAACCATATACATTTCCAGCACCTTTATCGTATATAGTTGAGTAGTCACCAGTAGCAATCGTACTTGTTAAGTTAGTGTCAATTGAATTAACAGTTTTCCCATAATATATCTGATAACCACAGTAACCAGTATCAATAAGAGTGCCATATTGATATCCTGTAGGAGATACATCAAAGGCTTTAACAGAAAGATGACTCATATCCATAGGGGACATATTATTTATGCCAAGACTTTTTAACATACCGTCGCATAAGTTTATTGATTGCTCAGTTGAATAAGAGCATTCATTTTTTGTATTATTATTAAAAGAAAGAAAATGTCTATCTTCAATTAAACCGAATTCAATTTGGTTATAGGTGTAGTCTTTCCATACAGGGGTATCTGCAGGATCTACATTTAATTTGAATTTGTTTTCATTATTGAAAAGTAATGTGCAAGTTGAATTATTATAAGTACCAACAAGTTGGCATTTAGTTTCAGTACCTTCGTTTGTGACAACAAGGTTGTCGGTATCAGGATTATAAAAATATGAGTCATTCATATCAAAAAAAGGAAATCTTACTTCGTAAAAATCTAGAACTGGTGTGTCATTCACTTCGCTAGATGCAGAAGTGGCATAGTAGTTAAGTTTGCCAATACGAGAATTACAAGAGTAAAGTTCGTCTATATAACGGTTATAATCAATGGATTCATGATTATACAATTCATCAAGATCATTAACAAGTAGATTAGTGCTTTCAATAGCATCAGCTATTTGGTCTAGGGAGTACTCACTATCATCTAATAATTTGTGGTATTCAGAATTTCCATATATGCCGTTTGCAAATTGTGCGATATCGTTGCTGTCAAATTGATGTTCGATAATAGTTGCAACAGGAATATCATTCGTTGTTGGATATACGACCTCAGCATCTATGTTTGCAATAACGTAGCCTTCTTTGTCGGAAACCTCTCTAGAGATATGTAGGGCATCAGTAGTGCTATTGATCTCATTAGTCTCAGCTTCGTTAACAGATGTGGAGCATCCCGAAAATAAGCATAGAGAGCATAGTAGAGTTGTCATCATATAAGTTTTTGTTAGTTTCATAAGTAATCCTCCGGATTGTATATTAGTTAGCAACAGCACCTGTAACTCGATTAAGTCTATTTCCGTCAATTGCATTAATTGTTAATACAGAAATATACTCATTATCTGTATAGAAATCCCATACAGGGATTAGTGTAGTGTCAGAATCACTAGAACGACTAGGAACTTCCATTAAGCCTAATTGAATCTGAGTTATATTAAATGTTTCTCTGCAATATCCCGCTGATTCATCATAAGCAATAGGTAAATAGATATCAGCTAAACTTATAATTGTATCTATATCTAATATAGTAGTATTAGTAGAAGTGATGTCTTGTATAGTTGATGGATTATAATATGTCATAGATATAATGCCTGCGTCTGTAATAGTAAAATAAAGTCCTTCTAAGCTAGGAAGATTCTTAAAATCATCATCGTCCATCTTGCTAATTATTGAAGTATATAGGCTACCACCACTGATATACATATTTTGATTAACATTATTAACTGATCTGCCATAGTACAATTCGTAACCACAATAGCCAGTATCAATAGGGTCACCATACCGATAACCTCTAGGGGATATTTCGTAAGCATTAAGAGGAGTGTGGCGTATATCCATTACGCTCATATCTGATAGTCCTAATTCCTTTATTATGTCATTGCACATATTTATAGCTTGTTCAGTGGAATAAACACATTCATTTTCTATACTAGAATCAATGGAATTATAGCTATGATAAAGCTCGTCGTAGTTATATTCAACTTCTTTGTTAGTATAGCTTTTCCATACTAGAGTATCAGATGCATCCATTCTTATGTAAAGACCTGATTTGTCCCAAAACTCTATACTACAAGGCATAGAATTGTAAGTGCCTTCTAGGTTACACACTGTAGATGTAGAAGTGTTAACGTCTGATATATACTCTATATTATCTTCTTCGTCATAAGAGAAAGTGTAGTAATCTATTGTACGGTCATAAAAATCTAGTATAGTTGAGGTATCAACTTCTGTAGGCGCATCTTTTAGATGTTCGTTAAGAGATGCTAGTTCATAATTGCAAGTTGAAAGATAGGACATATAATTATTAATATCGATATCATTATCATTATATAATTGTTCTATTTCCTCAAGATCTAATTCATATTCTGTAATAGCATCATGTAGTTGTTCAACAGAATATTCACAAGGATCTAATGCCCTATGGTATTCAGAATTACCATAGAAAATATTAACCATTTTTTTGATATCCTCACTAGTAAAATCAATCTTTTTAAGAGTAACAACAGGAAGATCTGTAGCGTCGGGATAGATAACATCAGCATCTATATTAGCTATAATATATTCCTTGGCATCAGTAACTTCTCTTGTAAGATGCTCTTTAGTTGTATTAGTAGAAGTAATATCTTGTCTATCCTTAGTACAACCAGATAGAACACATAATAAAATTATTAATCCTATAGTTAATTGTTTTCTCATAATATTTTCCTTCTCGAAATATATTTATTTTATTGATCTACTTGTAAAACTATTTATTCTACTACCATCTATAGCATTAATTGTTAACATAGGAGTAGGATAAGTGTCAGATCCAGCGAATGTATTATCTTCATAAAATTCCCACGCAGGAACTAATGAAAAAGTTGAAGCGTTATCTTCATTGACAACTCTAACAAGGCCGAATTCAACCTTAGATATTTTAATAGGTTTGACACGAGATAATTTGGTTTTTTCATCTAGAGATATATCTAAGAAATATGAATCTGATAAATCCATTATAGTATCAAATTCTAAAATAGGAGTATCTGTAGAAGTTACATCTTCCACAACTGTAGGACTATAATATCGCATTGATATAAGACCAGAGTCCATAACTGTTAATATAATTGATTCGTGACCGCTTACAGTTTGAGTAGCTTCTTCTGCAGACATAGAAAATCCAAAATCACCAGTTGAATATAGTGAAAGGTTGGCTGTTATATCATTAATAGATTTTCCGTAGTATAATTCATAGCCACAATATCCACTATCAATAGAAGAACCATAGTGAAAACCACTAGAAGAAGTATTGTATGCGGTAACAGGAAGATTGCAAATATCCATAGGCGCCATATCAGATATGCCTAAGGATTCAAGAAAATTGTTGCATATATCAATAGCTTGGCTAGTAGAATATTTACATTGATTTTCTATATCAGGGTTAACTGATATAAAGTTTTTGTATTTAATTAAACCAGTATCTACTTCTTTTAAAGTATAGTTTTTCCATACTATTTGGTCAGTTGAATCTAAATGTATATACATAATATTAGTATTAATATCAGAATGATCTCCGAATGGGTTAATATCAATACTAAGATAGCATGGGTTACCATTATAGGTGCCTTCTAGGTCACATTCTGTAGTAGTGTAGGTATAATCACTAACAGACTCATTACCTTCAGAATCAATACTGTAAGCTTGAGAAATGTGAGTTATGGTAGTAAGTTCACAAATGGGATTATTATCTACTTCTAGAGGAGCAGAGGATAGTAGAGTAGATAAATCTTCAATATAACTAGCATAATTATAATTAATATATTCGTACGTATCATCATTGATTAATCCATCGTTGTACAATTGGTTTGCATCATTAAGGCCTAGATTCCACTTATCAATCTCTGCATTAAGTTGATCAGCAGAATATTCTTCCTCAGTTAATGTTCTATAATATTCAGAATTGTCAAATAGAGCATCAGCAATTCGTTTGATTTCACTATTAGTAAATTCATATTTACTAATAGTTGCAACACTATAACTATTATACTCTGGAATAGTTACATCAGCATTTATTGTGGCAATAGTAGTGCCGTCTCCGTTAGTTAATTCAGTTTCTATATGTGATTGATCAGTAGTGTTAATTGTATTATCGTTCTCTGCATTAGTATTGCAACCAGTAAATGTGCATAAAGAAAGTACAATAAGCCCTCCTATAAGATAATGTTTGTTTAAGTAGTATTTTCTCATGGAAATCCCCTTCCTTTTAATAATATATTATTCTAATACAGTGCCAGTACAAGCATTAAGACTACTACCATCAATAGCATTAATGGTTAGTATAGGATTAAAGTTGCCGTCCTCATAAAAAGTCCATACTGGTACAAGTGAAAAATCTGAGTTGTCTGTATCGTTGGTAATTCGGGTTAAACCGAATTGAATTCTTGTTATATCAAATTCATGTTGATACCCAGTTCCTTTAATGTCCGCATATATATTAGGGAAATATACATCGGCTAGGTTAAGGACGGTATCAAAATCTAGAATAGCAGTATTGGTAGAAGATATGTCTTCTAAAACGGTTGGAGCTGTATAAGATATAGAAATAATACCACAATCCATAACTACAAAAGTTAGGCTTTCAGGATCAGATACGTTTGCTAATTCATCTTCAGTTACTCCGTAAAACATATCAACAACACCGTTATAAGTAACCATATTGGTGTTAGCGGAATTAATAGATTTACCGTAAGATATCTCATAGCCGCAGTAACCTTTCTCAATATATTCGTCGTATTGATGTCCCATCGAAGAGATTTTATGAGCCTTGACTGGTATATTATATATGTCTAATACTTCCATGTTAGATAACTGAAAGTCTGTTACTATGTTGTCGCATAATTCGATAGCTTGATCCTTAGAAAGTATACATTCATTTTCTAGATTTGGATTGTTAGAATCATAATATTCGTAGTAATTATCATAAGAGTCATCGAAACTAATTTCTGCATAGGTATAATCTTTCCACACAGGAGTATTATCTGCGTTCATGTTTATATAAAGATCAGAAGTACTGAAAAATTCTATAATACAAGGCATGGCGTTATAAGTGCCTGTCAAATTGCACTTTTGCATTATATTTGATGATATAAATGTAAATTCCTCTGCCATAAATTCTTCATTATATGATGCTGTCCATGTATCTAAGCTAACATCATAAAATTCTAAGGTTGGAGCGGTGTCAACCTCTGTAGGAGCTTTTGCAAGGTAGTAAGTATATTCACTAATCTGATTTGCATAATCTATAAGGTGATAGTTATAATAATCTGAATTTAAGCCGATTTTGTTTTCGTTATATAATTGATTAAGGTCATCTAGCTTTTCGTTATACAAGGTAATTGCTTCATTAAGAGCACTTGCTGAGTACTCGCTAACCTCTGGCAATTTATAGTAGTCGGAATCACCGTATATAGTAGTAGCAATTCTTTTAATATCATCATTAGTGAATTCATATGTCTTAAGAGTAGCAACAGGAATATCTTTAATTGATGGATAGATAATATCAGCATCTATATTAGCTATAATTTTACCGTCAGCATCAAGAATATTTCTTGTGAGATGTTCGGTATTCGTGCTAGTTGTACCATCTATATTATCAGTCTTAGTACACCCTGATAGTAGACATAATGAAATTAAGAAACCGATAGTTAATTTTTTTGTCATAATAAACCTCCTGTAAAATATATTGTTAATAATTTGTGTGATTGAGCATTATTCAATAACACATCCTGTATAGGTGTTGATTCGACTACCATCAATAGCATTAATTGTTAGTACAGAGTTATAGCTAAGTTTTTCGTAAAAATTCCATACTGGAATAAGTGAAATATCAGAAGAATCTGAATCGTTAACAACTCGGCATAATCCTAATTGAATTGAAGTTATATTAATAGGTTGAGCACCACTTACTTTATCTCCATAGATATCGGGTAGATATATGTCAGATAAATCTAGTATTTGTCCGAAATCTAAAAGGGTAGTACTTGATGTAGAAATATCGTCTATAACTGTTGGATTATAATAATGCATTGAGGTAATGCCAGAGTCCATAACAGTAAAGACTAGTTCTTCAGGATAGAATACGAGATTGTCGGAACTTTTTCCGTAATACATGTTTGTTGGACTATCATAAGTAACCATGTTAGAGTTAACTGAATTAACGGATTTGCCGTAGTATATTTCATAGCCACAAAGACCACTTTCAATGCTGTCACGATATTTATGCCCGTAAGGAGATGTTTCGTAGGCTGTAACAGGAAGATGATATATTACCATTATTTCCATGTCAGATATTTCTAAGTCAGTTAACAAGCTATTGCACATATCAATAGCTTGATCAACAGAAATTTTACAGTCATTTATTTTATCAGTATTATCAATGGTATAGTAATTATTGTAAACGGGTTCGATGCTAAGTTCTTTGTAAGTGTAATTTTTCCAAACCGGGATATCTGTTATATCCATATTTAAATAAAGAGATTTGTTTGTGCAAAATTTTACACTACAAGGTATATTATTGTAAGTACCTTGTAAGTAGCAGCCTTCGAGTGATTCAGAAGAACTGTTTTGCCATTGATTAATATCATAATAATAATAATTCAATACGGTAGATGTAATATCATAAAATTCTAGTTCAGGAGAAGTATCTACTTCTTGTGGAGCATCTTCAAGAAATTCAGTTAACTCAGCAATTTTAGTATCGTAATAGAATATTCTGTCGCTACAAGCAACAGGGGAAATCTTATCACTATCACCATATAATTCCTCCAATTCAGTGATTTTTAATTCGTATTCAGCAATAGCATCATTTAATTGACTAACAGATAATTCGGTAGGTGTTAGTAATTTGTAATAGTCAGAATCACCATATATAGTAGTGGCAGTTTTTTTGATATCATCATTAGTAAATTCATATGGTTTAATGTTAGCAACGGGAATATCTTTGACCTCAGGTCTGATAATGTCAGCATCTATATTAGCAACCACTTGCCCGTTAGCGCCTATAACTTCTTTTATAATATGGTCACTAGTACTACCATCAATATTTCCATTGTTTTTAGAACAACCTGATAATAAGCATAATGAAAATAAAATACCTATAGTTAATTGTTTTTTCATGAAAAGTTCTCCTTTTTGGGTTATAGTTTTGCTATTCTGATATGTACCCTGTATAAGGGTCAATTCGGCTACCATCAATAGCATTTATTGTTATACCTACATTTTTGTAGTCATCAATGTAGAAATCCCATACAGGTATTAGAGTATAAGTTCCTTCTTTTGCATCAGTTGTAACTCTAGCCAAACCGAGTTTAATTTTGCTTATAACAATATTGTTTGCAGGGGTCTTATAAAACTTTATATTACCGTAATCTTTTTGCATTTCACTCTGAAATACAGACATAATAACATCGAATGATAGTAGTGGTGTTGAATCTGTAGATACACTATCAATAATAGTAGGTAAATCATAATTCATAGATATTATGCCACAATCCATTACCCTAAAGATTAGTGTCTCTGGTCCTCTAGTAAGTGTTTTTAAATCACAATATTCACCATCAAAAAAATCGCCTGAGGTCTGAAGTTGATAAGAAGAATAGTTTAAAGATATATCATTTGTTTTCTTACCGTATACTATACAGTAGCCACAAGTTCCTCTATCAGCAATTATCTGAACATCATTTTCATATTTAATTACACTGGTTTCAATGGGAACGATATTAATTATAGCCATGTCGGTAATATTTAAGCTGTTTATCATATTATTACATAGTAGAGCAGCATCTTCCTTGCTATATGTACATAGGTTGTTGTCGTCTGATGTAGTCATGTTATTGTATTCAGAAAACATAGTCTCAAGTGATAATTGATCAAGAGTGTACTCCCCCCATACAGGAGTGCTATTATCAGCTAGAGTAAATGACATAGAGGTTGACTCTGTTATCATATGTTTAGTGAATCCTAGGAGATAAGGGAGATTATTATATGTACCAGAAAATGCACAATGTTTGCTAACATCTGTTGAGTCTGGATCAATAGATTCTGATGAATCAGAGATGCTAGGGAGATATTGAGGATCATCAGTTAAATCGGTATCTGCGCTAGATGATTCTATAAGGTCTCTGTGAAATTGGATAGATTCATCAATATATGCAATTTGATTGTCAATATCTTCGGATGTCATATGTTCTGGAGGATTCTCCATCAATTGTTTTTTTTCATCTGAGAGGGTCTCAATAGCGAGAGCAGATTCTGATGATGTAGCACCGAAGAATAAACGTTCATATTTGTATTCGGAATTGTCAAATAAAATGGTAGCGTAATTCTTAGCATCATCAGTAGAAAAGTCATATTTAATAAGCTCAGTAGTAGGATAAGAAGCAGTATCGCTACCTAAAACATCCGCATCGATTCGGGCAAAAGTAATATCAATTTCATCTTCAATAGTATCTACTACATGAGTTGAATCTGAATCAGTATTAATTTCTCTATCATTAGAGTCCTCTTTTTTGTTAATCATAAATATAGCTGTTGCAGTAGTCAGTATAATAATAACTGCTGCTAAAATAGTAATTTTAATTTCCTTTTTCATGTTGTTTCCCCCCTAAAATGTTATTCTTTTATATATCCTGTATAACTATCGATAATGCTGCCATCAATAGCGTTTATAGTTATGTCTACATTGTTATAATCGTCTGTATAAAAATCCCACACGGGAATCAATGTATATTGACCTTCTTTAGCATCAATAGTTACTCGAGCTAGTCCTAGCTTAATTGTAGTTATTACAACATTATTAGCAGGAGCTTTGTAGAAAGCTGTACTGCCAAATTCTTTTTGCATTTCCTTATCAAACACAGACATAATAACATCAAATGATAATAACGGTGTTGTAGCTGTTGAAATATTATCAATAACAGTCGGAAAATTATAAGTCATAGAAATAATTCCAGAGTCCATTACTATAAAATATAAAGTTTCTTGTCCTCTAACAAGGCTATTTATGTCGCACTTATTGTCAGTACCACAACCGTCACCAGCAAATGTATCATATGAACCATATACATGATATGAAGAATAGTTAATGCTTTTATCATTTATTTTTTTACCATAGGAAATATAGTAACCACAAGTTCCCTTGTTAAGTATGTTTTGGATAATAAAATCTTCTTGGTCATTGATAGTAGTTTCTAGGTTAACAGTAGTAATTACATCCATATCTGTAATACCTAGCTGACTTAACATATTATTACATAAAAAAATGGCATCTTCTTTACTATATTTGCATTGATTAGTATTATTCGAGCTAGATATATTATTATCTTGTATTGACATATAATCATATGATACTTGATTTAGAGTATAGTCACCCCATACAGGGGTATTATATGATTCCATTTCAAAAGTTATAGAAGTCGATAGTGTTACTAAATGTTGTACAAATGTCAAGTTATAAGGAATGTTATTATATGTACCAGAGAAAGAACAATATTTATTAACCTCTGTTGAATTAGGATCAATAATATTAGGTGAGTCAGTTATCTCAGGAAGATATAATGGATTTTCAGTTAAAGAATCATCTTTTATATTTGATTCTATAAGTGTTGTATAGAACTGGATGGAGTTATCTATACCTATTAAATAATCTGAATATTCCTCAGATGACATAGTTTCTGGAGGAGTGTTCATTGCTTGCTTTTTTTCGTTATTAAGACAATCAATAATATTAAGACAATCAGATTCTGTATGTCCATAAAATAAACGCTGGTATGTATAATCAGAATTATCAAATAAAATATTGGCATAATTCTTTGCATCCTCAACAGTAAAGTCAAATGCAACAAGTTCTGTAGTAGAAAAAGAATCAGTATCGCTGCCTATAACGTCTGCATCTATTTTAGCAAAAGTAGTACCTTTACTATCTTCAATAGTATCTACTATATGAGTATAGTTGCTATTGTTTATTGAGGTGTTAGTGTTTTCCTTCTTGCTAATTATAAATATTGCAGCTATAGCTGCTAATATTATAATAATTACTGATACAATAATAATCTTAATTTCTTTTTTCATTGTGTTTTCCTTTTTGGGTGTTATTCTTTTATGTACCCTGTGTTATTATCAATAATGCTACCATCAATAGCATTGATTGTAAGTAAAATCATATAGTCACTAGTATAGAAATCCCATACTGGAATTAAAGTGTATTCCCCGTTACCACCATCAACAGTAACTCTAGTAAGTCCTAATTGAATCTTAGTTATAACAATATTGTTATTTTTAATTTTATAAGCATTTATATTTCCGTAGTTAGCATTCATTTCACTTTTAAATATTGACATAATAGCATCAAAAGATAGAAGTGGGGTAGATTCGGAAGAGATTGAATCAATAGCTGTAGGATAATCATAATCCATTGATAGAATACCACAGTCCATAACTATAAATGATAGAGTTTCATATCCTGGTTGTAATTCTTCTATGCCATCACCATCTGTATCCAAGTATATTAGCATAGGGCTACCAGTACGGTTGAAATCATAGTTCATTGACTTATCATTTACTGTTTTACCATATATTATGGAGTAGCCACAATTTCCAAATGAAGAAATATGTGTATTGGCATATGGGCTTATATAAGCAGTAGTTTGAAGGTCAATTACAGCAATTACTGACATATCAGAAATATTTAATTTGTTAATCATATTATTACATAGAAGAATAGCGTCTTCTTCAGAGTAAGTACAAGTATTATTAACTTTACTAGATGTAGAATTATCTGTAATCTGACCGGTAAAAGAATCATATGATACTTGATAATTTGCATAATCACCCCATACAAGAGCATCCTTATCGTCTAGAGAGATTGATAGAGTAGTTGCTTGTGAGATACAGTCTTTGCCAAAAGATAATCTATATGGAAGGTTATTATATTTACCGAGTAAGTCGCAAGACATGTAAGAGCTATCAAAATCATCCCCGTACAATTCTGTCATGTTGGTATCAGTATAATACATTAGGTACTGTTGGAAATCGGAGAGATAAGGTAAATATTCCGTATCACACCTTAATTCAGTTTCAGTAGGCGCACTATGTCTAACTGTTGTATAGGAATCAATATCAGAATTAATAATATCAATAACACTATCGAATTCTGAGTCATACATACTAGCAGGTCTATTTTCGATTAGTTCGTTTTTATATCTGTTGCATCTGTCAATAATCTCGTCTATCTCATCAACTGTATATTCATCTATAAAGGGTTGATTATGATAGTTAGAGTTATCGAAAAAAGCATCAGCATATACCTTTATACTATCAGTTGTAAAATCATCTCTACGTAAAGTAACCACTGGAAAAGCATCAGTATCTTGTCCTATCACATCAGCTTCAATTCTAACAAAAGTATTTCCTTCATTATCGTCTATAGTAGTCTCTAACCAATCGGTTGTTGTATTATCAATTTCAGTAATATCCTCATCAGAAGAAGAGGTAAGTTTTAATAGTATAAAAATTATAGCTATTATAAGTAGAACAAATATTAATATTATTGTTAATGTCTTGTAAGATTTTTTCATGTTGTACCCCCTATTCCATTACATAGCCTGTACTAGTATCGATGAAGCTACCATCAATAGCATTTATAGTAATACTTGCACTATCTGAATCTTCTATATAGAAGCTCCATACAGGGATTAAAGAGTATTCGCCATTTTGTGAATCGATGGTAACTCTAGCTAATCCTAATTTTACTTTTGTTATAATTGTGTTAAGTTTAGAAAAACGTTCTCGTTCAGCATTACGTAGGGATTCTGATTCGCCTACTTCGCTTATATAGTTTTCATAATTAGTTATAATGTCGTCCTCAAATACTGATAAAATATCATCAAATGATAGAAGAGGAGGATACGCCGAAGAAATCTCTTCTATATTAGTAGGAAAGTAGTAGTCCATGTACACAATGCCACAGTCCATTACTGCAAAATTCAATACTTCATTACCGTATTCAATATTTGATGTATCTAATATATTCCCATCTTCATCTCTATCAAAACATAAGTCAGCTGGAGATTCAGTATGATAATTAGAATAGTTAACTGACTTGTTATCTACAACCTTGCCATATGATATATAGTAACCACATGTTCCTTTGTCCACTGCAGCTGAATATGGAGTTAGGGCAGCAGTTACATATAAGTCACTTACATTTATTGGTTTCATATTATTAATAGTTAATTCTTCTAACAGATTATCGCATAGTGCAATGGCTTCTTCCTTGCTATAGATACAATCATTTTCTTCAGGAGTATAGTTTGTAAATATAGGTGGCAAAGAATTATAGTGATAGTGATAACTTACTTCATCGCTAGTATAATCTTTCCACACAATGGTATCTGGTGAGTTCATCTTTATTTTCATAAAAGTTGAGCCTGTTAAATCTGATTTAGAAAATTGTAAGTAGTAAGGAAGGTTATTGCGAGTTCCTTCTAGATAGCATATCTCTTGTTCAGAATCCACGCCATATGAGCAAGTAGAAATTACTTCATAGGTAAAGCGGTTAGGACTTATAGTATAATTGTTACCACCATTAAGAGGGGTATATGCAATATTACGCTGATAATTATTATTATCAGGAGCAGTTGATCTCAAATTAATAGCAAAATCAATATCTTCATTGATGATAGAAATTATTTGATCTTCGCTGAGGTTTCTTAAATCGGCAGATATGTCTTTGCTAGTATCCACTTTATCTATGTAGGCATAATATTTATCTATAATATTATCTAGGTCACTAACTGAGTATTCATCTATTGGTAGTTGGTTATGATAATCAGAATTATCATAGAAAGTATCTGCAAAGAATGTAATATCATCAGTAGTAATGTCATCTCTTCTTAATGTAACAACAGGAATGGAATCGGTATCAGAACCTTCTACAGTTGCTTCAAATCTAGCAAAGGTAAGGACTTTGGAATCTTCTATAGTAAAGTTAAGTTCTTTTGTATTAGAACTGCTAGAAGTATCGATGTTTCTAGATTCATTAGTCTTAAATGCAATGATTATAATTAACATTATTAATATAGCAATAATTAGTAATAGACCTAATATTTTATATATACATTTAACTTTCATGTGAATTTCCTCCTGAGGATAAAAGACATAGTAAACCTTAAGTTTATAGTAATATCGAAATCTATATAAATTGTAAATAGAATCTATAATAAATCTAAACAAAATTTACAATTATTATAGATTTTATTGTATAATAAATAGTGTAGAAATTTATAAATTAGCAAAAAGATGGGCTGGGGATAAGAATGATAAAAATATTAATTGTTGAGGATGAGAAACCTATTTCTAAATTGATTGAGATGAATTTAAAAGATGCTGGATATGACTGCACTTGTGCACTTGATGGAATGGTGGCAGCAGATTTGTTAGAAGAGAATACTTATGATTTGGTATTATTAGATATAATGCTTCCCAAAGTTAATGGATATGAGTTGTTAGATTATATTAAGCCGATGAATATTCCGGTTATATTCTTAACTGCAATGGGACAGATTCAAGATAGAGTAAAGGGATTAGAATTAGGTGCGGAAGATTATATAGTTAAGCCGTTTGAGATAGTTGAATTATTGGCAAGAGTTAAAGTTGTATTAAGAAGATACAATAAGACAGAAGAACTAATAAATATCTTAGATATAAAAATAGATATGAATAATCATATGATATACAAAAATGAAGAACTAGTTGAATTAACACCTAAAGAATATGAGTTAGTTGTATTGCTCGCTAAGAATAAAAACATATCACTTTTTAGAGATAAGATATATGAGTTAGCATGGGGAATGGAACCAGATGGAGATACTAGAACACTAGATGTATATATTCAAAGAATACGTAAGAAGTTAGGTTTAGAAAAATATCTAAAGACAATATATAGATATGGATACAGATTAGAGATAAATTAATAATAACGAGGTTTATATGAGCTTTAAACTGAAGGTAGTAATAATAAATATAATGCTTATAAGCATATTCTTTGGTGTTATAGGCTATTTCCTTATGGACAATAGCTATAACATTTCTTTGAATGCCCAGATTCGTACGGCAATGGAAGGTAATCAATTATTAAAGGCTAATGTAGAAGCACAGGTAATTAATATGGTATTGAATGAAGACTTTACTTCTTTAAATACAGTAGCAGAGATGGGTAATGATATTGCAAATAATATGCAAGGTACAGGTGCCTTATTTTATTTTCTCAATACAGAAAGAGAAGTTATATACTCGAATTTTGATAATCCTATAGTAGATGATAAGATATTGGATTATCTTGAGATTGATAAAAAACAATATGTAATTAGAAAAGATGGCAGAGGTTACTATATATATGTAGCAAGTATAGTTAAAGCTAAAGATCAAACATTATATATTGTGAATGTAGA
The DNA here is from genome assembly GCA_031556525.1 of Lachnospiraceae bacterium. GTDB lineage: Bacteria > Bacillota > Clostridia > Lachnospirales > Lachnospiraceae > JAVBSN01. The sequence continues at coordinate 69,272 of JAVBSS010000040.1, forward strand.
TGAACTAACAGATGTATATGAACAAAATAGATTACAAAGAACATATTACCAAATATTAATAGTTGCGGCACTAATTATTTGTTGCGTGGCATTATTTATAACAACACATATTTTAACTAAACCTATTGATAAATTAAATAAGCAAGCAGCTAAGATTGCGGATGGAGATTACTCAAGTAAAACCAATATATATACTAATGATGAGATTGGAGAATTGTCAAAGAAGTTTGATATAATGGCAGAAGCAGTAGAAGATAGAGTTAAAGAACTAACGGATGCAGCAAGACAACGAGAAGATTTTGTTGCTAACTTTACTCATGAAGTTAAGACCCCTCTTACAGCTATTATAGGTTACGCAGATATGCTTCGTTCAAAAGAGCTAAATAGAGAAGATAGATTTATGGCGGCAAATTATATATTTGGTGAAGGAAAGAGACTTGAAAATATGTCGATGAAGCTGTTTGATATACTATTATTAGGAAGACACGAGATAGAAGAGAAAGATATTAATACACTAAGTATTGCTGAAAATATAAAAATAAGTGTTACACCTATGTTAGAAAAAGCAAATATTATATTATCTACAGATATTGAAGAAAGCATTATCTCAGGAGATAGGGAGCTGCTAAAAACAGTATTTGTTAATATTATTGATAACGCAAGAAAAGCATCTAAAGAAGGTTCGACAATAAAGATGGTTGGTTATATAGAAGGAAATATGTATCGTTTTAATATTATTGATAAAGGTATAGGTTTTCCTAAAGAAGATTTTGATAAAGTAACAGAAGCGTTTTATATGGTTGATAAGTCAAGATCTAGAAGTGAAGGTGGAGCTGGATTAGGATTGAGTCTTGCTTTATTAATACTAGATATACATGGTGGAAAACTATCTATAGATAGTGAATTAAATGTTGGAACCACCATGTCTATAATACTTCCTATTAAGGAGGTTAATTATGAAAAATAATAGATTGATTTATATATTAGTTGTTTTAGTGGTTATTATTAGTACATTTATGCCAGGAGTAATGCTTAAAACTAAAGAAAAGAATATGTTAGATAAAGTTGTTGTAGATAATAATGCATATTACTATCGTGGGGCAGCAGATACCCAATTGAAACTTTATGAACGCCTAAAACTAGCTTGTAATCAATGGGAAAGTAACGTTGAGATAATTGACATTTCACAAAGTGACAAAACATTTTCTCAAGTAGTTGATATGGCTGAAAAGGGAATGAGTGTATTATATAATACAGGTTTTTATCCTACGAAAGTTGTTAGTACTTATAATAATTGGTATAGTCCATCTATAAAATTGTATAGATACTCAGACAGTTATTTTAATAAGTATACATGTGATGTTTGGTATATAACATTAATAAAATATGATAACTCTGAAAAACATACATTGTTAATAGAAAATGAAAGTGGCATGGTTATTGCAGCAAAATGTGAAATAGATGAAAATAGTGATTTAGATTTAAAGTTTAGAAAACAAGAAATTAGTGGAATAATTGGAAAGTATAAAAAAACTGCAAATATATATAATTCAACAAATCTTGATCTTGCTACTTCAGATATATATGTAGGTAAATATGGATTAATAGAAGAACAATATTCTACTACTTATTCGACTCTATCCATGTTAAGTGAACATAATGTTAGTGATTACCAACAAGCAGTAGAGGAAGTTAAAAATTCAGTCGATAATAATAAGTATTTTATTGCAGAGTATGGTGGAAAAAATTATTTTTATTATAAGTTAATACCATTTTCAATTGGGGCAGATACCAAAAGTGAGTAGAATAGAACTGAATTATAGCGTTAAATTATGGAATATCAATAAAAAAATAAAAAAATGCTTTTATATTGAACAATTACAATGTATAATAGCACATGTATGCAATTAGGATAAGAAAGTAGGTTATATTATGTACAAAATAGTAAGTAAAGAAACTCTTAATAGTTCCGTAGAACTTATGGAGATTCATGCTCCTTATGTTGCAGCTAAATGTGAGGCTGGTCAATTTATTATTGTACGCGTTGATGAAGATGGAGAGAGAGTTCCACTTACAATCGCGGATTATGACAGAGAAAAAGAAACAGTTACTATTATTTATCAAGTAGTAGGATATTCGACAGAATTATTAAGTAAACTTAGCGTAGGCGATTCCGTAGAAGATTTTGTAGGACCTTTAGGGCAACCTGCACCATTACACGAAGTAAATCATGTAGTAGGTGTTGCAGGTGGTGTTGGTGCTGCACCGCTATATCCACAACTTAGAAAACTTCATGAAATGGGAGTTAAGGTTGATGTTATTATTGGTGGAAGAAGCTCAGAATACGTAATATTAGCAGATAAATTTAAAGAATTCTGTGACAATGTATACATTGCTACAGATGATGGAAGTTTAGGAACAAAGGGATTTGTTACTAATGTATTAGAGGATTTAATTACTAACGGTGATACAATAGATGAAGTTATTGCTATTGGACCACTTATTATGATGAAGAATGTTGTTAAATTAACAAAAGAGCATGATATTAAAACAGCAGTATCACTTAATCCAATTATGATTGATGGTACAGGTATGTGTGGCGGTTGCCGTGTAACTGTAGGCGGAGAAACTAAATTTGCTTGTGTTGATGGTCCAGACTTTGACGGATTCTTAGTTGATTTTGATGAGTGCATGAAGAGACAAACAATGTTCAAAGAAGAAGAGCATAATTGTAGAATAGGAAGAGGGGAGTAAGAACAATGGGAAAAAATATGAGTTTGACAAAGATTGCGATGCCAGAGCAAGATCCTAATGTTCGTAACAAAAACTTCGAGGAAGTTACTCTAGGATATACAAAAGAAATGGCTATGGAAGAGGCAACAAGGTGCCTTAACTGTCCTAAGAAACCTTGTATGGATGGTTGTCCAGTAAATGTTCCTATTCCAGGATTTATAGATAAAGTTGCTGAAGGAGATTTTGAAGCAGCATATGAGATAATTACAAGTGAGAATGCCTTACCTGCTATTTGTGGTAGAGTATGTCCTCAAGAAAACCAATGTGAAGGTAAATGCGTTCGTGCTATTAAAGGAGAGGCAGTTGCTATTGGTAGATTAGAGAGATTTGTTGCAGATTATCATATGGCAAATGCGGCGTCATCAAATGTAGAGATTGAGAAGAATGGCAAGAAAGTGGCTGTAGTAGGTTCAGGCCCTGCTGGTATTACTTGTGCAGGAGAACTTATCAAAAAAGGTTACGAAGTAACTGTATTTGAAGCACTTCATAAAGCTGGCGGTGTACTTAGCTATGGTATTCCAGAATTCCGTTTACCAAAGGCATTAGTTGCAAAAGAAATAGAGACAGTTGAGAAATTAGGCGTTAAGATTGAGAAGAATGTTATTGTAGGACGTTCTATAACAATTGACGAATTAATGGAGCAAGGCTACGGTGCTGTATTTGTAGGTAGTGGAGCTGGTCTTCCAAGATTCTTAAATATTCCAGGCGAGAATTTATTAGGAGTATATTCAGCAAATGAATTTTTAACACGTGTTAATTTAATGAAAGCATATGATTTCCCTAACAAGCCAACACCAGTTAAGATTGGTAAAAATGTGGCTGTAGTAGGAGCTGGTAATGTTGCCATGGATGCAGCTAGAACAGCTAAGAGATTAGGTGCAGAGAATGTATATATAGTATATAGACGTGGTGAGGATGAACTTCCAGCAAGAGCAGAAGAAGTACATCATGCAAAAGAAGAAGGAGTTATATTTAAACTTCTTAATAATCCAGCAGCTATTATTGGTGAAGATGGATGGGTAACTGGTATGGAAGTAATCAAGCAAGAGCTTGGTGAAGCAGATGCGTCGGGTAGACGTTCTCCAGTTGCAGTTGAAGGTTCTAATTATGTAATAGATGTTGATACTGTAGTTATTGCTATAGGACAAAGTCCTAACCCACTTATTCGTCAAACAACTCCAGGTCTAGATGTACAACGTTGGGGTGGTATCATTGTTGATGAAGATACAATGAAGACAAGTAAAGATGGCGTATATGCTGGTGGAGACACAGTAACAGGTGCAGCAACAGTTATATTAGCTATGGGTGCTGGTAAAACAGCAGCTAAAGCGATTGATGAATATTTATCTAAATAAATAGATAAAGCAAAGCAAGGCGAAAGGAATGACGATATGAGAGATACTTATTCAGAGGATTTGGTAAAAGGAAAGCCGGGATTGGTTAGTAATATTTTATTTTCATTATCAATACTATTGATATTAATAGGAATTAGTATGGCTCTTTTTGTGTCAGGATTTGGGGTTAGTGTAGTAATAATAGCAGTAGTGATATTAGTTATAACTATGTCTAAGAGAAATGTTGAGTTTGAATATATAATTACTAATGGGGATGTAGATGTAGCTATTATATATAACAAAGCAACTAGAAAAAACAAGTATTCATTTAAACTTGAAGAGATAAATTATATAGCTAAATATAATTCGCCAAGAATAGATGGAGAACTTACTCAAGGTAAGATAAAGACTACACATAATTTCACAGATGGCAATATAGATGATAACACTTATGGTTTTGTTATAGAGAAATCAGGAGTGAAAGAATTAGTTGTATTACGTTTATCAGAAAAAAGTACTGATATATTTAAATCAGGTGCCAAAAACAAATTTTATAACGATTAATTAATATTAGGAGCGTCTAAGGACGCTCCATATTTTTAACAATTTATAGAGAGAAGGTAGTGGTATGAATAATATTATTCTAATAGGAATGCCTAGTTGTGGCAAAAGTACAGTCGGAGTAGTATTGGCAAAAGCATTAGGTTATAGGTTTATAGATTCGGATTTGTTAATTCAAGAGAAAGAAAATAGATTACTTAGTCAGATTATTGAAGAAGAGGGACTAGATAGATTTAATGAAATTGAAAATGAGATTAATGCAAGTATAAATGTTACAAATTCGGTTGTTGCAACAGGTGGAAGTGTTATATATGGTGAAGAAGCCATGGAACATTTAAAATCAATTGGCAAGGTGGTTTACATAAAACTTAATTATGCCGAAATAGAGGATAGATTAGGTGATTTGGCGAGTAGAGGAGTTTCTATTAGAGAGAACCAAACACTTACAGAATTATATGAAGAGAGAACACCTCTATATGAAAAATATGCAGATATTACAGTGGAGACTGAGGGGTTGTCAATTAGAGAAACGGTAGCATATGTCACTAAAGTTCTTAAGGAGTAAATGTATAATTAATAATAAGAGTAGAATAATATATAAGAAACATAAGCCTATTACTATGATGAAAGAAGGTATATTATGAAAATAGCATTCTATGATACAAAACCGTATGACAAAGTGTATTTTGAACCATTAGGAAAAGAAGCGGGATTTACGATAAAATTTATTGAAGTTAGATTAGATGAAGATACTGCCATACTAGCAAAGGACTATGATGCAGTGTGCATATTTGTAAACGATGACTGCAATAAAGAAGTAATTGATAAATTGGCTGAATATGGAGTGAAGGCAATATTGCTTCGATGTGCAGGATTTAATAATGTAGACTTGAAGACAGCAGAGGGTAAGATAGATGTACTTAGGGTACCAAGTTATTCTCCAGAGGCAGTGGCTGAATATGCAATGGGTTTAATAATAACTGTAAATAGACAGATTCACAGGGCATATGTGAGAACAAGAGATTTTAACTTCAATATTAATGGATTAATGGGAATGGATTTGGTAGGAAAAACAGTTGGTGTTATTGGAACGGGTAAGATTGGTCAAATAATGATTGATATATTGAAGGGATTTAAGATGAATATATTAGCTTATGATCCTTATCCTAATAGTAATCTAGATGTTAAATATGTGACCTTTGATGAATTGTTAAAGGAATCAGATGTTATAACACTTCATTGCCCGTTAACAAAAGAAACAAAACATATTATTAATAAACAAAGCATAAGTATAATGAAAGAAGGGGTTATATTAGTAAATACTTCTAGGGGTGCATTAATTGATACAGAAGATTTACTAGAAGGTCTTTCTAATAGAAAATTTTTAGGTGTTGGTTTAGATGTATACGAAGAGGAAGATGAGTATTTCTTTGAAGATAAATCTAATGACTTTATATCGGATGACCATTTGATTAAACTAACTAGCTATAATAATGTAGTATTAACTTCACATCAGGCATTTTTTACAAAGGATGCAATGCAAGCCATAGCAGAAGTAACACTAGAGAATGCGAGAGCAGTAGAGCTAGGTGAAGAATTGACAAATATTGTAACGAGATAATAAAATAAAGTTTTCGAGTACAAATAGTTTGTTTTAGCAAGAAGTAAAAAAAGTGCTTGCTTTTTTAAAAAAAATAGAGTATCTTATATCTATCGATAGTAAATATGAATTCGACGGGACAAAGGTGTTCTCATTTTGAGAACACCTTTTTTTTGAAGAAAGTTACATATATGTTATTTCATATCTAAATATAAATAATGAAAGGGTGTTATTTTATGAGAGAAAAAGTTAATGTACCAGAA
>JAVBSS010000030.1:0-66731 GCA_031556525.1 Lachnospiraceae bacterium
AAATTAGGTGCTGTACAAAACAGACTTGAGTATACTGTTAATAACTTAAAGAACTACTCAGAGAACCTTCAAACAGCAGAGTCTCGTATCCGTGATACAGATATGGCTGAAGAGATGGTTAACTACTCTAAGAGTAATATCTTGCAACAAGCTGCACAATCAATGCTTGCACAAGCTAACCAGTCTAACCAAGGCGTATTATCATTACTTCAATAATTATAAGTATTATTGCAAATATCGCTGGCCATTTGGCCAGCTTTATTTGTATAAAAATATATTTGTGCGGGAGGATATATGGAAACGAGAGTGTTAATAAATGGATTAAATGATATAATAGATATATTATATAATGATGGATATAGTGAGGGTGTTGGAATGTTAAATGAATACCTTCCGTATTTGGCGAATATAGGAAGTAGTATAATCGACAATATTAAAATGTTAGAGTACACACAGATATTACAGAAGATACTTGAGGCAATGCAATCGGATGACCCTATATTATTAGGTGATGTTATAAAATATGAATTAGTGGATGTTATAGATAAATATATGTAAGGGGATATAATATGTCATACTTTGATAGAAATATAGAATGTATTAGAGAGAATAATAAAGACCTGTATGAGGGAATAATTAATTATACAGAATATAGCAAGGATATAAGTGTCTTTACATATGATGCTAAGATAGAGGGACAATATATAGAATTACACATTGATAATAAAATATATTATATGAATAGTATATATAGCCCTAGAGCAGAAGCTTTAAGGATAATTGAAAAGTGTAAGGATATGGATCCTAGAAGTAAGCTAGCATTTGTTGGATTTGGTAATGGAACATTAGCTAGAGAACTTATGAATATGGAAGATAGTAAAGCCGCGTATATATTTTACGAACCTTCACCAGAAATCTTCAAGCATGTATTAGAAAATTATGATTTAACAGATATATTAAATAATGGGAAAATACATATATTTGTAGAAGGATATAATTCGAATAAACTTAATATATGGTTAAATGATGCATTTTCATATAGTAATTGGAAATTATTATTCATATATACATTGTCTAAGTATGATAAATTATTTAATAATAATGAAAAATGGTTTAATGGTTTATGTAACGATATACTGAGAACAAAATCAGCAGAACGTAATACTATAATAGAATTTGCAGAAGATACACTAAAGAATTCTATAGAATCCTTAGTGCATCTTCCTTTTGCTACGTCTTCTTATGACTTTCTAAATAAATTTCCAAAGGATATGCCAGCTATAGTAGTAGCAGCAGGACCTTCTTTAGAGAAAAATGTGCATTATTTAAAAGAAGCAAAGAATAAGGCTTTGATTATAGCTGTAGATAGAGCTGCTATATATTTGCTTAATCAAGGTATAGAACCAGATATGGTGTGCACTATTGATCCAAGAAAGCCTGTTCACATGTTTGATGATGATAGACTTAAAGATATTCCTTTAGTAATTAGCCCTAATTCCAATATTAATGCAATTAATAGAGTTGAAGGCGGAAGCAAAATGATATACGGAACTTCTTATGAACTTTATAATACAGATATATTTAAAAAATATGGAAGCTATGTTCCTGCATTTCCAGTAGGGGGTTCGGTTGCGACTTTTGCTTTCTATTTGGCGGTGTATTGGGAGTTTAGCAGAGTTGTATTAATTGGACAAGATTTGGCAACATCAGGTAATAAGCATCATGCAGGGGAAGAAGGATACAATGATAGTAATATACCTAAAAATATGATTGAAGTTGAAGATATATATGGTGGTACAGCATATACCACTCCTGATTTCTATGAATATGTTAAATGGTACAATATGCAAATAGAACATTTATCAGATAAGATAGAGGTTATAGATGCTACAGAAGGTGGAGCTAAATTTAAGGGCAGTATTATCATGACACTTAAAGAAGTTGTAGATAACTATTGTATAAATGAATATGATGTTACGGCTATTATTAATGGTGTAGGAGAGACCTTCAATGATGATGTCAAAAAATCCATTATACAAGATTATATAAAGAGTAAGGATAATTTTAAAAAGATAAAGAGAATATTATCAGAGGCTGTTAGTGATATGAGTAGAGGTGTAACTCTTATAAAAAGAGGTACTTATACTAATAGAGACTTAGATAATATTGAGAAAAGTATATTTAAGAGTAACAAATTAATAGAGGAATCTTATGAGGCATTTTTCTTTGTGGAGTCGTCGCTTGAGGAAGAACTTGAAATGACTGATGATATATATGATTCTCATGATAATCCGTTAGATGAAACAATAAGATTGTATGAAAAGATAATAAAATACTATAATAAATTATTGGAGACAGAAGCAAAGGTAATACCTATGTGGGATGCGATGATAGAAAAAGTACAAGATAAGATTAGAGATATAATATAATGGTATGTGCAGATAATATGAGGTATAATTAAACAAGATACCTATTAATAAATTGAGAGGATATTATAATATGCTAAATGATAAGGTTATATTAGTAACAGGTGGAACGGGTTCTTTTGGAAATCAATTTATAGATTATGTTTTTCAACATTATGAACCTAAAAAAATAATTATATACTCAAGAGATGAATATAAGCAATTTATAATGCAAAATAAGTACAAAAATCATCCCCTATCAGATAGGCTAAGATTTTTTATTGGCGACGTTAGAGATAAAGAAAGATTATATAGAGCTTTTGATGGTGTTGATTATGTTATACATGCAGCGGCACTTAAACAAGTACCTACTTGTGAATATAATCCAATGGAAGCAGTGAAGACCAATATTGATGGAGCTATGAATATAGTAGATGCGGCTTTGGATTGTGGTGTTAAGAAAGTTGTTGCGTTATCTACGGATAAGGCAGTTAATCCTATTAACTTATATGGAGGTACTAAGTTAGTGTCAGATAAGTTATTTATAGCAGCCAATTCTTATGCAGGAGAAAAGGATGTATGCTTTTCTATAGTAAGATATGGAAATGTTGCAGGTAGCAGGGGTTCAGTTATACCATTTTTTGAAAATATATTAGAATCAGGCGGAAAGGAACTGCCTATTACAGATTATAGGATGACAAGATTTTGGATTAGTTTAGATGAGGGAGTTCAGCTTGTAATTAAAGCATTAGCAGATGCTAAAGGTGGTGAAACATTTATTTCAAAAATACCATCGTTTAAGATTACAGACTTAGCTCAAGCTATGTTACCTGAATGTACAATGCCTGAGGTAGGAATAAGAGAAGGTGAGAAACTTCATGAAGTAATGATTACAAGAGAAGATTCTATGACAACTTATGAGTATGATAGTCATTATATTATATATCCACATTTTAATTGGTGGAGTGAAGATAAGATACTTCAAGGTGGCAAAAAAGTAATACCAGAATTTGAATATAGTTCAGATAAGAATACAGAGTGGCTTACTATAGAAGAAATGCAGGACAAGCTACAAGAGATGAAAAATAGTAAATTATAATGGTGGTGAACTAATGAGTAGCATAGCTATAATAACTGCCCGCGGGGGTAGTAAAAGAATACCTAGAAAAAATATAAAAGAGTTTTGCGGAAGACCTATAATAGAATATTCCATTAAAGCAGCTCTAGAATCTGGAATATTTGATGAGGTTATGGTTTCCACTGATGATGCGGAAATAGCAAAGATATCAGTTAATGCAGGTGCTAAAGTGCCATTTATTAGAAGTGAAGAGACTTCTAATGATTATGCAACAACTAATGATGTATTGTCAGAAGTATTTACAAAATATAAAGATATTGGAAAAGAATTTGATTATGCATGTTGTATTTATCCTACAGCACCATTTGTAACAGCAGATAAATTAATAAATGCTTATAATCTGATGATTAATAATAAATGTGATGCAGTTACACCTGTTGTAAGATATTCATTTCCGCCACAGCGTTGTTATATTATAGATGATGCTGATAACATTAAAACATTACAATATAAATATCCTGAATATAGATTGTCAAGATCTCAAGATTTAGAACCTTACTATCATGATTGTGGACAGTTTTATATGATGGATATATATTCATTTTTAAATAAGAGTGAAGAGGATAAAGTTAAAATGCCACTAATTATATCAGAAATGGAAGTTCAGGATATTGATAATGAAGAAGATTGGATGTTAGCTGAGATAAAATATAAATATATGAAAAAGAATAATTATTAATAGAGGTAATTTTAATATGATAAATGAAATTAAGATAGAAGATAAAATAATTAGTAATAGTAATTCTGTTTATATAATTGGAGAAATGTCAGCTAATCATTTAATGGATTATGATAGAGCTAAAAAAATAATTAAAGGTGTTGCTGAATCAGGGGCAGATGCAATTAAATTACAGACATATACAGCGGATACAATTACAATTGATTGTAGTAACGAGCACTTCCAAGCTCAAAAGGGTGGCTTGTGGGAAGGTGAAACATTATATTCTTTGTATCAAAAAGCATATACTCCATGGGAGTGGCAGGGCGATTTACAAGAATATGCCAATAGTTTAGGATTGGCATGTTTTTCATCGCCCTTTGATTTTACTGCTGTTGATTTTATGGAAAGTATAAATATGCCAGCATATAAGATAGCAGCACCAGAAATAAGAGATATTCCGCTTATTCGTAAAACAGCTTTAACTGGGAAACCAATAATGATTTCGACAGGAATTGCACATCTAGAAGATATAGAAAGAGCGGTTGAAACTTGTAAAGAAGCGGGTAACAATAAGATAATATTGTTAAAGTGCACTTCTGAATATCCTTGCCCTTATGAAGATGTGAATTTGAATAATATACCTAATATGGCTAATGCATTTGATTGTATTGTAGGGATATCTGATCATACATTTGGTTCGGAAGTAGCGTTGGGAGCAGTAGCATTAGGCGCAAAGGTAATAGAAAAGCATGTAACTATAAAAAGAAGTGATGGTGGTCCAGATGGTGGATTTTCAATGGAAATGCACGAATTTAAGGATATGATTAAACAAGTTAGAAATTTAGAGAAGGCATTAGGGAATTCAATATATTCATTAACAGATAAACAGGAGAAAACTAGATTAAAATCTAGGTCTTTATATGTTGTAAAGGATGTAAAAGAAGGAGAAATAATTACTGTTGATAATATAAAATCTATTAGACCAGGGTATGGATTGCACACTATGTATTATGAGGAAATATTAGGTAAGAAATTTAGAAAAAGTGTAGATAAAGGAACTCCTATTACTTGGGATATAATTGATTAAAAGCTGGAGGGTAACCATGAATATACCATATGGTAGACAATTTATAGATGAAGATGATATTAATGCAGTTATAGAGGTGTTGAAGTCAGATTATTTAACAACAGGTCCTATGGTAACTGAATTTGAAAAAAAAGTATGTGAATATACAGGAGCTAAATATGCAGTTGCAGTTGCAAATGGAACAGCAGCATTACATATAGCTTGCCTTGCTGCAGGAATAACTAAGGATGATGAGGTAATTACAAGTCCTATTACATTTGCGGCATCCTCAAACTGTGTATTATATTGTGGTGGCAAACCAGTATTTGCAGATATAGATAAGAAAACATATAATATAGACCCTGATGATATAGAGCGTAAGATAACTGATAAAACAAAAGCAATAATTCCAGTTCATTATACAGGACAGCCATGTGATATGAATAGAATACATGCTATTGCAGATAAACATAATCTTATTGTTATTGAAGATGCAGCCCATGCATTAGGAGCAGAATATAAAGATAAGAAGATAGGCACTTTATCAGATATGACTTGTTTTAGCTTTCATCCAGTTAAACCAATAACAACTGGAGAGGGTGGAATGGTTATAACTAATGATAAGGAACTATATAACAAATTAAGATTATTTAGTACACATGGTATTACAAGAGATGAAAATATAATGTGTTTTAATGAAGGACCTTGGTATTATGAGCAATTAGAATTAGGATATAACTATAGGATTACAGATATTTCTTGTGCGCTAGGAGTTTCACAAATGAAGAAATTGGATTCTTTTATTGAGAAAAGAAGAGACGTTGCGGCAAAGTATAATGAGGCGTTTAAGGATATAGATAAAATACAAATACCATATCAACTAGCAGAAAGTAGAAGTGGGTGGCATTTGTATATGATAAAGCTTAAAGGTATTGATAGAAAAGAAGTGTTCTTGAAATTAAGAGAAGCAGGAGTAGGAGTAAATGTACATTATATTCCTGTATATAAGTTTCCTTATTATCAAAATAATGGATACAAGGATATAGTGTGTTCTAATGCAGAGGATTTTTATAATAATTGTATTACATTACCGATTCATCCGATGTTAAGTAATGAGGAGCAGTATTATGTAATAGAGCAGGTTAAGAAGATTGTTAACATGATAAAACATTAATATAACTTGGAGATAATAAGATGGTTCATATAAGAGTTGATGCTAATTCAATAATAGCTACTGGTCATATTATGAGATGTATGACTATTGCTATAGAGCTTGAAAAACTAGGCGAAAAATGTGTATTTATAATTGCAGATAAATATCCAGAAGAAATATTACAGAGTAAGGGGTTTAATACTATATGTATTAATAGTAACTGGAAAAATCTTGATCAAGAAATAGATATAATGAAAACGTTAATTGAGAAAGAGAATATAGAGAAATTACTAGTTGATTCATATTATGCATCAGAAGAATATATAAACACTCTTAATAAATATACAAGGATTGCTTATATTGGTACGGAATATGTTAAATATGATATCAATATGCTGATTAATTATTCAATTGACCATTTTAAATATGATTTTGATTCATTATATAAAAATACTAATACAAAGTTGTTGTTAGGGTTTGAATATGTACCATTAAGAGCTGAATTTAAAAAAACTATAGTAAATATAAATGAAAAAGTGAAAGATGTGTTAATAACAGCAGGTGGTGCAGACCAATATAATATACTGGGAAATATTATTAATAGTATCCTATTAGATGAAGAACTGGAATCAATAAGATTTCATATAATTTCTAGTAAATTTAATGATTATATAGATAACATAAGAGTACAAGTGGAAAATAGAGATAACATTATATTATATGAAAATATAAACAATATGTCTGAGATTATGAGTAAATGTGATATTGCTATATCAGCTGGTGGAACGACTTTGTGGGAATTATGCACCTGTGGGGTGCCTACAATTTGTTTTGGAATTGCAGATAATCAAATTAAAGCAATAAATGAATTTGGAAATAGAGGACTTATGGTGAGTGTAGGAGATGCTAGAAATAACCATAAGTTGGCTAATCAAATACTGGTAGGGTTAAAAAAATTAATATATAATTTTGAGGAAAGAAAAAAATATAGTATTAAAATGAGTAGCACTGTTGATGGATATGGCGCAGAAAGAATAGCTAAAGAGATAATTAATATGATGTTTATTGAAGAATGGAGAGATTAATATGGTTGTTGTTATAGGTGCATCTAGTTTTATTGGAGTATATACGGTAGAAGAGCTTATTAAGAAGGGATGCGAAGTGCTTGTTACTGGAAGAAATAACAAGTTTCGTGAACATTATGAAGCAATGGGGGTCAAATATGAAAATCTTGATCTTGAAAATGAGGCTGACCTTGAAAAACTACCAACTGCAGATATTGATTGTGTAATTCTTTTGGCTGGACTTTTGCCAGCAAATGCCCCTGTTAATTTAGATGAAGAAGAAAATGCTGCAAATTATTTCCGCATTAATACTATTGGAACTATTAATATCCTTGAGTATTGTAGAAGGAATGGAATAAAAAGAGTGATTTCTACAACTTCTTATTCAGATGTATTTGATTCTTGGTCTGGAGACAGGGCACTAACAGAAGAAGAACCAAGAGGTTTTAAGTATGTTGGCGATCATGCAGCATATGTTATATCAAAAAATGCAGCATGCGATATTATGGAATATTACAATCAACAACATGGTATGAATAATGCAGTTTTTAGATTTCCACCAGTATATGGAGTAGGACCTCATGGATCTTTATTTATTAATGGAACATATGTAAAATCAGGATTGCAAATTTTTATTGATAATGCTAGTGCAGGTGAAGATATTACTATTTTTGGAAACAAAGATTTAAGTAGGGATGTTGTTTATATAAAGGATGTTGCTAATGCTTTTTATTTGGCGATGAATAGTGATAAAACCTATGGACTTTATAATGTTACTTCTGGTAGAGGAGTGACATTACAAGAACAGGCAGAAGTTATTGCAGAATTATTCGCACAATCTGAAGAAAGTAAATCTAAGATTATATATAAACCAGAAGTTAAGAATAGTACACCATCATATTTGTTTAGTGTGGAAAAGGCTAAGAGAGACTTTGGATATGTGCCTGCATATGCTGACTTTAAAACTATGATGATTGATTACAAGAAAGATTTAGATAAAGAAAAATTTAAAGAACTGTTCAAGTATTAAGAATGAGTTGTATGAACCATAATTGCAAAGCAGGAGGAGCGATATATATAATGAAAAAAATTATGATTTTAGGTGCTAGTATTTTGCAACTTCCTGCAATACAGAAAGCAAAGAAAATGGGGTTGCAGGTAATTGCTGTAGATATGAATCCAGAGGCAGTAGGTTTTAAGGAAGAAGGAATCATAAGCGAAATTATTAGCACTATAGACACGGAAAATGTTCTTGAAGCAGCAATGAAACATGAAATTAATGGAATTATGACACTTGCAAGTGATATGCCTATGCGTACAATAGCTGTTGTTGCAAAGGAAATGGGACTGATTGGAATAACAGAACAGACAGCATTAAATGCCACAGATAAAGCAGTTATGCGACAGTGTCTAAAAGAACATGGAGTGCCAGTGCCTAAGTTTTATAAGGTTGATACTAAGGAAGAATATTTAAAAACTGTTAGTCTTTTTAACACAAAATATATTGTAAAACCTGCTGATAATTCGGGGAGTCGAGGAGTAAGTTTACTTTCAGATTTGGAAGATACAGAATCAATAATTAGGGCATTTGATTATAGCAAGGAATATTCCAGAAGTGGAAGTATTGTGGTTGAGGAATACATGGAAGGACCAGAAGTGAGTGTTGAGACAATCAGTGTAGATGGTGTTTGTCATGTAATACAAATTACGGACAAGTTAACTACTGGTGCACCGTATTTTGTAGAGATGGGACATAGTGAGCCATCATTATTATCAGAAGAAACTAAGAAAAAAATATCAGAAATAGCAAGTTTTGCAGTGGATTCAATAGGGATACAAAATGGACCGTCCCATACAGAAATTAAAGTTACTAAGGAAGGTCCAAAGATTGTAGAAATAGGTGCACGTCTAGGTGGAGATAACATCACCTCACATCTTGTTCCGTTTTCTACAGGAATAGATTTAGTAGAATCTTGTATTCGTATTGCACTTGGAGAGTTGCCTGATTTAGAGCAAAAGTTTAATATGGGTTCTGCAATTAGGTATTTTAAGACAGAAGAAGGAACGATTAAAAGTATTGAAGGAATAGAAAAGGCAAAGTCAATAAATGGTGTAAAACAGGTAAGCATTGTTTGGGGTGTAGGAGAAAAGGCGGTAAAGATTAAAAGTAGTATAGATCGAGTAGGTTTTGTAATTACTCAGGCTAATTGTCCAAAAGAAGCAATACGAATTTGTGAGGAAGTATGCAAAACAATTAAGATAAATATATAAATACCAATCTGGGTTATACGAGGAGAGAAGAAATGTTATCTAAGATTAATATTGCAGAGTATAGTATAAATGAGGATACAATAATATATAAGGATATGTTTAACCAAGGAAAAGAGTTTCCGCTAATATCTATCGGTAGAGATAGCTATATTATGGAGACTACTTTAGACTGCAATTTTATAGATAGTGACATATATAGCCTTCAAATAGGAAGATATACTTCAGTTGCTCATAATGTTAATTTTATTATTGATTTAAATCATGATTATAAGAGGGTAACACAAGGAAGAGTAAGCGGAATTGAATATAGGGAGCCTGAAAATATAGTGCGTAAAGGTGCAATTATAATTGGTAATGATTGTTGGGTTGGTCGTGATGCAACTATTATGAGTGGCGTTACAATATGGGATGGTGCTGTAGTAGCTGCTGGAGCATTTGTAACAAAAGATGTGCCACCGTATGCTATTGTTGGAGGGAATCCAGCAAAGATAATAGGTTATAGATTCGAGCAACATCAAATAGATGCTCTTAGGAAAATTGCATGGTGGAATTGGCAACATGAGAAAATTGTTGCAAGTCAAGAATTATTAATGGGTGGAGATATTGATGCGTTTATAAATGAATATGAGGAAGAAGCAGATAGAGAGATTGAAAGTATTGGACTGGTTGATATTAATACTATTCCTAAGAGTGATGAAGGTCAAATCTATTATTATATTCCTGATTTTGAGCAGGACTATCCAACCTATGAGAGGGTAATATCAGAGTATATAGAAGAATTTTCTGATACTAATAATGAATTGTTATTATATGTGGTAGAAGATGAATTATTGGAAGATAAATTAGCAATATTAAATGCTATATTTGATAAATATGAAGATGATAATTGTTATGTAAACTTATATATAGGGCGAGTTGAAGACCATAGAAGTATATTGGCGCAAGTTGATTGTTATATTACTAACAGGTCTATTGATAATGTGGGGATAATGTCATTTGCACATTTATTAGGAGTATCTTGTATATCCAGTGTTAATAGTAAGATATTTAATGTAGAATTAGCTATTATAAAACCAAATGCTAGTAATGTTGTAATCAATAATAGTGATACTATAAATAACAATGAGATAATAAAAATTAATAATAAAATAAATGAGTTAACTAAAATAAATAAAAATATTATTGGAATAATAAATGATTTATCAAATGATGTAAGTAACTTTGGTAATATAGCAAAGGATATAGAACATATATCTATAGCACAAGTTGCATTTGATAGAGCGATTAATAATATTAAATATGAAGTGTTGGGTAGTGAGGAAGAATTATTTGCTCCTAATATATTATCTGTAGATGAGACTGTAGATTTAATCATAAAAGCTAGAAAAAGTGTAGCAAGATTTGGAGATGGAGAATTTGCACTAATAGATAATGTTCATAGAGCCAAATATCAAAAGGATAATCCTCGATTAGCAGAGAAATTATATGAAGTATTAAAATCTAAAAATGAAAATGTTTTAATAGGTCTAATGGATATCTATGGTAATCTTGATAGATATACTCATCAAGGAGCTTATGACATAAGAATGTATATTACACCAGAGGTTAGAAAGAGACATAGGGAACTTATTGATATAGATAAAACTTATATAGATACATGGTTTACAAGACCTTATGTAATATGTAGCGATAATGATACGGATGCGCCCAAACAAAGATTTAAGCGTATTAAGCAGATATGGAATAGTGAAGATATTGTAATTGTTGAGGGGTGTAAAAGTAGACTAGGTGTTGGTAATGACTTATTCGCTAATGCTAATAGTATTGAGAGAATATTATGTCCAGCAGAGAATGCATTTGATAGATATGACGAAATTCTTAATGAGGCTAAGAAATTAAGTAAGGATAAACTAATACTAATTGCTCTTGGTGCTACAGCAACAGTACTAGCATATGATCTGGCTAATCTAGGATATTGGGCAATAGATATAGGTCATATTGATATTGAATATGAATGGTTTCTAAGAGGTAAGGGACATAAGACAGAAGTTAGGGGTAAGTATAATAATGAGGTTAGAGATGGAGAAAATGTTGAAGATATAATTGATGATGAGTATGAGAGTCAGATAATTTCGAGAATATATTAAATGAAAAGTTTTCACGACTTAGGTTGTGAAAACTTTTTTTGTGGTGATATATCTATTGACATGACTTTTCTTTGTTGCTACAATTATTAAAAGATAGAAAAAGAAAGAAGGCGAAAGAAATGAAACTATATGAAAATCTAGATATAGAATTTAAGGAAATCTATGTACCTAGCATAAAAAAAGAAGTAATTGCTTTTGCAAATTCAGAAGGCGGCACACTATATATAGGAATTCGTAATGATGGAGTGACAGTTGGTTTAGAGAATGTAGATGAAGTAATGCTTCAAGTTGCTAGTGCACTAAAGGATTCTATAAAACCAGATGTTATGCCTTTTGTTCAGATAAAAGCTATTGAGAGAGACGGCAAAAAGATAGTAGAAGTAACTGTTCAGACAGGAACAAATCGACCATATTATCTTACAGAAAAGGGATTAAAACCAACAGGTGTTTATGTTCGTAAGGGAAGCGCCTCTATACCAGTTAGTGATGAAGGCATAAGAGAAATGATTATTCAAAATAGTGGGAAATCATACGAAAAGGAAAGAAGTCTGAATCAAGAACTAACTTTTGAGACATTTAATCATGAAATGTCATTACGTTCGTTGGAAAGTGGTGCAGTGCAGATGCAGACTCTAGATATGATTGGAGAAGATGGTCTCTATACTAATCTAGCACTGTTGTTATCGGACCAGTGTGAGCATAGTATAAAAGTTGCTATATTTCAAGGTGGAGATAAGGCAATATTTAGAGATAGAAAAGAATTTACAGGTTCAATACTCAAGCAATTAGAAGAAGTATATCATCTTATTAATTTGAATAATAAAGTAAAGGCAACATTTTCTGGACTTAACAGAATAGATAATTTTGACTATCCTGAAGATGCCATAAGAGAGGCTTTAATAAATAGTATTGTACACAGGGATTATTCTTTTAGTGGAAGTACCTTAATTAATTTATATAATGATAGGATTGAATTTGTATCATTGGGAGGATTAGTTTCAGGGCTATCTATGGAAGCAATCTTTATGGGAGTATCACAATCAAGGAATCCTAATTTGGCAGCTATATTATATCGTATAAAATTAATTGAGAGTTATGGAACAGGCATAGGTAAGATACAAAAATTATATTCTGAAGCAGACATAAAACCTGTTTTTGAAACAGCAGAAGGAGCATTTAAGGTAACACTACCGAATAGGAATGAAATCTATACTACAACAATAGAGGTAAGGGATTCTAGTCCGTATGGTAATAGAATATTGAGATATAGTATTGGACATCAGAAGGCAATGATTCTTGAGTATGTTGAAGAGAATGGTTGTATAACACGTAAAGAAGTAGAGGAATTATTGGATATTAAGACAACAAAAGCGTTTGGATTGGTTAAGGAGCTTTGCGAAGATGGAGAGCTTAGAGTAGAAGGTAGTGGTAGATTGAGTTATTATGTGATGGTAGAGAAATAGAGGGATTGTGCAAGTGATGTGTCCCATGGGGAGACATTTTTTTGTATAGAAAAGGAAAAATTCATATAAGTTAATTTATAATACATGAAAAATAGGTCTAGTAATTTTGCTAGACCTATTTGGATTTTATTGATTATTTAGTTATAGAATAAAATTATCGTATATTGTACAGTAATATGTAAGAACGGGCAACAGAGTAATAGTTGCCTGTTCTTTTTGTTAAAGCATTTAAACATTAAGTAATTTCATATATTTGTCCTCCGTAAGAAACGGTTGGCATATATTCGGACATACATATATAGCGTTTAGAAGTGTTTATACCCAATTCTTTAAGTTTATATACAAAATCAGTTGTTGTCATAGTCATTTCATTGTAATAGCATAAAGAACGGTCGTTAGTTATGTAGTATTGATATTTATAGGACCTACCCATATTTCTTTCTCCTTTCATTAATATTCAGTGCACTAAAGTAATAATAAAATAGGGTATGTTTAAATGTAAGTTATGTGAAAATTTATAGAGCCATCCCTAATAGTAATAAAATACATATTTACAAAATTTCACATAACATGCCTATATACTACATATAAAAACGCATAAAATAAGATTATCTTATTAAAGGGCCCGAATTAAAGATAATAAGACAATGTTGGTATTGACACTGTAGTTTAAAAGAGAAGGGATGGTTATGATTTTTGGAGTATTAGATGTAGGCAGTTCGGAATACGTTAATAACGAATTTATGATTTTAGATAAAATTGAAGAAATGTCAAAATCAAAAGAGTTATTATGTCCTAATTGTTTGAGCAAAGTATATGTACATAGCTCATACAGAAGGAATGTTATTAATTCAGAATTTGAAAAAATAAGTATTAGAATTATTAAGGTAAGATGTACAAATAATTCTTGTAAAAAAATTCATTCAATTATTCCTAATTTTGTTGTTCCTCAAAAACAATATAGTAAGGAAATTATCGTAAAGGCGTTATGCGAAGATAAGAATCCAGATTGTCCCGCTGATAATAGTACAATTCTTAGATGGATAAGAGAAGGCACTAATGCAAAGTGAGAATTAGTTATATAAAATATAAGAAGTGGAGGAATAGAATAATGATAAACATTAGTAAAAAAATAAGTAAGTATAACTATAGTAAGGGACAAGCCTCGCGAGTTAAATATATTGTTATACACTATGTAGGCGCTTTAGGAGATGCTCAAGCAAACTGTCAGTATTATGCATCAAGAGAAGTAGGCGCAAGTGCTCACTATTTTGTAGGATTTAATGGAGATGTATGGCAAAGTGTAGAAGATGCTAATATTGCATGGCATTGTGGAGCGAAAAAATATGTTCATTCGGAATGTCGTAATGCTAACTCATTAGGAATTGAAATGTGTGTCCGTAAAAGGGATAAAACTCATTTGGGTGCAGAAGATAAAGATTGGTATTTTGAAGATGCTACTGTAAAAGCGGCACAAGAGTTGACAAAGTATTTAATGCAAAAATATAAAATACCAGCTGATAGAGTTATACGTCATTATGATGTGACAGGAAAAATATGTCCTAATCCATATGTGTTTAATACAACTAATCATACATGGGAAGAGTTTAAACAAGGAATAAATTAATAAAATATTATAAAATAAAAGGAGCGAAATATTATGAATATATTAGATGAAAAAATTTTAGAACTAAAATATGATGAAAATGAAATATTACTTTCTAAAGAAATGGGGCTTGATAACTTTAAGCCTTTTGAAGAAAAAAGAGAAAATAATAAATATATTGTAATAGAAAGAACAGAAAAGGATTTAAGTAGTAATAATTATGATATAGGTATTGTGGAATCAGTTGTAGACAGAGCTTTCCCTGGTTCTTTAATTAAAGCTAATAGTAAATTGCTAGATAATAATCCAGATATATTAGTTGCAAATCGTAAACCTATGAGGTTTAGAATTGATCTTCCTGGCATGGAAAAGGAAGCTGAATTTATAGTTAATTCTCCAGATTACATAAATGTTTCTAGTGCAATAGAAGAAAGAGTAAATCTTTGGAATGATAAATACGCATCTAAAAATAAAATTGTAGCAAGAACTGTATATAAAGAGAGTATGATATATAGTAAGCAGCAAATGAGTGCAAAATTTGGTTTTGATATAAATAAGTTGGATAAGGAACTTGGTATAGATTTTGAAGCAATCTATAAGAATGATACCTCTGTTTTTGTTGCAGAATTACAACAAATATTCTATACTGTGTCTTCTGAAATGCCTAAAAATCCTTCAGATGTATTTGCTGATAATCAATCATGGGATGATTTGGTGAAAAAAGGCGTAGATAAGAAGAATCCACCAGCACTTGTTAATAAGGTGGCTTATGGAAGAAAAATATATGTAAAGTTAGAAACTAATAGCAAAGATACTAGTGTAAAAGCTGCATTTAAGGCTGCTATGAATGGAGCAAGTACTGATTTAGATATGAAGTATAAAGAAATACTAAAAAATACCAACTTTACAGTTATTGTACTTGGTGGAGGAGCAAAAGAGCATATTAGTGTTGTAAAATGCAATAATCTTGAAAAAGTAAAAGAAGTAATTGAAAATAATTCAGAATATAGTAGAAAAAACCCAGGATATCCTATTTTTTATAATACTATTTTCTTAAAAGATAATGTAAATGCAAAAGTAATAAATATGGTAAAATATGTAGAGACTACTAGTAAAGAGTATTCAGGAGGTACAATTACTTTAATACATGAAGGTGCGTATGTTGCCCAATTTAGAGTATCGTGGGATGAAATTTCATATGATAATAATGGAAATAGAATAGTGGCAAGAAAGAATTGGAATGGAAATTCTCAAGATCGTACAGCACGCTTTTCTACAGAAATATATCTAGAAGGAAATTGTGAAAATATACATATATTTGCACGTGAATGTACAGGACTAGCATGGGAATGGTGGAGAACAGTTTTTGATAAAGGAAATCTTCCGCTAATACCAAAAAGAACATGTAAAATCAGTGGAACAACATTGCATCCTAAATATAGTATGGAAGAAAAATAAAAATTAACGAATGATATGAAAGTCGATATTTTAAATGATATCGGCTTTTATCTTGCATTTGTAAGTTATAACTGATAAAAATATTAAAATATGCTATTTGTAAGTTACAACTTATAAAATATTGAAATCACACTTTGTAATATATATAATAAAAATAGAAGGCACTGATTAGTACCCTCTATTTGTTGCTTCTTCAATCATATATTTTAATTTGATATCATAAGAATGGTACATAGCGACTTTGTCATGTCCATTTTTTGCAATTTCTAATCGTTCTTCTTCGTTGTGTAGATAATAGTCAACTTTTTCAATTAAATCAGGAATGCTTTCATATACGACTATATCTTTACCTATTTCAAATAATTCAGGTATTTCAGGTTGATAGTTACTTATTAAGAATCCGCCACTTCCTAGTATATCAAATATTCTAAGTGGCAAGCCTGAACTGATTGGCTTGTTGGTCATGTTAAGGTTAATCTTACTACATTTCATTATATGTGGCATCATATTATTTGAATCAGCAGGGCCGCGTAGATTAACATTTTCAAGAGTGCTAGTATCACTTAGGGTATATAGATCTACATTGTAGTATTTAGCAAGAGCATTTAAAGTTCTTATTCTGTCTTGCTCTGTACATTTATATCCTATATATGTATCTGATATTATTCTTAAATCATTTTCCTCATAATCATCAGCTAATGGAACCCAGTTAGCACATTTTTTGAATTCTTTAACAAATTCTTCGGGTAAGCTGTCGGGAATGAAATTGTATCCTAATACATTTAATTGAGCATTAATTAATCCGTCAACATAGCCCTGTATGTAAGGTGGTATATTTTCTATGCTATTATATCTAGTTTTTTCTGAGTATAGAGAACCAACAAATGATATATCGCAATCGTATAGTTTGTGATGTTCGTCGGTTACATTTATACTATCCCATGTATCTATATCGCAAGCCAATGGTAGGTGAAATATTCCTTCAGGATTCTTATGGTAAAATTGGTTATATAGATCTCTATCAAATATGTATATATTGTTGCATGGATTTGAAATGGTATTTGAATATAGCTGGAAGCAGGGACTATCAACAATCCAGCATATATATGGTACTTTGTGTATGTTGCATATTCTAGATATAATAGGAATGAAATTAACGGAAAATACGCAGTCAGGTTTCGTTTTTGATATTGTATCTGATAACAATTTTCCGTATTCCATATCATAATCAACACTATCTAACAATTTAGTTATACGAGTTATGTTATATCCAGCTTTTTGTAAGCCGTTATCTATTCCTGTTTCACAAATGCTTGTCCATTTGCAATATACTATATTTTTCATAAATACCTCCAAAATTGTTGGGTTAACACGCACCTTGCTAAGTGATAATAGTATACCATATACACTAAATTCGAAAACACCTCATTAAGTGTATAGGTATGCATTCTCACTAAGCTCGAAAACACCTTGCTAAGTGATAATAGTATACAATGTCAGATGTGTAAAAGCAAATGGTAATACGCGTACATATTTGATATAATATGCTGTGTAGGATAGAGATTTTAAACAAGTAAAGGATAGGTTATGTCATATTATAAGCAACTAATTGCCTCTGAAAATATACCGGATGGATATGAAAGATGGAGTAAATATAGAAGAGAGACAACAAATTTCATAACAGATTCGATTATCTCAGATAATAACGGGGGAATTGTTTTGGGTGCAGGAAGATGTAATGATTTGGACTTAGGCAAATTGTTACTTTCATTTACACATTTGCTATTAGTGGATAGAGATGTTGAAGCAATGGCAGAGGCGATTGTGAAGTATGGCTTGGAGAATGATAGTCGAGTAAAGATGTTGCAATGTGAATTTACAATGGTTGAGGATGAGGATTATATTGAATTTGAATATATGTTAAGTGATAAGCGACCTGTTGAAAAAGTAATAGAATGGTTTAGCCAATTTGGTAGCCAACGTGATTTTAGCGCGATTATAAATGGATACATGGAAGAGCTGAAAATAGACTTTAATACAATTATATGTGAAGGAATACATAGTCAATTGATTATGAGGTTTGTTAAAATTTTTGATTTATATAAAGTAAATTATAGTGAAAGCGAATGTATAATGATTTATGATCAGATATGTATTCTGTCAGAGTGTATGAGTAAAAATATGAACGAACAAATATGTAATGTTAACGGAAATGAAAACATTTTTATAGGCTATGAATATTCAGTGTTCACGGATGAATCAATATGTAGTGCAGAAGAAATTATGTGTATGTTTGTTGAAGGTAAAGCAGCATTGGTTGGTAAGATGGGGCTTGCTCGAGTAGAGGGTGCATACCAATGTGAAGAGGATATTTCGGATAGATTTAACTCGGGTGATATCGGTATTGTAGGATGGAGTTATAGTGTGTGGCCGTTTAGCGAGAATAAGGATTACTTAATGATTAATTATTTATTGGATACTAAAAAGTGATATAATTATGTGAAAATGTAAAAAATTAATTTTTTGATGTATTGACATGTGTAACTATAGATACTATAATAATATTTAGATGAACGTATACAATTTGATTATAGGAGGATTTAATGAATAAGGAAGATGTGATAGTTTTTAGAGGATTAATGAAAGAAGTAATGACTGAAGTTTTGAATGATGTTGTAATTCCTAGATTAGATAGATTAGAAGAGCGGATGGATAGTTTGGAAGCTAGGATGGACAGTTTGGAAGCTAGGATGGACAAACTAGAAGATACGATGAATAATGAGGTGTTGCCAAGATTAGGGAAACTAGAAGATGCAATGAATAATGAGGTATTGCCAAGATTAGGGAAACTAGAAGATACGATGAGCGATGAGGTATTGCCAAGATTAAGTAAGATAGAGAACATGATGAGCTATGATATGATTCCTAAGTTGAATGTAATTATAGAAGGGGAAGACTTGCTTCTTACGAAATATGAGTTTAATATAAGGATAAGCAAGGTTGAATTCGAAGTGCAGAAGATAACGCCGATTATCGATATTGTGTCTAGACATAGTGAGATACTAAGCAATTTAATAGCATAAGATGACGAAAGATTGTTTAATAGGAGAGGAATTAGTATATGTTATTGAGCACATACGAAAACGTAATTAATCTATTTATGAAGAATAATAATTATATGAGTTTTGAAATGCTTAGAGAAGCTGGGGTTACAATTGCTCAGATTAATGAATTGTTGGATAGGAAAGATATTTATAAGATATCAAGGGGTTGGTATGGATTATTTAATGTTAAAAAACCAGATAATTATAAAATGATAGAACTTACTTTGCTTAATCCTAAGATTATTATTTGTAATCAGAGTGCGGCGTTTTGCCATGGGTTAATTGATGAGGAACCAGAAGAAGTTTCGTTTGCAACTAGAAGAACGGATAGAAGTAAGATGAGTATATATTTTCCTGTAAATAGGCATTATTTTTCAGATGCTAGCTTTGATAGCAATATAGATATATTGAAGACAGATGTAGCAGATATTAGAATAACATCGGTTGATAAGACAGTATGCGATTGTATTAGATTTGATTATCAGATTGGCAGAGATATAACAGAGGCTATTGTTGAGAGATATTTAATTCATCAAGATAAAAATATTCCCAGATTGAAATATTATGCAATGCAAATGAAGATTAGCAAATACATTAATGAGTATTTGTAAGGGTGGTATATAGCACCTATAATTCACTTGCAAGAATAAGTAAAAAGGTGTATAGTATGCTTTGAAGTAAAATAGTTTGACTATCAAAACACTTTTTTGAGGGCACATGGAGGAATATAATTATGTGGAAAGAAGCAATAGAACAATTAGACAACTATAGGGAAAAAGCCAGATTAGGTGGCGGACAAGATAAATTAGACAAACAACATTCTCAAGGGAAACTTACTGCAAGAGAGAGAATAGACATATTAGTAGACAAAGGAACGTTTGTTGAAGTAGATGATTTAGTAGAATCAAGAATAGATGATTTTGGATTGGATAAGAAAAGAGTTCCTGGAGATGGCGTAGTTACAGGTTATGGTAAGGTAAATGGAAGACTAGTTTTTGTATCTTCTGAAGACTTTACGGTTATTGGTGGAAGTTTAGGTGAGTATCATTCTCTAAAGATATGTAGACTTCAAGACATGGCAATGAAGATGAAAGCACCGATGATTTGTATAAATGATAGTGGCGGAGCTCGTATTGAGGAAGGAATAAGTTCTCTAAGTGGATATAGCGGAATATTTTTAAGACATACTAAAGCATCTGGAGTTATTCCTCAAATAGCAGTTATACTTGGACCATGTTCAGGAGGAGCGTGTTATGCCCCTGCTATATGTGATTATATATTTATGGTTAAAGAAACATCTAAGATGTTTATTACTGGACCTCAAGTTGTTAAGTCGGTAATAGGCGAGGATATATCTGTAGAAGAATTAGGAGGAGCAGAGGTTCACTCTAAAACAAGTGGTGTAAATCATTTCTTATATGAGAGAGAAGTAGATTGTTTAGGCGGAGTAAGAAAATTACTATCATACTTACCGCAGAGTAACGAAGATATGCCGCCAATAGAGGCAGGGAAACCAGTAGATTTATCAAAAGAGATAGTAAATATCGTGCCTGATAATCCTAAGAAGGGTTATGATGTACATGATGTAATAGATACAATTATAGATAAGGGCTCTTTCTTTGAAGTGCACAAGAACTGGGCGAAGAACATAGTTGTAGGATTTGCAAGAATGGATAGTGAAGTAATAGGTGTTGTAGCCAACCAAGCTAACTTTATGGGTGGCTCGCTAGATGTTAATGCATCGGATAAGGCGGCAAGATTTATAAGATTTTGTGATTGTTTTAATATACCACTAGTTACATTGGTTGATGTACCAGCATTCTTACCTGGTAAGAATCAAGAACATAATGGAATTATTAGACATGGTGCTAAGATGTTATTTGCATATTCAGAGGCAACAGTTCCTAAGATATCATTAATTATGCGTAAAGCTTATGGCGGAGCATATATAGCAATGAATTCCAAGGAGATGGGAGCGGACATTGTATATGCATGGCCTATAGCAGAGATAGCCGTAATGGGTGCAGAAGGTGCAGTAAATATTGTTTCAAGAAGAGAGATAATATCCGCAGAGAATCCGCAAGCGAAGAGAGAAGAACTTATCAAGAAATATGAAGATAGATTCCTTAATCCTTATATAGCAGCTTCAAGGGGATATGTAGATGAAGTCATTAAGCCGGAAGAGACAAAAGAGAAGTTAAAAGCTGCATTAGATATGTTAAGAAATAAACAGGAAGATAATCCGTACAAAAAACATGGTAATATACCACTATAATATAATGAGCGCAAGGGAACTTGGGAGAACGTAGCTCTCACACAACGACTGGCGAATGTAATCATAAGCTTTGCTTATGATATGTAAGTACCTATATTAGAATATAATTATTACTCAGAACATTGAAAAAATGGAAAGCATATATTAATTATATATGTATTTTAGAGGGGAATAGTTATGGATGGTTTGCAAGTTGGTGGATATACACCGTTTAGATGTGTGAGAACACAAGAAGTAAGAGATCTTAGAACGGTATTGAGAGATTGGCAAGATGTTTTCTTTGAACCGTTAATTGTTGCTACACAAGTAGTGCATGGGACAAATTATTGCTTTATAGGGAATTTAAGTGTTTTACCACAAAGTGGGAAATCGAGATTGATAAAGATTATTATGTTTGTTCCGATACCAGGTGAGGGGCAGCCAGAGATAGTAGATGTAGAAGATATTGATATTTGAATCACATTATATAATGACTGCAAGAGAGTTTGAGAGAGCGTAGCTCTCACACAACGACCGGTGAGTGTGATTATAAGCTTTGCTTATGATATATTAGAATTAACATATAAATAAAGGAGTTTATCATGTGTCAAAGGTGACAAGTGATAAACTCCTTTAAAATGTTAATATATATACTGTGCTTGATTGCTACTAGTTGAGTCTGGTGAAGATTACTTGTCTTCTTCGGTATTATCAATGTCAGATATATCGTCTGAAGTAATAGGTTCTTCAATTGATATCTCATCGCAAGTAGTTGATTCTTTGCTAGAATCGTTATCATCAGAACCAATATCATCAAGATTGAAATTCCCCTCTGTAATAACTTCTTCATCAGGTATATATTGTTTGAATATACTTCTGTAAATAAAAGCTTGTAAAAATGCTGCAGTACCAGCACCTAGTATAAGAATAAGTATTATGCCGTATCCTGTAATAAATACAAGAGATATAATTAAACAAGGAATCGCTATTAATAACAAGGTCTGGGGGAAATATTTTATGGCTAATAAAAATGCATTTCTAATAGTAACACCAATCTTGTTGTCGAATTTTGCTTGTAAAGGGAACAAATAAGTCATTATCAATATATATAGTATAAGTAAAACAACGCTGACAAACAATAACGGTTGAGCAATCTTTTGCTTGTCTTGAGTCCATGAAACAAACCAGAAATATACATCAGTGGACAATATGATACCTATAGCTGCGGTAATAAGCCAAATTATAGTTGATTGTTTGAAGTTTCGCTTGAAACTTTTCCAAAACATTTGAAAAATGTAACCGTCTTCTCTCGAAATAGAAGTGATAGCTGTATAATATAATGCGGTAGTTGAGGCGCCTATAGTAATAATTGGAATACAACTAATTACATATATTATTGAAAGAATGAATACATCAGATATTCTGGTTAATGTTCTAATAAAAATACTGTCAGGGCTAAATACACTATCCCACATGACTTGTCCTCCGTAGTGATACAAATTAATTAAATAACATCAAAAATAATAATATAATAATTGCAAGGTATATTCAAGTTAAAAAATATAAAATAATTATAAAACTATTGACAAATCTATGATATAACCATAATCTAGAATAAATTATACACGATTGGAAGGGTAGAAACATGAAGAAACCGTTTGTAACAAAACAACAAGTTGAAAATATGGTTAAGGAATATCCTACACCATTTCATTTATATGATGAAAAAGGAATTAGAGAGAATGCTAGAAAACTTAAGGAAGCATTTTCATGGAATATAGGATTCAAAGAATACTTTGCAGTAAAAGCAACGCCTAATCCAACTATTCTTAATATATTAAAAGAAGAAGGATGTGGAGCGGATTGTTCTTCTTATACAGAATTATTGATGTCTTAGAAATGTGGAATTGTTGGTGATAACATAATGTTTTCATCAAATAATACACCAGAAGAAGATTTTAAGCTAGCTACTAAATTAGGAGCAACCATAAATCTTGACGATTTCACACATATTGATTTTTTAGATAAGTTATGTGGTATACCTAAGAAAATAAGTTGCCGCTTTAATCCAGGTGGAGTATTTAAGATATCTACAACTATTATGGACAATCCAGGTGATGCAAAATACGGAATGACACAGCCGCAAATAATAGAGGCATATAAGAAATTAAAAGAATTAGGTGCTGAAGAATTTGGCATGCATTCATTTTTAGCTAGTAACACAGTTACTAATGAATATTATCCAACATTGGCAAAATTACTTTTTCAAACTGCTGTTAAGATAAAAGAGGAGACAGGAGTTGCATTAAGCTTTATAAATCTATCAGGTGGAATAGGAGTACCTTATACTCCAGATAAAGAACCAAATGATATATTAGCAATAGGTGAAGGTGTTCGTAAAGCATATGAAGAGGTGTTGGTTCCTGCAGGAATGGGCGATGTGAAAATATTTACAGAGCTAGGTAGATTTATGCTTGCACCATACGGAGAGTTAATAACAAAGTCAGTACATGTGAAGCATACTCATAAGGAATATATAGGTGTAGATGCATGTGCAGTTAATTTAATGAGACCAGCTATGTATGGATCATACCACCATATCACTGTATTAGGAAAAGAAAATGAAGAATGCAATAATACTTACGATGTTGTAGGCTCGCTTTGTGAAAATAATGATAAATTTGCAATAGATAGAAAATTACCTAAGATTGATATAGGTGACTATTTGGTGATACATGATACAGGTGCACATGGTTTTGCAATGGGATATAATTATAATGGAAAATTAAAATCTGCGGAGATTCTTCTTAAAGAGGATGGATCAACTAAGATGATTAGAAGAGCGGAGTCGCCAGAAGATTATTTTGCGACATTAGAAGGATTTTGGGAATAAAATAGGCAAAAATAAGACCCGTCATGTGATGTATGAATACTAGCATGGCGGGTTTTATAATGTGACTAATTAATATTTTTCAGGTTCTGGATAAGTGGCACCCATTGTGTCAACAGTTACTGATGCAATTTTTTGCTCATCAAGAGGTCTATCTGAATAATCAGTTGCAGTATCTGCAATCTTATCAACAATATCAAGACCTTCAATAACTTTACCGAATGCAGCATATTCACCATCAAGATGTGGAGAGTTTTTGTGCATAATAAAGAATTGTGAACCAGCAGAGTTAGGCATCATAGAACGAGCCATTGATAATACACCAGGAGTGTGGGCAAGGTCGTTTTTGAAACCATTATTAGCGAATTCGCCTTTTATACTGTAACCAGGGTTGCCAGTACCTTCTCCTAGAGGGCATCCTCCTTGAATCATAAAACCGCGAATAACTCTGTGGAAAATAAGACCATCATAATACCCTTTTTTGATTAGGGAAATAAAATTGTTAACTGTATTTGGAGCGATTTCAGGATATAATTCTGCTTTCATTATATCGCCGTTCTCCATAGTAATAGTAATTATTGGATTAGACATGTTACTGTATCCTTTCTCATTGATTTTCTTATAAAAAGATGTTAATATATTACCATTAAAAATATGGAATTACAAGAAGATAAATAGGCAAGAATATACATAAGATAGAGTCTAGAGAGGACAAGAATATGAATAAAATTGTTAGAGGAATAATAATAGCAGTAATAGTAATTATAATACTTGGGGTAATAGGATGGTATGCCAAGGGGAAATATAGTCAATACATGGAAGAATACAATGGTGTGGAGACATATGCGGGCGAGGATGTAGAAGTAGTTATTCCGCAAGGAAGTTCAGTTAAAGCCATAGCTAAGATTCTAAAAGAAAAAGGGCTTGTGCAATATGAAAGAGCATTTGTGAATAGAGTAAAAGAATCTGAGTATAGAGGTCAACTAAAGTACGGGACTTATATGCTAAACACAGGAATGAACACAGGTGAAATGATTGAGATAATGGCAGGTGGAAATACAGCCAAAGTGTGGAAAACAATTACTATACCAGAAGGATATAGTGTTGAAATGATAGCAGCAAAGATGCAAAGTGAAGGAATTTGCACAGAGGCAGAATTCTTAGAAGCTCTAAATATTGAAAATTACAACTATTCTTTTTTGCAAGATATATCTAGTAAAGAGGGAATAGATTATAGGATTCAAGGGTTTTTATTTCCAGCTACATATGGAATAATGGAAGAGGATACACCAGTAGATATTGTAAATAAGATGTTAGCTAAGTTTGATGATATATATACTGATAAATATGATGAGATGGCAGAAGAGTTAGGATATAGCGTATTTGAAGTAATAACAATGGCATCCATTGTTGAAAGAGAGGCCAAGATTGAAGAGGAACGCCCAACTATAGCAGGGGTTATTAATAATAGATTGGCAATCAATATGAAATTGCAAATGTGTCCCACTGTGTTATATCCTTTGACCGAAGGAATGTATAATGTGAATCAAGTAACATATGCAGACTTAGAAATTGTTTCGCCATATAATACGTACATGTATGAGGGATTGCCTATAGGTCCAATTTGTAATCCGGGGGCGTCGTCTATATATGCAGTACTTAACCCTGAGACGCATACTTATTTGTTTTATCATACAGATGATGAAACTATAGGTAATCATATTTTTACTGAGACATACGAGGAGCATGAAAATACACAAAAATAGAAACTTTAGAGATGCCTTGATATATTGAGGCATCTTTTTATATGTGTAGAAAAAATAAAACTTTTTGTTTTCTGTTAAAAATTATAATGGAAATAGAATTTAAAAATGTTTATAAAAACTTTATAAAACTTTATAAAATATTTATAGAAAAAGTATAGAAAAAATGGTAAAATAAATTTTACTTAAATGAGGGCGAAAGTACAATTTTGCTTGCATAGTTAGGCTTAATCAACTATAATATCTATATGTATGTATTAAGGAGATTTTGCGGATATTATTTACGGAAGGGGATTAATGTATGGCTAAGGTGAACTTTAGAGTTAAGAATATGGACAGCCAACAATATCTGATATATGACCTAACAGATGACCTTGTTTTGGATGAAGAGGTTCTAGATGCGGCAGAAGAAGGCCAAATCAAGAGCATGATATCTATGGGATATTTAGAAGGAGAAGATGGTTGTAGTTTATGTTACGACATTACTGATAGAAATACGCTTAATGAATATTTTGAGTACGATATTGATAAGAAGACAATATTGACTATTTTGAAAAATATAATATACACATTGGTGGAGCTTAGAGAAAGAGCAATACCACTCAACTATGTAATATTGCATAAGGGATATATTTATATAGATATTGATACATTAGATTTAGATTTCATATGTATTCCAATAGAGAGCAATGAAAAGATATCAGTAGACGTTGCAGGCTTTGTTAGAGGCATTATATCAGGACTTAAGTATAATAAGGACGAGAATGGAGATTATATTGTAAAAATCCTTACGTTTATTAATGATAAAGAATTGTTTAGTGTTCGTGGATTATTAGCGATGATAGAAGCTAATCTAATAGATATGGACGGGAACGTGGATAATGCGTTGTCAGAAGAATATGATGAGGATGAGATAATTGCTGATTATGAAGAACTTGAGTCTTATGAAGAAATAGAAGAAGAACCAGTAGTTATAGATAGAGAGACAATGTTAAAAGAAGCAAGAGCACATATGTCTAAGGAAGATAATATATCAGATTCAATTGAGAATGTAGAAGAAGATAGTCTTGATGATGCTAATGAATCGGAAGAAGATATCGAAGAAGAATTGATTGATGTGTTGGGGGAAATTGCCGATCAACTAGAAGAGATAAAGAAAGAAATACCAGAGATAAGTGAAGAATACGTAGAAGTTAAAGCTAGACCAAGTGTTGAGAATATAGAGGATTTAGATGCTGAATACGATAGGGTAGTTATTCGAAAAGGAACGGGACTTAAGATAAATAGAGCTCAAGTAATACAAAACTCAACTTCGGATGAAGATATAGAGCTTGAAGAGGAATCCGAGTCAATAGAACTTACAGGAAACTTAGAGGATGAGGAGATAGTAAGTAATTCTATATTAAGTCAAGCAATATCAAATGCTGCAGTAAAGGCTACACCAAAGCCGATGCCTTATGTTATACGAGTTAACACAGAAGAACGTATTATGATAAATAAGCAAACCTTTAAGATAGGTAAAGCTAGTATTGGAATGGATTATAGAATTACGGGGAATAGTGCAATTAGTAGAGCACATGCCACTATTTATTCAAAAGAGGGCGTTTATTTTATAAAGGATAATAAGTCAACAAATCACACATATGTTAATGGAATTATAGTTGACGAGGCCATGGATCAAATGCTAACTCATGAGGCAGAGATTATCTTAGGAGACGAGGAGTTTATATTTAAGTTAAGGTAGAGGGGAAAAATATGGATTTTGTTACTGCACATTATACAGATGTTGGTAGAGTTAAAGAAACAAATCAAGATTCATTTGCGTTAAAGGTTGTAGGAACACCAAAAGGGAATGCGGCTTTTTGCGTTATTTGTGATGGAATGGGAGGATTAGCCAAAGGGGAATTGGCTAGTAAGGAAGTAACAATGGCATTCTGTGATTGGTTCAATAATGAATTTTCAGAGATGCTTAGAACTGATAGCTTTTCAGAATATGAACTTCGTAAACAGTGGAAAGAAGTTGTTACATATGAGAACTCACGTATAGGGGAATTTGCTAGAGAAAATGAAATAACAATGGGGACAACGGCTACAGTAATACTATTTTATGATAACAAATACTATGCGACACATGTGGGAGATAGTAGAATATATAGTATTGCTACAGAAATGAAACAATTAACAACTGACCATACGTTGGTTGCCAGTGAAGTGTTTGCTGGAAGATTGACAGAAGAACAGGCCAAAGTTGACCCGAGAAGAAGTGTATTATTACAATGTGTTGGAGCATCACCGGTAGTTGAACCTGAATTTATAACAGGTGATATATTAACTACTATGTCCTTTATGTTATGTTCAGATGGATTTAGACATGAGATTACAGAGGAAGAGATATATAGTTCATTAGCCCCTCAATATATTGCAAATAAAGAAAGTCTTGCATTATCTTGCATGCAACTTTCTAAGTTAGCAATGAGAAGAGGAGAAAATGATAATATAACAGTTGTAGTAATAGAGGTTATTAACTAGTGGAGGAAACCTATGACTAAGATAGGAACAATCTTAGGTGGCAAGTATGAGATCCTTAAGAAGATAGGACAAGGCGGTATGTCGGTAGTGTATGTTGCCTTGGACAATAGACTTAATAAACAATGGGCCATCAAAGAAATTAAAAATGACGGAAAAAAGAATAAAGCAACATTATTAAAAGGATTGCAAGTAGAAGCAAATATATTAAAAAAAGTAGATCATCCAGTATTGCCAAGAATAGTAGATATTATTGACAACAAAGGAACTATTTATGTTGTAATGGATTACATAGAGGGAAGAACATTAAGCGAAGTACTTAAGAAAGAAGGGGCACAACAACAAGAAAAAGTCGTTGAGTGGGCAAAACAATTAAGTAGTGCTTTAGATTATTTACATTCTTTGAATCCACCTATTATTTATAGAGATATGAAACCTTCTAATATTATGTTAAAACCAGAAGGTAATATAAAATTGATTGATTTTGGTACAGCCAAGGAATTTATTATAGAGGATGTTGCAGATACAACAGCATTAGGAACAAGAGGATATGCAGCGCCAGAGCAGTTTGGTGATTCTAAAGGCAGAGGAATATATAAGACAGATGCGAGAACGGATATATATAGTCTGGGAGCAACATTATATCATATCCTTACTGGAATGAATCCTAGTGAACCACCTTATGTTATAAAACCAATAAGAGAATGGAACCCTAATTTATCTAGTGGTTTAGAAAAAATAATTAAAAAATGCACAATGCCTAATCCAGAGGATAGGTATCAATCGTGTTCAGAACTCTTATATGCATTGGAGCATTATGAAGAATTAGATGATGAATTTAGGAAACAGTCATTTAGAAGATTGAGAAAATTTTTGTTGCCAGTGGGATTGACCATAGTATTTGCAGCAACAAGTATAGGTGGATATATCGGTATAGAGAGAACTAAGGAATCGGATTATGATACTCTTATAAACTCAGCATATTCTGCTACGGTAAGAGGTAATTATGAAGAGGCTTCAGATATATATCAAGAGGCGATTTCACAGATTGATGGAACAAGAAGTCAAGCATACATAGATTTAATAAATTTATATGTCAACTATATTGATGATACAGAAAGTGGTTTGAATCAAGTAACATATTATATTGATAAGGGATATAGAAACATTGATCAAAATCAGGATGTATTAAGAGAAGTGGCTATGACATATTTTGATGTTGAGAAAAATTATAAAAATAGCGCTTATTATTTTCAGAAAATGAATGGTGAAGAGAATCAAGAAGTAGCTTATTACACGAGGATTGCGTTAGAGCTAGGAGAATTAAATACAGATTATGATAGTCTAACATCAGATTTAGCCGAGTTTGAAAATATTAATGATAATCTACCTATTTCAAATGCGAAGCTCATGAACTATAAGTTGTTATGCATTGTATACACAAGAAATCTAAAGAACTTTGATGGAGCAGCAGCGGGGGCGGTTCGATGTGCTCAAAAAGGTCTTGAAATATTAGAAGAATATGATGATGATAGCATTAAAGCAGAATATTATGTGGTATACAATCAATATATGTCATTGGCCTATGAAGAACTTGCAGTTAAGACTACAAATGATGAAAAATCAAAAGAATATTATGGTAATGCTTTAGAGTGTGCCAATTTTATTTTAGGGATGGTATCAAATGACTCAGAGACATTATTGGGAGTAGTTACTGATGGCGAATTGAGGGAATCTAAGATAGTTCAAGTTGCTGGAATATATGAACATTTAGGACAATATGAAAAAGCTTTAGCACAGTATGAGGCTGGAGAAGAAGAATTTGGTATAGATAGTAAGATTATATATATAGGACATTTAACCTTGTTATGTAAGCTTGAAGCGGAACGGGATTCCGATGTAGAAGAATGGGATTATGACACTATTAAGAAAATATATGACGAAGGTTGCAAGGTAGATAATATAAAATCAGACTATCGTTGGATGCAATTAACACAGAAGTTAACTCCTTTGTTTGATAAGATGGGTAGGTGATTGTATGGTATATCAGATTATGTTTTATGGTGGATTAATACTTGCAATCATTAGTATAATCGTAGCTATGGTATTGTTTTTCAGACTTAATATTAGAAAAGTTGTTGGTGATTTAACAGGATATAATGCAAAGCACGATATAAGATTAATTCGTGAAAATGGTATAGAGAATGATCCTAAAAAGAATAAAATAAAAGACATGACAACCAAATTACTAGTTAAAGAGCAAAATACTACAGCAACTATTAAAAGAGATTATATAACTAGCAAGAATAAGAAAAGCGATGCATCAGATGAGAAAATTAAGCTTATGCAAGATTTAGAGGCAGATAAGAAAAAGCAAGAATATGCAAAGAAAAAGGCTCAAGAAACTTTTAAAGGAAATGGTGTTTATAGAAGTGGAGCGATAAAGGATTCGATGTTGGGTGAGACGCAAATAATTAGAGACACAAGTGTTCCGAGCAAGGATTCAGGATTTACAGTTATAGAGGAAGCTACATCATTGTTAAATGAGGAAATAGGAACCAATATATTAATTAGCGATGAGGAACGAGAAATGTTACTTGATTCTCAGAATAAAGAGACATATACAGACGTTTTATATGTAGAAGATGAGATAACAGATGTTTTATTCAATGAAGAAGGTACAAGTGTATTATCGGATGAATCGACAGATATACTATCCGATGAAGCAGATACAGGCATACTGTCAGACAGTAGTACTGATGTATTGATGAATGAAGAAGACACAAGTGTACTATTATCATATGAAACAGATGTATTGATGGGTGAAGATGATACAACAGATGTGTTAATGAGTGGAGAAGACACGAGTGTATTATCGGAAAATGTAACAGATGGATTAACATATGACGAAGGCACGACTATATTATCAGATGATGTAACAGATGTATTGATAAATGAAGATGATACAAGTGTACTATTTGAAGATGATACATCGATATTGCATAACGATGTATTTACATCACTAGAAGATACAGTGGTGCATCATACTAGTGAAACAATGAAATAATTTAGAGGAGTATATTTAATGACACATAGGGCTTATAAAAATATAATTGCATATTTATTATCAGCTATAATGATTATTCAAGGAGCGTTTTCGGGTAATTTTATGTATGTTAATGCTACTGAAATAATATCTGAAGGTATTCCACAAGTTAACGTAGAAGAAGGACCACAAAATGGATCTGCGGTTATAGATGGTGAAAATACACTTATGTTATCATTTGATAGTACAAATTATGATAAAGTTAATTATGATTATAAGTTAGTATATAGAGACGATGGTCAAGCTTGGAAAGAGTATAATGCTGTACAAGGAATAGATATAAACTTTGGCTCAGAGTATAATAGATATACCATAGAAGCAGCGGTTAGGAGAACGTCTAAAGCGGATTCTAGTGATATTGTGTATGGGAATACGAGTTGGTTTAATTATACTGAAAGGTTGCCAGCGCTAGATGATTTAGGGATAAGTCCTATAGGTTGGACGACAGATGAATCGAATGTTAGTGGTATATATCTAAGTGCTATATTGAATGATATAGGAGACTATACGGCTAATTGGGGTAATTATAGCTATAGCAATGTCTATTATAGATGGGGATATGTAGATTCGAATAATTCGTGTATATGGATATATGATACAGAGAATGGAGAAAAAGCCTACCCGGATAATCTAAGTGAAGATGATAGTATAACACTTCATGGAAAATATAGAACTTGTTTAGAGGCTTATATTTATAAAGGCGAAGATGGTAATAAAGTTCGAGTTTCTAGTGACATATTAAAAGGTGAAGAGTCTAGTTTTGATAGTCAAGCTCCTAAAGTTAAAAGTCTATATCTTACTACAAAATTGGCAGGTGTAGGGTCGATATTTACTAAGGATTGGCATACTAAGGATTATTATTATTCTATATACATAGAAGAAGAGGGAAATGGTTCCTCAGGTCTAAAAAATGTAGTTATACAACCTTACTTAGGTAATCAAAAATGTGATAAACGTTGGGAATATACATATACAGAAGGTGAAATAGTATATACATATTGGGAAGAGATATCTTTTGCTGAATTTAAGGATAATGATGGAAATTATATAGACGGTGAATACAATATACTTATAAGTGTAGAGGATAGAGCTGGAAATAAATATAGTAGATGGATTATACCAAGTAATAGTAACGTGCCAACTTTAGAGGGAGAAAAAAGTGAAGATTTTTCATTTAAGATGGATAATATTAAACCTATTGTAGCGTTTACAGGTGATGTTATTGATGGAGGATATTATAATACAGAAGAGAGTAACTTAAGTGTTACTGCTACAGATGAAAGATCAGGAATTAATACATATGAAATAGCAGTTACAAGAAATGAAATACCGTATGAAAACAGTATAATAACTGGAGAAAAAGTGACAGATAAGAAGTGGAAGTCATCCGGAGTATTTAGTGAAGAGGGAGAATACGAAGTAAATGTAACAGCCACAGATAGAGCAGGTAATGTAGGCGTTGTTGTTAATAAGGATAAGAAGGGCAAAGAAACATTTTCGGATAGCGTTATCAAATTCATTATCGATAAGACAGTACCAACGGTTAATATTATTGATGGTGAAGGTGAGGATATATTAGAAACTGATGATGCTAGAAAAGAATATAATGTAAATAATCAAGAGATAGATTTTGTAGTAACGGATAGTTATGTTAACTATGATAAATGTACAATAACTATTGATAAATATGATAATGATGATTGTGAAAAATCAACCTTAGAGAGAACTATCATTAATCCTGAAAAAGATGATGATTACCAATGGGAGGTTGATGGTGCTAGAGGAACATTTTCCTATAAATTTACTTCTCAAGGAGTATATAAGATAAAGATACATACTGAGGATAAGGCAGGTAATGAAACTGAGGAAAATGTAATAATAGTAATAGATACAAAAGCCCCAAGCACTACTATTACATTACAAAAAAGTGAAAATGGTACAGAATATTATAAAACAAATGTGACCATTGACATTAATATCAAAGATAGTATTTGTAATAGTTGTATAAGCAAGTATGAGATTACAAGAACTTATAATGAGACTAAGTCTACATATAAGTTGAAGGATATTAAGGCAAAAGAAAGAGATTATTCTACTGAACAACTTTTTACAGAAGAAGGATTATATACAGTTAAATTAATTACAACAGATGAAGCTGGTAATGAGAAAGAATCAAATGAGATAACATTTATAATAGATAAGACAAGACCTGTTATTACTATTGATAGCCAAGATGTTACTAATGGTGGAGAAGTAAATACAGATGTCACCCTAGATTTCACTTCTATTGAAGCCAATGATGGCGAGTATCAAATAACCATAGAGAGAGAAAATGAAGGACATACATATACTAATGGCAGTGTGTATTCTGCATTGACTTGGACTAAGGATGATGATGTGCTATATAAGAAAAATGCAAGCCACACATTATCAGAGGAAGGTGTATATAGGATTACGTTTGAGGCAACAGATAGGGCTGGAAACGAGGCAATAGGCGAAGAGTATGTATTTATAATAGACAAGACAGCGCCAGTAATAAGCAATATACGATATACAGACACGTTAGGTGATATAGCTCCTAAATTTGTGGAAAATAATATATATAGTAACCGATACATCACAGTATATTTTGAAGTAGATGATAATATTGTAGGTGTTGATAATGTATATTATTCTATAGGAGTGGATAACAAGACCAAAATAGACCGAAATAATAGTTATAAAGCAGTTCATGTAAAAGATAATATATATAGTATACTAGTGCCAGAATCTTTTGGGATATCGGAATTTGATAACATAATAGGAATCTGGGCAGAGGATATATTAGGAAATATAAGTAGTAATGTTTTGAGCTATAATATGATATACAATACAGCCTATGCAGATATAACTATGACTGCAGATAAAGAATATGATAAATGGTTATCAGAAGATGTTACGTTTGACATAAGGGTAACTGATAAGAAATCAGGAATAGATAGTATAGTATATAAAGTTAATGGTAAAGTTGTTAAAGAAATAACTTTCAATAAAGTAGTATATGATTATTCATGCAATATTACAGCAAGCGAGAATGCGCCAACCAAGAATGGTTATGATGTAGAGGTTATTGTTACGAATAATGCAGGTAGTGTTAATAATAGTTTGCGTAGAGTATATATAGATAAAGTAGCACCGGTATTGAATATAACAGGATATCAAGAGCAAGAACACATATCAGCAGATAAATATATTGATTTCCATATAGCTGATGTGGCATATGATGAAACAATAGGTAGAATAGTAGCAAGTAGAACGATAGATGGTATTACGACCTTATATAGTGTGGAGAACTTGTATCCACAAAGTGCAGATGATGTCATAACAAGGAATTTTAGTCTGGAAGGCTATTATTCAGTGTACTTTGTTGCTACAGATGGAGCAGGAAATGAAAGCATTTCTAATACGATACATTTTACGGTAGATAAGACAGCGCCACAGTTGAGTATTTCAGGAACGACAAACAACTCAGTTAATCAAGGTGAAGTACCATTGACATTTACTTGTGTCGAATCATTTTATATGACTAATAGTGTTAATATTAGTGTTGTAAGGGAACTTGATGGTCAAAGAACAACAAGTAATATAAATGGATTTTCGCATATAGGGAAAGTATCTAGTTTAACTAATACATTTACTGAAGACGGAACATACACGGTGACCTTTGAAGCAGTAGATATGGCAGGTAATAAAGCAATTACACAAACTATATCATTTACAATAGATAAGACTGCACCAGAATTATCTTTTACAGGTGTTACAAACTACTTGGTAACAAATAGCGCAGTTACGTTAAGCAGTAATGTTATAGAGTCGTATTTCACAGGAAATAGAATAACTATTACAGGTACACGAACAGATATATATGGAAATGTTTATGAGTTGCAGAGACAAGAATACACAGGTAGTAACAAGGATTCTAGCAGGCAGACTGTATTTAGTGAAGATGGAATATATCATATAATCATGTCGGCTAAGGATGAAGCGGGCAATGAAGCAGAGAAAGAGATTCATTTTACCATTGATACAACTCCGCCACAGATATTGTACGTAGAAGAAATAGATGGTCAATATTTTAGTACATTTGAATTTGCGCATCCTATGAGTGAAATGATATTAGATATTTCGGTAGTAACATACGGTATATATATTAATGGGATAGAATATGATGGCAGAACCCCTATAGAGGTTGATGGAAAATATAGCTTATATATTAAAGTTGAGGATGAGGTAGGCTATACAAGCGAAGCAAATGCGGAATTTATAGTTGACCATACGCCGCCTAAGACTATTATTGATGGAATTGAAGATGGTGACATTGTACATAAGAACGGACAGATGACAGTTTCACTTGTAGATCAAGATGATCGATTTGACAGCATAATGGTTAATGGAAAAGAGATTAGCCTAAGTGGAGATTCAAAATCATATACATTGGTTTATGGAGAATATGGAAAATATGTTGTTGATGTGAAATGTAGTGACAAGGCAGGCAATATTACAGAGGAAAACATTACATTTTATTATACGAATTTCTTTACAGATATGTTTGTAATAATGGGATTAATAGTATTTATATTAGGTGTAGGTGGAACTTTGTATATAGTGACAAAGAAAAAGCATAAAGGTTGGGACTAGTGGTCTCAACCTTTATATATTATAATAATAAAACGTATTTAGAGGTGACAGAGATGATTAAAGCAGTAGTGTTTGATATGGATGGTGTAATATTCGATTCAGAAAGATTGTATAGAAAGCATTGGAAAATAAGTGGATTAGAGATAGGAATTTCTGAAGTGGAGATGGAAGAAGTGTGCAACATGCTTGCGGGAGCCACTAAGGAAGTTAATAGCATACGAATGAAGGAACGATACGGTAACGATTTTGATTATATGTCATTTAGGAAAATAACTATGGATAGAATGGATGAGGATATAAGAGAAAATGGCATTGCCGTTAAAGCGGGAGTAGTAGAATTATTAGAGTATTTAAGAGAAAAAAATATAAAAATAGGATTAGCAACATCTACAGATAAAGTAAGAGCAGAAGGTAATCTTAGAAATGCAGAATTATACGAATATTTTGACAATATGGTATTTGGACAAGATGTAGATAAAGGAAAACCTAGCCCAGATATATATATTAGAGCATGTGAGAATTTGAATATATTACCAGAAGAAGCAATTGGAATAGAAGATTCTATAAATGGAATGAAGTCTAGTTATACAGCTGGATTATATACAATAATGGTAATAGATCTGATACAACCAACAGAAGAGATTAAGAATAATTATTCTCATAAAATATTTGATAACATGTATCAAGTACTAGATATGCTGAAAGATTATTAAATATATTTATGTATAGGAAATGCTACTATTAATCTGTAACAATCTACAGATTAATAGTAGCATAGGCTATATTTCAAGTGTTTAGTAATCTATACTATTTCTAAAATTGTATTTACGGCTACATCATTCTCCTCTGGCTTTAAGAAGCAGAAACGAATGTATTTATCGCTTAGGCCGTTAAAATTAGAACAATCCCTAATCATTACGCCCTTTTTCATGCAATAATCAAATACTTGGCTAGAAGTTAAGTCTTCTTTTAAAAGTTTTATCAGTACGAAATTAGCTTCTGGTTTAAAGACTTTAATTGTCTTTCTACTAGATAGAGCAGAGTATATTAGTGTCTGTTCTGTATGAATAAGAGAATTAGTTAAACCGATATAGTTCTTATCATTGAAC
Source organism: Lachnospiraceae bacterium (assembly GCA_031556525.1). Classification (GTDB taxonomy): domain Bacteria; phylum Bacillota; class Clostridia; order Lachnospirales; family Lachnospiraceae; genus JAVBSN01. The sequence goes on from JAVBSS010000030.1 coordinate 37,862, forward strand.
ATTGGTCCAGCAATAGAGGCATAAGAATTAATTGTCCAAGGGCTTTTAGTACTATTGATCTCATTAAGCATAATATCGTTGCTACAAACAGCATAGCCTAATCGTAGACCTGGAGCAGCAAAAAACTTAGATACACCACGAATAACAATTATATTGTTGTATGAATTAACAAGTGGAATTGAGGTTACGTTCTCTATATCGCGAACAAATTCAACATAAGTTTCATCAACCATAACAAAAATCTTGTTTTCACGACAGTGGCTAAATATTAGTCTTAAATCGTGATGCTTTATAGTAGTTGAAGTAGGGTTGTTCGGGTTGCATAATATTAGTAAATCTATCGAATTATCTAAATGTGATATGAAATCATCAACATCTAGTTGGAAATTATCATCTTCTTTTAGAATATAACTTACACAATCACCATTGTTAATGGTAACATCACGAGCATATTCGGAATAGGTAGGTTCAATTAACATGGTCTTCTTGGGATCGATTAATTCTATAAATAATCTAATGAGCTCAGTAGATCCACCACCAACGATAATATTATTTAAAGAAGCTCCAGTATAGTTAGCTAGTGAATGTCTTAAATTTGTATAGTTTCTATCTGGATATTCAGTTATTGCATCAAGGTTTTCAAGTAAGATATCCTTGAATACAGGGGAAATTCCTAACGGATTAACATTAGAAGCGTGAGGTTTAATATCTCTTTTTTTGATACCATACATATCTTCCATTTTTTCTAAATCACTTCCGTGAAAGTGATCGGTATTATTAAGCATAAAATTTTACCTCTTTTCCTTCCAAATTTCGATGAATTTTGATATACTAATATATTATGTAAATGTTATTTTTATTATAACATTGAAATGCATAATATCAAGATATTATTTTATAAGTAGATAAAGAAATTTATAATATTATATATTATAGAGCTTAAGTTAGGAGCATTCTTATGAAGGCAAAGATTGAAAGATATGCAAGAGGAGAATTTGGAGCGTACATTCCCCAAATAAATATATCTAGAGAATATATACAACTTAAGATTGAATCGGGTACTATATATACAGACGATATATATATAGAGAGTACCAATGATTGTATAATTAAGGGTATGGTTTATGATGATAATTATATTTTGAGTATACCAGCCCATACTTTTGTTGAGAAAAAATATAGTATCAAATATAATTTTGATGCGACAAAAAGAGAACCTGGAAAGAACTATAATGGACACATATATATAATAACAGATGGTGGAGAATATAAGATACCATATAACATAGAAGTTGTAGCGCCTCACGTAAGAACGGTAGCTGGGAATATTGATAATATGTTTCAATTTGCAGAATTAGCGGAGAAAGATTGGAATGAGGCTATAAGAATTTTTGAATCAGAAGAGTTTGTTAGAACATTTTTAGTGGAACAACCAGTATATGAAAAGGCATATAATACTTTAAGTATGAGTTTGTCTGCTAATCAAGCATTAGAAGAGTTTTTAGTATTTATACACAAAAAAAGAGCGGTAACATTAGGCGTATATCATACGGAGTTTAAATATGATTATCCGAAGATGAGGGAAAGTCATACTATTACAGTCTCTAAGAACACATGGGGATTTATAACTGGTGAGATAAGTACAGACTGTAAATTCATAGAAGTACCTAAGAAATATATTGGGGTAGAAGATTTTGTTGAAGATAGTTATAGCATAGAATATTTAATTGACCCAGAGTATTTGGAGAATGATGGTGTTACAGGTCATATAATAGTAGAAAATACATATCAAAGACTGGAAATAGCAATTGTTATAAGAAAGCCTATGTTGGATGAATTTATTCCGGCAAAGAAAATAAATGATAGACATGCTATTAAAGTTAATCAAGTGAGATTAATAAATAATTATTTGGATTTTTGTTTGGATAGACTTACGATACAAGAATATATTGATAAGACAAGATTTGCGTTGCATAATTTAGTGCAATATATTCCGCATGCAAATATATACAAACTAGGTCAGATGCATATGGATATTTTGGCAGGAGAACATAGTTTAGTAGAGCAAGAATTTGTAAGGATAGATGCGGATAAATCAGATGTTGTAGAAGGAGAGATGGAGTCGTGCTATTACAGCTATCTTAAGGCATTATTGACTAAAGACGATTCTGAAATAGAGAAGGCTGTATTACTTATTAAGCATAGAATGGGTAAAGAAGATGATAAATTATTTTACTTCTGGCTACTTATGTATTTGGATACAGAATATAGTGTTGACAAGAGTATTTTATATAAGAAAATAGAACAATTATATGCAGAGGGTGTAAATAGTCCTATATTGTTTTATGAGGTATGCAATATATATAATGAGCAACCATTAATATTGAAGGAATTAGATGCATTGGCAGTATATGCGTTAAGATGGGGATATAGAGAAAAGTACATTTCTAAAGAGGTCATAGATATATTTATTAAGCTATCTCTTAAAGAACACAAATTTAAATATCCTGTATTTTCATTGCTTAGAGAAATGTATGAAAAGGATAATAGTAGCGAGTGTTTGTTTGCCATAGCATCAATGCTTGTAAAGGGAAATAAATGTGATAGAGAATATAATATATATTACAGAAGATCTATAGAGCAAAATCAGAAAATACTTGGTATTAATGAGAATTTTGTGAGAAGCATGGATGTTAGTTCCTATGCGATAATGCCACACTCTGTATTAATGTATTTAAATTATAAGAATTCTCTTACAGAAAAAGAATTGGCATATTTATATGCAAATATAGTTACAAACAAAGACGAGTACATGAATATATATGATGAATATATATGTAACATAGAATCTTTTATGGAAAAGCAGATAATGAATGGAGTCATGAGTGATGATTTGTCAGTGATTTATGCAGAATATTTGAAACCATCAGTAGTTAAGGCTCAATACGCACCTAAGATGGTTAATATAGTATTTAAACATAAAGTTACTTGTGATAACCCTTATATAAAGATGGTGGTAATAACTCATAAAGAATTAGAACAAGAAGAGTCTGTGCCGTTTATTAATGGAGTTGCGTATGTGGATATAATGAATAATTCAGCAGCAGTAGCATTGGTAGATGCGAAAGGTAATAGATATATATCGACTGTACCGTATAGATTAGAGGCATTAGTGGATGAGACAGCGTATATCGATATATGTATTAAATATTCGCCAGACGATTATAGATTATTATTATATGTTTATAGCCATTTAATCAGAAATACGGTTGAAAATGCAAGAGCTGTAAATACGTGTAGAACTATTTTAGAAACACCTGAATTCAATTATTCAACAAAGCAAGATGCTTTAATGGGAATTATAGATTACTACTATAGCAATTATGACAAGGAGATTTTGGAGAAATATTTAAGAAGAATTGATTTGGATAATGTACCAGCGAATAGAGGTAAAGATATTACAAAATACTTTATTATATGTGGTATGTATGATGGGGCATATAAGGCTATATTGAAATTTGGATATGAGGATTTAACAGACGAGCATATAGAGAGATTAATTGATATATTGTCAGGTGTTGAAGATATGCTGGGATCAGAATTAATTACGAGTATGAGTGTTTATTTATACAAGAAAGGTAAATATTCAGATAGTGTATTAAGATGGTTAACAGTATATTATAGAAGTAGCACAAAGGATATGGGCAGACTATGGAAGAAAACATATGGTTCTGCTAATAAAGCAACAGAATTAGAAGAGAGTATATTGGCGCAGATGCTATTTTCGGATAGTTTTAATGACGAAATATATGAAATTTTTAAAGCATATTATAATGGAAAGAAAAAGGGAATGGTAGTTAAAGCATTTGTTAAAAGAACTGCTTATAACTATTTTATAAAAGAAGCTAATGTACCAGGATTTATTTTCCAAATTATTTATAATGAAATAGAAGAAAATAATATTACTGATGATATAACTATAGCAGCAATATTATATTATTTCAGTAAGATAAAAGTAGACACTGAATACTATGGATTTATAAAGAAATATACTAGAAAATTTATTGATAGAGGCATTGTGCTTCCGTTCTTTAAGAAATTCAAAAATGTGGTTGCCTTACCGAAGGATATATCAATTAAGACATATTTGATATTCAAAGCAGAAGCAAGTAGAAATATTTCTATAAAATATAGTTTTGGAACAATTAGTAGGAGTCCTAGAGAAATGGAAAGTGAACCATTAAGGGAAGTTATACCGGGCTTGTATATGAAAGAATTCGTAGCATTTCATGGAGAAAAATTATCGTATAACATAGTCGAAAATATAGAAGGTGTAGCGGCTGTAATCGAAGGCGATGATTTAGAGATGGATATGCATAATGGAAGACTAGATAATAGATTTAAGGTGTTAAATAGCATGGTCATTAATCAAGAGATGAAAGATGATAAAGCGCTATTGGGCGAATTAGATGATTATCTAAGAAATGTACATTTATTTGAGGAAAATATGAAAATACTATAGATGATAAGAGGTGATTAGGTGGCAGTACAAGAATTTTATTTAGGATTAGACTTATGTCAAGAATATACTCAATTAAGTTATTATAATGAAGAGAATAATGAACCAGAGTCAATATATCAACTTAATACTAACGATACATATATGCTTCCTAATATAGTGTTTTATAGTAATGAAGATGCTTGTTGGTATGTGGGCGCAGAAGCTCCGAAACATAGATTTAATCAACAAGGATTATTAATTGAAGATGTTGTAAAGAAATTGCCAAGTAGTGAAAGTATAGTGTTAGGTGAAAATACTTATACTTATAAAGATCTATTTTTGCTATTAATAAAGGGTCATATCCATGAATTTTTAAATAGATATGAGGATGCTGGTATAGCCAAGTTAGTAATTACGGTATATGAATACAGAGAAGATATATATGAAGCCTTAGAGGATTTGTACCAAGTCCTTGATATAGAAGTAGATAGAATTGAAGTTACAAGCAGGATAAATAGTTACATACATTATGTGTTTAATCAACCATCGGAGTTGAGAAATAATAGTATTGTTTTATTTGATTATAGTATTTATGGATTAGATTACTACAGGATAGACGTTGAAACTAGGGGCGGAAAACCAGCTATATTAGATGTTGTACATAGGGATTTTAGAAATAAACTAACCTATGACATGGTGTTCTCAGATAGGCAGAGATTAGATAATGATTTTGCTGAATTAGCAGGAACTCAACTAAAAGAGAAATATGTTTCTGCGGTATATTTAACGGGAATAGGATTCGGAGACAAATGGCTTAAAAAATCAACAGAAGTAATATGTTCAGGTAGAAGAGTTTTTATGGGACAAAACATATATACCAAAGGGGCATGTTATGCTGCTTATAGTGGAAATAGTGTAATTGAACCGAATAATTATACAGTAAGAACAGAAGATACAATTTTATATGATATAGGAGTGGCTATAAAAGAAGATAATTCAGGATTTCAAGTTATAGTTCATGGCGGTCAAGAATGGTATAATATGAGAGGCGAGATAGAAGTATTTTTAAATAATACCAATAGAATTATAATGATGTATAAAAATAGAATTGATGATAGTATCTCAAAGGAGATAATGGAGATTCATGGATTACCTAAGAGACCAGATAAGACGACGAAGCTCTCGTTAGAAGTGGAGTTTTATAGCAATACAGAAGGTGCATTAATAATAAGAGATGTAGGTTTTGGAAAGTTGTACCCTACAACTAATAAAATTTATAGAAAAGAATTTACTGTAGGAAGATAGTGGAAGGTTGGATTAAAATATGGGAAATATAATTGTATGCAAAACTAAATCAACGAAAAATCCATTTATTTTTGAAAATACAAAGGTAGAGGTATATTCTTATGAAGAATTATGCTATTACATCTACAACAATGGACCTATAATAAGTTCAGACAATATAACAGTTCGATTTATACGATGGATTGATGAAGAACTACACCTTTTTAAACTATCAGAAAATATAAACAAGCTTATAGAGAAAAAAGCGATACTAATGGATATTTTAGTAGAGATTTTGACCTTTGAAGATTACTATACACTTGAAGAAATTAAGGTGTTTATTAAAAATTATGAACGTTATAGAAAAAGTTCATCTTTTGAAAGAGATAAGATAAAAGGAGACTGTTTCTTGACGTATAAGCGTTATATTAAAGCGATTGATATATATGAAGATATATTATCGATTAAAGAAGATATATCGGATAATATTTTAGTAGGAAATATATATCATAATAGGGGTATAGCGCTAGCAAATAATTTAGAATTGGATGAATCTAGAGTGAGTTTTTTAACTGCATTTACGTATAATGAAAACATAGAGTCATTAAAAGAATTTTTCTTGGTACTTGCTTCGGAAGGTGATGAAGGTAAAGTTAGAAGAGAGATGGAAAAATATAATCTTCCAGAAGAATTTTTACAAGACCTATTTGAAGAGTTTGCAGATTCTAGAGAAGATATAAAGAATATGAGTATTTATAATAAAGTTGAGAAGGCAATATACAATAAAAAACAAGGAAATATTGTAGCATATACTCAAAGAATGGATGCAATAATTAATCAGTTAAAGCAGGAGTTTAGGGAGCAAACAATATAATGGGATTATTTAAGAAAGTTAGTAACCTATTTAAAAAGAATAATAAATCAGAAGAGACAGAACTTGACCAATATATATCTGAATTGGAAACAAAGGAAGATACTATAGAGGGAGCTTTGTCTTCTAATTGTGACCAAATAATTGATGCAACTTATTTAATGGAGGACTTAAAAGCAGAGTATGAGCTAGTCACTTCATATTTTGCGGATATACAGAAAATAGAGAGTCTACCAGAAGCCAATTATAACGAACTTTGTGATGTTGCAAGAAAAATAGCAGCGTTAGAAAAAGATAGGACGGAATTTTTATCTTCGGGCGCTAAGATTTCAGACGAGAAATTTAAGAATATACAAAGTCTTGAAAAAGATATAAAAGATATAATGGGGAAAATATCTGAATGTGAGAATAGAGATAATAATATAAAGAGAGATATTCAACATTTAGAAGGGGAAAAGTCAAGTATAGAATATGAGGAAGAAGTGCTTGATGAGGCTTTGAAAAATCTAAAAGTGAGTACAGTGGTTATTGCAGGGATAACAGTAGTAACTTTTTTTGGAATGGTGATTATTGGTGTGATGACCAATACAGATGTTAATCTGTATTGCATGATTACGTTATTTATAGCTACTTTAATAGCATGTGGAATATTTTTGTATTATAGAAGTTTAGAAGAAGAATACAAAATGTGTCAGCGTAAATATAGTAAAGCGATTGATATTCTTAATAAGGTTAAGATTAAATATATAAACAATACAAATACTCTAGAATATATGTATGAAAAATACAGAGTGAATAGCCTGAAAGAATTGCAATATCAATGGGAACAATATGTGATCATGGTAGATGAGATAAAAAAATATCAGAAGAACACAGGCGATTTACGAGTCTATGGCGATGAGATGATAAAGATATTAAGTGATATAGGTGTTAGAGATTCAAATGTCTGGACAAAACAAACTGTGGCGATATTAGATAAGAGAGAAATGGTTGAAGTTAAACATAATTTGAATGTGAGAAGACAAAAACTTAGAGAACAATTGGAATATAATCAAAAACTAAAAGATGATAGCAGAGAAGATATTGATAGGATATTGTTAGAATATCCATCTATGAAGAGTTATGTCGTAAGCATTTTGACACCATATAGAATTGAATTGTAGGTGAGATAATGGCAATAATAGGGTTGATTTTAATAGTCATAGGCATTATTATATTATTTGTGGCTTCACTGGTAAAGAAACAAGTGCCACGAAATTATGATTATGATAGTGATGATGGACTATTAGAAGCACTAGAAGAGGTATCAAACATTTTAAAAATATTTGCTTATATAAGCATGATAATAGGAGTTATATTAATTATAATTAATTACATTTGATGGAGGAAGAATCATGGCTAAAGAGCTAGAAAAAACGTATAGCCCGTCTGACATAGAGGGTCGTATATATGAAAATTGGATGAATAAAGGATATTTTCACGCAGAGGTGGACAGAAGTAAGAAACCATTTACTATTGTTATGCCACCACCAAATATTACAGGACAGTTACATATGGGACATGCTCTTGATAACACAATGCAGGATATTCTTATTAGATATAAGAGAATGCAAGGATATAATGCATTATGGCAACCAGGAACAGACCATGCAGCTATAGCAACAGAAGTAAAGATTATAGAATCTCTTAAGGCGCAAGGAATTGACAAAGATGATTTAGGTCGTGATGGTTTCTTAGAGAAAGCATGGGAGTGGAAGGCTGAGTACGGCGGAAGAATTATTAATCAGCTTAAGAGATTAGGTTCGTCTGCAGATTGGGAAAGAGAAAGATTTACAATGGATGAAGGTAACAACAAAGCTGTTACTGAAGTATTCTGTAAGTTATATGAAAAAGGATATATATATAAAGGTTCAAGAATTGTTAACTGGTGTCCAGTTTGTCAAACAACTATATCTGATGCAGAGGTTGAGCATGTTGAACATTCAGGAAACTTCTGGCACATTAATTATCCTATAGCAGGAGAAGAAGGAAGATTTGTTGAAATAGCAACAACTCGTCCAGAAACATTACTTGGAGATAGTGCAGTAGCAGTTAATCCAGAAGATGATAGATACAAAGATTTAATTGGAAAGACAGTTATCCTTCCGCTTGTTAATAAGGAGATACCAGTTGTTGCAGATTCATATGTAGATATGGAATTTGGAACAGGTGTAGTTAAGATTACACCAGCTCATGACCCTAATGACTTTGAAGTAGGAAAGAGACATAACTTAGAAGAAATAAATGTTATGAACGATGATGCAACTATTAATGCATTAGGTGGTAAATATGCAGGAATGGATAGATACGAAGCAAGAAAAGTTATGGTTGCAGATCTTGAAGAATTAGGATTGTTGGTAAAAGTAGTACCTCATTCACACAATGTAGGAACTCATGATAGATGTAAGACAGTAGTTGAACCACTTATTAAACCACAATGGTTTGTTAAGATGGAAGAGATGGCGAAACCAGCAATAGAAGCAGTTAAATCAGGTGAACTTAATCTTATTCCTGAGAGAATGGATAAGACTTATTACAACTGGTTAGAGAATATAAGAGATTGGTGCGTATCTAGACAATTATGGTGGGGACATAGAATTCCAGCATACTATTGTGAAGATTGCAACGAAGTTACAGTATCTAGAGAGGAAGTATGCACATGTAGTAAATGTGGTTCTTCAAAGATGAAGCAAGATCAAGATACATTAGATACATGGTTCTCATCAGCATTATGGCCATTTTCAACATTAGGTTGGCCGGATAATACAGAAGAGTTAGAGTATTTCTATCCAACAGATGTATTAGTAACAGGATATGATATCATTTTCTTCTGGGTAATCAGAATGGTATTCTCAGGAATTGAACATATGGATAAGCTACCATTTAACACAGTTTTATTCCATGGACTTATTAGAGATGACCAAGGTCGTAAGATGAGTAAGTCATTAGGAAATGGAATTGACCCATTAGAAGTAATAGATAAATATGGTGCAGATGCATTAAGATTTACACTAGTAACAGGAAATGCTCCAGGAAATGATATGCGTTTCTATTGGGAAAGAGTTGAAGCTAGTCGTAACTTTGCGAACAAGATATGGAATGCATCAAGATTCATTATGATGAACATTGAGAAAGCAGATGTAACAGATGTTGATTTATCTAAGCTTACATTAGCTGATAGATGGATATTGTCAAAGATAAATACAATTGCCAAAGATGTAACAGACAATATGGATAAATATGAATTAGGAATTGCTGTTTCTAAACTATATGATTTCATATGGGAAGAGTTCTGTGATTGGTATATAGAAATGGTTAAACCAAGACTATACAATGATGAAGATGAGACAAAGGCAGCGGCTATTTGGACTCTTAAGACAGTTCTTATTAATGCACTTAAATTATTGCACCCATATATGCCATTTGTTACAGAAGAGATTTTTACAACAATTCAAGAAGATGAAGAGTCTATTATGGTATCGGATTGGCCAGAATTTAAGGAAGAGTGGAATTTTGGTGAGGATGAGACAGCAGTTGATGTAATCAAGGCAGCAGTTAGAGGAATTAGAAATGTACGTGCTGAGATGAATGTACCACCTTCAAAGAAAGCTACAGTATATATAGTATCAAACGATGATATCATCAAGACAACATTTGAGAATTCAAAAGTATTCTTTGCAACATTAGGTTATGCAAGCGAAGTATTTGTTCAAGAAGACAAAACTGGAATAGATGATGATGCAGTATCAACAGTAATTGATGGAGCAGTAATATACATGCCATTTGCAGAATTAGTTGATATTGAAAAAGAAAAAGAACGTTTAGCGAAAGAAAAGGCTAAGTTAGAAGGCGAAGTTAAGAGAGTTAATGGAATGTTAAGTAATCCTAACTTTGTTAACAAAGCACCTGAAGCAAAACTAAACGAAGAAAAAGCTAAGTTAGAGAAATATACAGGTATGTTAGAGCAAGTAAACCAGAGGTTGGAGCAACTAAGTTAGGAAATACCATATACACTAAACTCGTTAAATACCTCGTTAAGTGTCTAGGTATGCATCCTTACTAAGCTCGATAACACAATCTTTTCATTGATTTCGATAATACCTCAATCAGTTTCAAGATATGCCTACGACTAAGCTCGAAAAGACCTCGCTAAGTTCTCTGACTATCGCTAAGTAATAATAGTAATTTTAATATCGTTATTTTGAATAATTATTAGAAACTAGAAGATAATATATCTTGTAATTACTAATAAGGAGGAATAACGACATGGCAAACAATAAAAAGAATAACGCAACTAATAGTACTTCAAATGATGCAAAGAACAAAGCATCAAACAAGAACTCAAACAAAGCAAGCAACTCTACTTCAAACAAGAGTTCAAACAAGGCTTCTGATGTAGATACTTCAGATTGTAACTACTAGTTAGAGGAAAAGGGCTATAGTCAATAAGGACTATGGCTCTTTTTTGCGTTAACTGAATACTATATGTTTAAGTAAGATATATCATATCCTATAAACTCGATAAAATCTCACTAAGTGATAATAGTATAGCAATAAATACAACTTGATTATAACGATAGTTTGTAGTAAAATATTTTACATAGGAAGAGGTGGTAAAGTGAGTATACAAAGTAACGTGTCAGAGGCAACAGAGCATAAAGTAAGTATTACAAATAAGATGGGTGATCTAACGAATGTAGCATCTGTAGAAACTATATCTAATGATAATACAAAGATTAAAAGTAAATGTGAAAGTATATATGATAGAGGTAAGCTCATATTATCAAGTTATCTTACAGTAGGAGAAAGAGATAGTGAACATATAGAAAAAATAGGTATAGCATTCCAGAAAAAAGATGAAGAATTAAAGCAAGTTTTGGAGGGGGGTCGATTAAAATAGACACTCAGGAAAAACTAAGAAAGATACAGGGAGAATATATAGAGAAGCAAAATAGGCTAGAAGATATAAAACTTGAAAATGTAGATAGATTAAAAAATATAGAATATGTAAAAGAAGAAAATGATGAGTATTATAAGCAAATTAATATATTACTGGAAGAATTAGAAGATGACAGAATTAATGAATCAGAAGAAATACATAAAATATATGGCTTACAAGAAGAGATATGCAGTACAAGAGACGAAATAATATACAATATTGATATACAAGAACAGGAATATCAAGAAGAGAATAGAAGATTATTAATATTAGCAGAAGAAAATACAAGTAACTATTATATACAAAAGAAAAAATATGAAGAGGAGGAAGGTCGTATTGGGAATTGACATAAGTCCAAATGGGGTGCGGAATCGCTTAACGGAAGAAAATAAAAATTATAGACAGATGATAGAAGATACAAATGAATTAATGAACCAAATTAATCAATTTATAAATACAGAATCTTTAAAAAGTGAAGCATACGATAGCGCTAAAGCTTACTTTTCAACAATGCACATAATCATATTAAATTCAATGATACTCTTTGCTGACGAAAAGCAAAGAGAAAATAATAATTATCTAAATATATTAAACAGCTATTTCCCAGGCGATAACATAGTACAAGAAGACAAGATATTAGACCAATTAAGAAGAACATCAAACTTAATAAGAATGATACAAAATAATATGTTGGTAGGCTACATACAAGTGCTAGAATCAACTGAAAAAATATTAAATGAAAGATTAGAAAAGATATATGAGTATACAGAAAGAACAAAAAATGTATACTGCGAATCAGAGAAGTTTTTAGATGAAATTGAACAAGGCATTAATTGTATGAAGACAGTATCTCCCAATACTGAAACGGGAGGGTTTAATATACCACCAGTAAATATGGACTGGGCAACTAACTTAAATCAATTAGAGGATAGTAAATACCATAGAATGGCAACTGAGCAATATGGAGAGTATCTAGATGGTAATCCTAAAGAGATGAATAAAATAATAGAGATATTAAAGTATGAAATGTTGTTATCAAGTGAAGATATAGAAAAAATTAATAACTTTCTAGGATCACTAGAAATTCGAGACGTAGTATCGATAAAATCAATAGCATATAGTGCTCCAGAACCATATCGAGGATTATGGGTGAAATACTTGGATAAATATACTATAGTGATTACTGATGGTAAGGATGGGCTATTTAAACCTGATGAAGGCATTATATATTTGAACATGACTAATATACGAAGTGGCTATAGAGGAGAATACTATACATTTTTTCATGAATGTGGACATGCTATAGACTATTACTATGGGTTAGATGATAATGGCAGAACTCATTTTTCTAGTACATATATGGATAATAGTAATATGACCTTAAGAGATTATATATTTGCAGATATAGAGAGTGAATTAAGAAATAGCATTAATAGAATACTTAGTACATCTGAATTTGATAGACTATCTGAAAGAGAAAAATATGTATTAAAGAATGCAGTATTACAAAACTTAACAAATGGAGGAACTAAAGAGTTACAGGGTGATGCAAAAATGTTGCAAGATAGAGTGGTACAAGGTTACACATTTGAACTGCAGATGATTTCAAGAGAAGTGGCATCAGATATGATAGGTGGAGTTACTAATAATCAAATAAAAGGAGTGGCTAGCCATGATGATGATTATTGGTGGAATCCTATTACAAGAGAGCCTGAAAATAGTATAAATAGGGAATTCTTTGCTGAAATCTATGCTTATAATATAATACAAAATGAAAGAGGAATAGATGATAGTAATAGATACTTAAAGAATTCATATAGTCACATGGAAAAAATACTTAAAGAAATGGAAAATTAGATGAAAAAAGTAATGATTTGTATATATATTATTATGTTATCTATGGCATTGATAGGATGTGAGGGAAATGGTAGTTCCAGCATCGATGATGCATATGAAAGTACAGAAGATAATGTATTTGAATATAATGTTGAGGATATACAATTTGAATGGTTGCCGGAAATGGAATACACAACAGAGAGAAAGCTAATAAATGATATGAAGAAGTTTGTGTGTTATTTTGCAGGAGAATCATGGGGAGAACCGGAAATAATGATAGGGGTAAATATAGAAACAAAAAAGATGTATGTAAACAAAGGTATGGGTGGAATGGATGGATCAGATTCAACATGTAATCTGGATGATGAAAATATAGAAGAGTTATTAAATATAATAGAAAAATATAAAATACAGGACTGGGAATATAAATATATACTAGAAGACTGTGAAGATATTGATGATGGATACTATGCGTGGGATATATATATGCAGTATGGTGACGGTAGTATTGAAAAACATTGTGGAGAAGCAAACTCATTTCGAAAAAGTGAAGTACAACCATCAAACTATATTGAATTTAGAACAGCCATGGTAGAGTTTACAGATAAGTTTTTAAAGGGATTTTGTGGGTTGGATTTGGCAGAAAGAACAAACGAAACAAAACCATTAGATCAGATGAAAAAAATAGTATGTAAATTTTTGTGTGATATACATGATAAGGGTGAAATAGTAGCAATAGATATAGATAATAAGAAACTATATGTGGGATATGATATAAATGAAATGGATAGTGTAGAACCAACATGTGCATTAAGTGATAGTGATATAGAGGAAATCTTAAATATAATAGAAATATATAAAGTGCAAGAATGGGAACAATTCTATAAGTATGAAGAAGACGAAGAATCGGGACACTATGTATGGGATATATATATGGAAAATGAAGATAGAACAGTAGAAATACATCATGGATTCACTAATAAGCCTGATGGAGAAGAAGTAAAACCATCAACTTATGATGAGTTTAAAACAGCAATAGAAGAGTTTGTTGATAAATGTGTAAGTAGAGGGCTATAGTCACATGGAAAAAATAATTAGAGAAATGGAGAATTAGATGAAAAAAGAAATAGTTTATATAATTATTATGCTATTGTCTATATTATTTATGGGTTGTGAAAATAGTAATAGCAATACTATAAGTGACGCAAGTATAATTGAAAAAGAAAAAATAGAATATGAAGATATAGAATTTAATGAATTACGTCATGCTACAGAAACAACAGAAGCACAGCCCTTGAATCAAATGAAAAAGATATATTGTGATTTTATAGAAGGAGATGTAGCTGAATTTGGTGAAATGATAGCAATAGATATAGAAAGAAGGGAGTTGTATGTAAATTGTTATTATAAACAGATAAGTATTACAGAGCCAACGTATATGTTAAGTAATGATGAAATAGAAGAATTTTTAAATATAATAGAAACTTATAAAATACAAGAGTGGGAGCATGAATATGTAATAGAGGGAGATGAGAATAGTGATGATTCCTATTGCTCTTGGGCAATGTATATGCAAAATGGTGATAATACAGTAGAGAAACATTGGGGGGCAACATATAAATCGCTGTCGCAGATAAAACCGCCAAATTATGATGAATTTAAGGCTGCAATGATAGAGTTTGTTAACAATTGTGATATAGGATTTTCTAGGATACCTACAGTTGAAAAGATAAGAGAAAAAAGGTCGTTAAAACAAGCAAAAAAAGTTGTTTTTAACTTTTTGCAAGAAGATATAGATGGGCAAGAAGAAATAATAGCAATAGATATAGAAAATAAAGAATTATATGTAGACTACGAGATAACTCAAATAGATTATGAAGAGCCAACATGCATGTTAGAAGATAATGATATAGAAGAGTTGTTAGATATAATTAAAAAATATGAAATACAAGAATGGGATTATGAGTATTGTTTTGAAGAAGAAAATAATATGCAATACCGTGCATGGATAATATATATTGAAAACCAAGATAGAACAGTAGAAAAGCATATAGGCATAACCAATACATTTAATTGTGAAGGAGTAAAACCAACGAATTATGACGAATTCAAAACTGCAATAATTGAGTTTACCAATAAGTGTATTGAAAAGGGCTATAGTCAATAAGGACTATGGCTCTTTTTTGCGTTAACTGAATACTATATATTATGATAAAAATTAGGCGGTGTGTACGATGAGAATAGAAAATATAAACATAAGATATATTATGAATGAAGCAACAAGAAGAAATGCAATTATTATAGATGTTAGAGATAGGAAAGACTTCTTAAGTGGTCATATTCCCATGGCAATTAATATTCCACTAGAAAATGTTGAAAAAGGTGAATATAATTTACCAATAAACAAAACCTTAATACTATACTGTGAAACAGGAGCTTCGAGTCTAAAGGCAGCAAGAATATTGGTGAAAAAGGGATATAATGCAATTAGTTGTGTTGGTGGAGTGTTTAATTACGGAAATTCCCTTACCAAAGGCAGTTGACATTAAATGTGTATATCCGTACAATAATAGAGGTAACCAAAGAATATAGTGGAGGAACTAATGAATAGATTAGAATATATAGCGCCATGTCATTTTGGATTAGAATCTGTACTCAAAAAAGAGATTACTGATTTGGGATATGAAATTGTGGCAGTTGAAGACGGAAGAATAACATTTGCAGGTGATGAAGGAGCGTTAGCAAGAGCTAACATTTTTATAAGAACAGCAGAGCGAATTATGATTAAAGTTGGCAGTTTTAAGGCCACTACTTTTGATGAGCTTTTTGAAGGTACAAAAGAATTACCTTGGGACAAATATCTTACAGAAGATGCAAAGTTTTGGGTAACAAAAGCATCAACAAATAAAAGTAAATTATTTAGTGGAACAGACATACAATCTATTGTAAAGAAAGCAATAGTTGATAAGATGAAACAAAAATATAATGTTAGTTGGTTTAATGAAGAGGGAGCAGAGTATCCTATAAGAGTATTTATATTTAAGGATATAGTTACTATAGGAATAGATTCGTCAGGAACATCGTTGCATAAGAGGGGATATAGACAATTAGTTGGTAAAGCACCTATTTCAGAAACCTTAGCAGCAGCACTTATTATGCTAACACCTTGGAATAAGGATAGAATATTGATTGATCCATTTTGTGGAAGTGGAACAATACCAATTGAAGCAGCAATGATAGGCGCAAATATTGCTCCGGGTATGAATAGAGAATTTGTAGGAGAGAATTGGACTAATGTTACTGCCAAGAAATATTGGTACGAAGCAATAGATGAAGCAGAAGATAGTATATTAAGAGATGTTAAAATGAATATTCAAGGCTATGATTTGAATTATGGTGTAATAAAAGTTGCCATGGAAAATGCTAAAATGGCAGGAGTTGAAGAACATATACATTTTCAACAAAGGGATGTTAAGGATCTTAGCCATAACAAAAAATATGGATTTATCATCACTAATCCACCATATGGTGAAAGGCTAGAGGATAAAGAAGATTTGCCAGAACTATATAGATTAATGGGCGAGAGCTTCAAACGATTAGATAGCTGGTCAGAATATATTGTTACATCGTATGAAGATACAGAGAAATATATTGGTAAGGAAGCAAATAAAAATAGAAAAATATATAATGGAATGATAAAAGCATATTTTTATCAATTTATGGGACCGAAGCCACCACGTAGAAATACAGACATAATTAATTAAAATATATCTTGATTTATATGAATTAAAGGGGTTATAGATGAAGAAAATAGGAACTATAGTAGTGCTTTTTTTAATGGTTTCAACTTTTTTCTATGTAATTAATTCTCATAAAGAAATACAAGTGGTTAAGGAGGATAATTCTGCGGAATTGGCAAATGCCTTCCTTGAAAATATATCACAAGTTAAGAATGAAGAAGAGCTAACAATTATAGTAGGAGAAGTTGATTATACAAAAAGTCAAAAGAAAATATATATAAGCAATCAGTTCAGAGTTATGGTTCCGCTGGAGTTTATTACAGATGCATTGAATTGTTCAGTAAGAAGATACGATGATGGGAAAATGAATATTTCTAAGGGTGATAATGATATTATTTTAAATATTGATAGTGCTGTCGCCGTAGTTAATGACAAAGTAATAGGATTAGGTAGCAAGGTAATAGAGGAAGATAAGAGAATATATATACCTATCAATAATATCGTGGATTTTCTTGGATATGCATTTCACTATAGCATAGAGGAAAATGCAGTCAGATTTCAAGAATGGGCTAATGTTGAGTTGCCAAAGAAGTATGATATGAGGGATACGGATAGGGTTACAGAAGTTAGAGATCAAGGAAAATACGGTACTTGTTGGGCATTTGTAGCACTAGCAGCTGTAGAGACAACGGTAATGCCGTTGGAGAAGATGATATTTTCGCCAGATCACATGAGTTTGTGCAATGGATTTAATTTGTCTCAAGACGAAGGTGGAGACTATACAATGGCAATCGCTTATATGGCAAGTTGGAAAGGCCCTGTATTAGAAGAGGATGATCCATATGGTGATGGAATAACTAATGAAAGATTGAAAGCAGTTAAGCATTTAGAAGAAGCTATGATAATAGAATCTAAAGATTATGAAGCTATAAAATTGGCTGTTTACAAATATGGAGCGGTTGAAACATCTATATATACACAACTTAGAAATGCAAATAGCTGGTCATCTTATTACAATAGGGATAGAGCTACCTACTATTATGATGGTGAATCAACGCCTAATCATGATGTTTTGATAATAGGCTGGGACGATGGATTTCCTAAAGATTATTTTACTAACACACCAGAAGGTGATGGGGCATTTATTTGTAAAAATAGCTGGGGTACAGAGTTTGGTGATGAAGGTTATTTCTATGTATCCTATTATGATACAGTGATAGGAACGACTAATGTTGTATATTCTAAAATAGGTGATGGGGATAATTATGATAATATATATCAGTCAGATTTGCTTGGCTGGATTGGACAATTAGGTTATAATAGTGAGGAAGCTTATTTTGCAAATATATACCAGACTGCAGATGAAGAGAAGCTAGAAGCGGTAGGTTTCTATGCAACTGGAAAAAATACAGAATATAAAGTATATGTAGTTAGAAATTTTGAAAATGTTGATAGCTTAAATAGTAGACAGCTAGTGGCAGAGGGCAGTTTAAATAACGCGGGCTATTATACAATAGGACTAGATAGTGGTGTGAATCTAAATGCTGATGAAAAGTATGCAGTGGTAGTATATGTTAAGACGCCAAGAGCAATACATCCTGTGGCTATAGAGTATGAGTCTGATAGTAGAACTTCTACATTTGATATATCAGATGGAGAGGGATATATTAGTCTCTATGGGCAGGTTTGGATGAGTGCAGAAGATAAGCAAAGTTGTAATATATGCCTTAAGGCATTTACGAATGATAGATAGGAGAAATCTTTAATGAAGAAACTTATATTTGCTACTGGTAATGAGAATAAGATGACAGAAATTAGAATGATATTAGCTAACACTGGATATGAGATATTATCAATGAAAGAAGCTGGTATCGATATAGATATTGTTGAAGATGGAGATACTTTTGAAGCAAATGCAATTATAAAAGCAACAGCTATAAGCAAACTTTGTGGAGAATTAGTATTAGCAGATGATTCAGGTCTAGAAGTTGACTATATGGATAAGATGCCAGGAATATACTCGGCAAGATTTGAAGGTGTAGATACACCATATTCTATTAAGAATAAGATTATTATAGATAGATTAGAAGGTGTACCAGATGAGAAACGTACTGCAAGATTTGTATGTGCAATAGCAGCGGCATTTCCAGATGGAAAAGTAATTACAAAAAGAGCAACTATCGAAGGAATAATAGGATACGAGGAGCAAGGTGAAAATGGATTTGGATATGATCCAATATTCTACGTACCTGAATATGGATGCACAACAGCCCAGCTGTCACCAGAGCAAAAGAACCAGATTAGTCATAGAGGCAAGGCACTTGAGATGATCAAAGAAGAGTTATAATAGGAGTGTTATATGAGAGTACTAGTCATAAGCGATTCGCATGGTAAAAATGATGATGTAAAAAATGTAATAAAGCAAGTTGGACCTATAGATATGTTTATACACTTAGGGGATATAGAACGTGGTCCCGAATATATACAAGGGCTAGTAGATTGTCCGGTGCATATGATATCAGGCAACAACGATTATAATATACACTTGCCTTATGAAGACACATTTATGATAGGGGATTTGAAAGTATTTATAACCCATGGACATAGATTTTATGTTAATGCAGGCGTGACTAGATTAGAAGAATATGCTAGAGAAAATGGAATAGACGTAGTAATGTATGGGCATACACATATACCATACATTGATATAAATGAAGAATGTACAATACTTAATCCGGGAAGTATATCTTATCCGAGACAAGAAGGACGAAAGAAAACATTTTTGGTGATGGAGATAGATAAACATGGCAACGCACATTATGCACATGGTGAACTTAGATCATCATTACAAGATGTATATAGAGGTTTTTATTAGATGAAAAAAGGCGAAATAATAGAAGGTATAATAACAGAGTATGATTTTCCTAACAAGGGAAGTTTTATACACGAAGGTAGAAAAGTTGTAATAAAGGGAGCAATCCTTGGTCAAAAAGTAAGATGTAGCATATCAAAACTTAGAAAAGATAAGGCTGAAGGAAGACTAAGAGAAGTAATAGAGAAAGCGCCCAACGAGAAAGCGACTTGCACTTGTTCACATTTTGGGCAATGTGGAGGATGTACTTACCAAACTTTTGAATACGAAGAGCAATTAAAGATAAAAGAACAGTTAGTAAAGAAATTAATTGATGGTGTATTTGATGATTATATATGGGATGGAATAAAAGGAAGTCCTGTAACAACTGCATATCGCAATAAGATGGAATATTCTTTTGGTGATGAATACAAAGATGGACCACTAGCGTTAGGAATGCATAAAAAGGGTGGATTCTACGATATAGTAACAATCAAAGATTGTTCAATAGTATCAGAAGATTATAATAAGATTATAAAAGCTACATTAGAATTTTATGAAAAGTTAGAGATCCCATATTATAAAAAGATGAGTCATGTAGGTTCACTAAGACATTTAGTGGTAAGACAAGCAGCTACAAGTAAAGATATATTAATTAATCTCGTAACAACAACTCAGATAGAAGATTTACACTTAGAAGAATATAAGGAAACACTTTTAGGATTAGATCTTGAAGGAAAGATAGTAGGATTACTTCATACAAAGAATGATAGTTTAGCAGATGTAGTACAAAGTGATGAGACAAATATATTACATGGACAAGACTATTTTTACGAAAGTATATTGGGATTACAATTTAAGATATCGCCATTTTCATTTTTTCAAACTAATTCCCTTGGGGCGGAAGTATTATATGGTGTAGTAAGAGAGTATGTAGGAAATACAAGAGACAAAGTAATATTTGATTTATATAGTGGAACAGGAACAATAGCGCAGATGTTAGCACCTGTAGCAAACAAAGTGATTGGCGTGGAGATTGTTGAAGAAGCAGTAGAAGCGGCCAAAGTTAATGCGGGACTTAACGGACTTGATAATTGTGAATTCATAGCAGGTGATGTACTTAAAGTAATAGATGATATTACAGAGACACCAGACATAATAGTGTTAGATCCACCAAGAGATGGAATACATCCAAAGGCAATACATAAGATAATCGACTATGGTGTAGACGAGATAGTGTATATATCTTGTAAACCAACAAGTTTAGCTAGGGATTTAGAGATATTCAAAGAACGTGGATATAGAGTAGTAAAAGCTTGTGCAGTAGATCAATTTGTAAATACCGTACATGCTGAGTCAGTAGCCCTACTTACTAGGAGCAAAGCGACGCAGTAAGTATGTGGCGCTGACCATGTGATAGCTGTCCAAGAAGCCGAGCTGAAGGCGAAGGGTGATTGGAGACAGCGAACCGCTGAGTCAGTAGTCTTACTTGTGAAGGAGAATTAGTGGCAAAGAAAACCGGACATTGAAGGAGCAAAACCGGACATTGAAAGAGTAAAACCGGACATTGAAAGAGTAAAACTGGATATTGGAAAGTAAAATAGCAGTCTGCAAACGCAGGTTGCTATTTTTTATGTTTCTCGTTATAAATCTGTAAGAAACAGTTGCAGTAGTTTTTAAGAAATAAAAGGTATAGTTATTTTTAGGAAATAAAATATCTTGAAGTTACTTTATATAGCATTTCGTTATATGTATTAGAAAGAGAGGTTAGTGTGATGGGAATAGAAATGATTATGGACTACTTTGTAAGGTATGGAGGAATAGCAATCTTTGTTATTGTACTGTTGGAATATATGAATTTACCGGGATTTCCAGCGGGGATAATTATGCCACTTTCAGGAATATGGGCGGCAAAAGGTGACATACCCTTTGTATCAACTATTTTAATTACGGTGGCAGCAGGGTTACTAGGAAGTCTTATCTTGTATTGGTTGGGCTATAGGGGTGGTGATTTCTTCCTTAAAAAGTACTTGAACAAATTTCCGAAGCAAAGAGCAAAGATAGAGTCGAAACTTGAGTGGGTAAGGGAAAAGGGCAGTTTAGGAATTTTTGTTGGTAAGTTAATTCCGATGATAAGAACATTAATTTCTATACCAGCAGGAGTATCAAAAATGAATTTAGTCAAATATATTACAAGCTCTACTTTGGGAATTTTGGTGTGGAATTTATTTTTTGTAGGAGCTGGTTACTTTTTTGGAGATGCAGTTTTTAAATATTTAGCGTAGAAGGGGTGTATACAAATGAAGATAGCAATGATGACAAATAATTATAAACCATATGTAGCAGGTGTTCCGATTTCTGTTGAAAGACTAGCGGAAGGTTTGCGTGCTTTAGGACATAAAGTAGTGATTTTTGCTCCTAGTTATGATAATCAGGAGGAAGAAGAGGATGTTGTAAGGTATCGTTCATTAATACGGGGAGTAGTGGGAGGTTTTTCATTTCCAAATAGTATGGATTCGAATATAGAAAAACAGTTTAGAAAAGGTAATTTTGATGTAATACATGTGCATCACCCTATGTTGATTGGTCGTAAAGCTAGATACTTATCTAGTAAATATGGAGTTCCGCTAGTATTTACCTATCACACTCGATATGAGCAGTATTTACATTATGTTGGGTTGTCAGGGGTTAAAGAAGTAATACCTACATATATTAGAAACTGTACTAGAGCTTGTGATATGGTAATCGCGCCAACTCCAGAAATAAAGGAATACTTAGAAGAAATAAAAGTGAATACACAGATTCAGGTGCTTCCAACAGGATTGCCAAAAGATAACTTCTATCCAGATGGAAAAAAGGTGGCAGAACTTCGTAAGGAACTTCTTGAAGGTAGAAAGTATCTTTTCTGTACGGTAGCTAGACTTGCCAAAGAAAAGAATCTAGAGTTTATATTGGAAAGCCTTGCACTATATAAGAAAGAAAAAGGTATGGCAGATTTTAGATTTGCACTAATAGGAGAAGGACCTGAGAAAGAAAATTTACAACAACAAGTTAGAGAACTTGGATTAAGCAAAGAGGTTTGTTTTGTGGGTGAAGTGCCTAATACAGAAATTAAAAATTATTGCAGCGCTTCTGATTTGTTTTTATTTGCATCAAAATCGGAAACACAGGGAATTGTTTTATTAGAGGCAATGGCAACAGGAACACCCGTGTTAGCAGTTAGAGGAACAGGAACACAGGATATTGTTAAAGATGGAATTAATGGATATATGGTAAATGAGATAGAAGAATTTACAGAAAAATTGATTGATATATTGGAAAATAAGGAACTTGATTTACTAAGTCTTGGAGCAAGCAAGAGAGCCCATGAGTATGACAGCCACCAAATAGCTAAGCGCGCAGAAGAAATTTATGATAGAGCAATAGTAATTGGTAAGGGAAGAGATAATCAAAGATTTGGAAATAGAATGTTTGGAATGTCAGATGTGATATAATGAGTGCAAGTGAGCGCCAATTTAATTTTACAAATTTTGATAGAAAAAAGAGATGCTATACTGTATAATAAATATCAATTATATTAGTATAGCATTTTGATTGGATTTTTATTTAAGGTGGATTGTGGATTGGTGAATGAAAATAAGTTAAGTGAAGTTTTAAAAGTAGCATCATTTAATGATATGGGAACTAGAAACTTTGATTTAATGGATAGATGCAAGGTGAACTGATAAAAGAAAGAGTTTGGGCAAAATTTGCCTACACTGCTTTAGATGATAAAACATTTAAAGGAATAAAGAGAGAATATGTGTTAGATTTATTGGCACGTATAGAAGTATTACAAACAAATGGCTTGTTATTATAAGGGAGAAACAATCAGAGAAATTATAATCAGAAGGGATAACAAACATGATTTATAACAATATATTAGAGGCAGTTGGGTATACCCCGATGATAAGACTTAGCAGTATGAATAAACCAGAGAATGCAGAGATTTTAGTTAAGTTTGAAGGATTAAATGTAGGTGGTTCGATTAAGACAAGAACAGCACTTAATATGATTGAGGCAGCAGAGAGACAAGGTATATTAACAGAAGATAGTATAATTGTAGAACCTACTAGTGGCAATCAAGGAATAGGACTTTCTCTAATAGGAGCAATTAAGAAATATAGAACGATTATCATTATGCCAGATTCGGTTAGTGAAGAACGTAGAAAACTAGTAGAGCATTATGGAGCAGAAGTTATATTGGTTCATGATGAAGGAAATATTGGTGACTGCATTGAGGAATGTTTACAAACTGCATTAAGAATGGCAGCAGAGAACCCTAAGATATTTGTTCCTCAACAATTTGAAAATCCTGCAAATGCGATGGCACATCGTCATCACACGGGGCTTGAGATACTAGAACAAGTAGCTGGACCAATTCATGGTTTTTGCTCAGGAATTGGGACGGGCGGTACTATTACGGGAATTGGAGAGGTATTAAAAGCACTTAATCCGGATATTACTATATGGGCAGTTGAACCAGAGAATGCAGCTATTCTAGCAGGAGGAACAATAGGAACTCATTTGCAAATGGGAATTGGTGATGGACTTATACCTGAAATATTGAATCAGAATATTTATGAAGATATTTATATAGTATCTGATGAAGAGGCAATATTAACAGCAAAAGAACTTGCTAGAAAAGAAGGACTTATGTGTGGAATATCTAGTGGAACAAATGTTGCAGCAGCATTGAAACTAGCAGAAAAGCTAGGAAAAGGAAAAACAGTAGTTACAGTTTTACCAGATACAGCAGAGAGATACTTTTCAACTCCGTTGTTTGAATAGAAATAGAGAAAAGGATAGAAGATTAGATAGGGGTGTTATTTATGGAAACATTAGATGCTATTGAAAAGGAAGTTCTTGAAGAAATATTAGAGTATAGTAAGTATATTATACCCGCAGCAAATAGTGTTATTAGTGAATTAAGAGCAGACAAAAAAGAAGATACAAGTCAACTGCTCAATACAATTATTAAAGGAATCAACTGGGAGATAGAGATATTTAACAATATCGAAGCAGTAATTAACAAAAAGGGAAATTGGGTAGATAAAGAGGCAATAACGGAGGCAGTCTCGAATCTAGGAAAAGGATTAACCGACAAAGATGAAGAAGCTATTGCAAGTTGCATAGAAGATGATTTTATACCTTTTTTAAGAAGTATGCAAAAGGCAGCAGAGTTTAGATTGAAACAAGAAAATAGTAATTAATAAAAGGCACATTCTATCAAAGTAGAATGTGCCTTTATAAGTATTGATTATATAACAAACCACTGTATCTTGATGGAACATAAGGACTAGGAAATCCTTTTTGAATATCAGGGTAAGAAACGGTAACCTTATCAATATAAGAAATAGGATCTAGGATAATCTTTTCTGTTACATTACTAATGGCCTTCTTGAAATCAGAAGCATCATCAAATGCAGATTGAAAACTACCATTGCTAATACTTTGTGTAATTGATTGTGAGTCAGAAGATAAGTGACCGTCTTCTTCAAGTATAAGACCTACAGATTTGATGTAGGATTCATAGCGGTTAAATACACTCTTAAGATCGTTTGTTAATCTACGAGTTCCGTTAGGATTATTTGAAGAAGAAGCTAACTCATGTAAGCGATTATAGGCATTTACAAAGCTTGATACACTATCCATAACTTTTCCTTTATCGGCAACGATAGATATGCTTACATCTTCAGTGGTAGGAGCTAGTAAATCAATTGAAACAGTATTGTTAATAGATATATTGTTGGTAGCTGATGTATGAGGTTCACCATTAATAGTAAATTCAGAATCTGAAGGTTCTTGAAAAACATTATTAAGTCCCAAAACAGAAACTATCGAATTTCCAGAAGATTTATCTTCTATCCAAAAAGCCAGACCATTTGGAGTATTAGGAGAGCCTTGAGAAACAGATTCTAATACAACAGAAGCACTTAATTCTCTAACGTCTAAGGAAGCTTTGATAGGCATATTAGCATTGTTGATGGCATCAACCAAACTTCTTTGGATAGAATAATTATGTTCGCCTCGATTGATTGGAATCGAGAATTCATAAGTAGTATTTGATGTGACAATATTAAATTTATGTTCCTTGGCTGACATAGTCTGATAATCTGTTCTTACACTTGAACCAATATTAATCTGATGAGATGCTAGCGACTCGACATTTATTAGTAACGGAGAAGGAACTTTATCAAAATCACCGTTATTAATAGAAGCATATACCTTAGATTCATCAGATGAAGCAAGTGTCTTCTCAGAAAATACACCTTCAACATCATCACCAATAAAATTTGATAAATTGTTAAGTTCAATTGCAGCATCTTTGATTCCGATAGCATAATCTTGGTTAATATTATTAAGATTAAACTTATATAGAGGAGTATTCTTATTATGCTTAATAATATTGCTATAGAGACTCTTCAATTCACTATTCTTGTGAGAATCAAGTTTACTACTAGGTTTAGTTAAAGTAGAACTATAATAGTTATAGACATTACTAATATCTAACATAAAACTCCTCCTTCCTTGGAATGTTTATAAATCCTTTAATATGTTACTATTATAATATGAATATAATTTAAAATGTGTTATATGGGCGAAATATCCCATAATTAATTATATTATATAACTATTACTATAAAGTGTCTATAATGAATAATGTATAAAGATAATGAAAAAAATTGTTGAAATCTATTGACAATACCACAAATAAATGATAATCTAAACACCGATGAACTGCCGAAGACAGTAGGTGCATATGCGTAAGTGTTTAACACGCCTGCCGAGGATGATATTTTTATTAACTATGAAATATAACTCCTATAAGTCTTTGACTTGTGGGATTTTTTTATATCGAAGTGCAGTCATTAATATTATAAGGAGGTGCACTTAAGAATGGCAAAAGTAGAGATTAAACAACCTATAGTTGAAGAAATTAAGAAAAGCATTGAAGGCGCTCAATCAATAGTTGTAGTAGATTATCGTGGACTTACAGTAGAGCAAGACACTAGACTACGTAAACAACTTAGAGAAGCTGGTATTGTATACAAAGTATACAAGAACACAATGATTAAATTTGCTATTGAAGGAACAGAGTTTGCTGAGTTAGGACAAGACCTTGAAGGACCAAGCGCAATTGCTATCTCAACAACTGATGCAACTGCTCCAGCTAGAATATTAGCGAAATTCGCTAAAGAAGCTAAAGCGTTAGAGATCAAATCAGGTGTTGTTGAAGGAACTTACTATGATGCAAAAGCTATCACAGCTATTGCTTCTATTCCATCAAGAGAAGAGCTTATTTCCAAATTACTTGGAAGTATCCAATCACCTATTACAAACTTTGCTCGTGTTATTAATCAAATCGCAGAGCAAAAAGGCGGAGAGGCATAATTGTCTCATATAACAAATTATAATTAGAATTATTAAATGGAGGAATTTAAAATGACAACTCAAGAAATTATTGAAGTAATCAAAGGTTTATCAGTATTAGAATTAAATGAATTAGTAAAAGCTTGTGAGGAAGAATTCGGCGTTTCTGCTGCTGCTGGTGTAGTAGTTGCAGCTGCTGGTGCTGGCGATGCTGGTGCTGCAGAAGAGAAAGATGAGTTTGACGTAGAGCTTACAGAAGTAGGCCCTAACAAAGTTAAGGTTATCAAAGTAGTTCGTGAAGTAACTGGTTTAGGTCTTAAAGAAGCTAAGGACGTTGTAGATGGCGCTCCTAAGATGGTTAAAGAAGCAGCTTCTAAAGACGAAGCTAATGATATCAAGACTAAGTTAGAAGCTGAAGGCGCTGTAGTTACTTTAAAGTAATAACGCACACAGAGTATAACTTATATTATATTCAAAGTTTTAAGGAGATGCATGATTTGCATCTCCTTTTTGCTGCAATTTATTTGTCATTATGTCTAAAGAAAGCAGCTAATGGTAAAATCATATAAAAAGTTATATAATGCAAAATAGTAACATATAATTGTATGATGGATACACAAGGAGTAGCAAAAATGGGAGACTACATAACAACATATACAGGGAAACATTTTGTAACCAATAAACCTAACAAAGATGATATATGCATAGAAGATATTGCACATGCACTATCGCTTATGTGTAGAGGTAATGGACATTTAAAAAGATTCTTTTCAGTAGGTCAACATTCAATTAATTGTAGTAAAGAGGCGAGAGCTAGAGGATATTCGAAAAAAGTCGAACTGCTATGCTTGTTGCATGATGCAAGTGAAGCTTATATGTCGGATGTAACTAGGCCGTTCAAACAACATTTAGAAGTTTATTTAAAACTTGAAAAACAATTACAAGAGTTAATATATGAAAAATACTTGCAAGAACCACCAACAGAAAAGGAACTTGAGCAGATGAAATCTATAGATGACGATATGCTGTATTATGAGTTAAGAGAATTGTTAAATGAAAGTATATTAGAAATACCGCCAGCCATGGCGAGTGATATATGCCTTGAGATGAAGGGGTTTGAAGAGGTTGAAATGGGATTTTTGGATATTTATAAGGAGTTATGTTAAAAAGAAAGCAGATATTGGAAAATAGTTGTTGACACTCAATCAGCACTGTGATAACATATTAAAATGTCACTATTGTGGGATAATGTGCGATAATGACATATTAACATAGGAATTATGTTAGCCATACTAAATATTCAAGGGGTGAAAACGTCAATGGAAAAGAACAGAATAAGTCCTGTGAAATCTGGTAAAGGAATTAGAATGAGTTATTCTCGTCAAAAAGAAGTACT
>JAVBSS010000060.1:0-8417 GCA_031556525.1 Lachnospiraceae bacterium
TATATAAGAGATGGTGTGCATTTGGACTATTATCAACTCATTCAAGACTTCATGGTTCAACTTCGTATAGAGTACCTTGGGCTTATGATGAAGAAGCAGTTGATGTAGTAAGATATTTTGCTAAATTAAAGGCAGGACTAATGCCTTACTTATATAGGAATGCTGTAGAGACATCAACTACAGGTATTCCAATGATGAGAAGTATGGTAGTTGAATTTACAGGTGATAAGAATTGTGCATACCTTGATAAACAATACATGTTAGGTGACTCATTATTAGTAGCACCAATATTCAATGAAGAAGGAATGGGAGACTATTATTTGCCAGAAGGTCGTTGGACTAACTTCTTAACAGGAGAAGAGAGAGCAGGCGGTAAATGGTACTCTGAGAAACATAGCTACCTAAGTATTCCTTTATATGCAAGAGAAAATAGCATTGTTGCATACGGTTCTGTAGATTCTGACTGTGTATATGACTATGCTGATGGCGTTACTTATAAAGTATTTGCAGTATCAGATGAAGTATCTTCTTGTACTTACAATGATAAGACAGAGGTTGAGAGTTCAGTTTCAGTTAAGAAAGCTGGCAATCAATATACTGTATCAGTTGAAGCTAGTAAGTCATGTAAGGTGGTATTAGTAAATGTAACTGGTAAGGTAGAAGGTGCTGATAGCATTGTTGAAAATAATAGTATAGTGATATCGTTTGATGGAAATGGATCGGCTACTATAGTAGAATAATAATAAAACTTAACCATCTAATATTATCTAATGTTAGGTGGTTCAAGTGGTTTAAATATACTAATATGACCTAATGACAAGTAGAAAATTTAGTGTATATGGTATAACCATTTTATAAAATGCGAGGATAAGTATGAATAATACAGAACAATTTATTGAAAAGATAATTTCAGAGCTAACAATTGAAGAAAAAGTAGGAATGGTTCATGGAAGTGCATTATTTCATACAAAGGAAGTAGATAGACTTAACATACCACAAATGGTTATGTCAGATGGACCTACAGGAATTAGATATGATTTCTATGATGATAAATGGGTACTAATTGATCAAAATTATGATTATATTACCTATATTCCATCTAATTCAGCAGTTGCATCTACATGGAATCCAGAATGTGCAAGAAATAGTGGTAGAGTATTAGGTGAAGAGGCAAGAGGTAGAGGTAAGGATGTAATCTTAGCACCTGGAATAAATATTAAGAGAAGTCCCCTTTGCGGTCGTAACTTTGAATATTTTAGTGAAGACCCTAAGCTAATAGAAGAAATGGTTGCACCTATGGTTTCTGGAATTCAAGAATATGATGTTGCATCATGTGTAAAGCATTTTGCGGCTAATAATCAAGAAACAGATAGAATGGCAGTAGATACTATTGTTGATGAGAGAACTTTAAGGGAAATATATTTCCCGGGGTTTGTGTCAGCTATTAAGAGAGGAAATGCATACTCAATAATGGGTGCATACAATAAGCTTAATGGTGAGTTCTGCTGTACAAGTCCTAAGTTAATTGATGATGTACTTCGTAAAGAATGGGGCTATGACGGTGCAGTAATATCTGACTGGGGTGGTGTTCATAATACTGACGAAGCAGTTAATACATCTCTAGATATAGAAATGGATATTCAATATGAATTTGATGAGCATTATTTGGCAAATCCATTATTGGCTAAGATTAAATCAGGAGAATATCCAGAAGATATTATAGAGAATAAAGTTAGAAACATTTTAAATATGATGCTTAGATTGAAAATGATAGGTGAAGATTCTGATAATAGATTAGCAGGTACTTATAATAATATTGAGCATAGAGAAATGGTTAAAAGCGTTGCAGAAGAATCTATAGTATTACTTAAGAATGAAGACAATAGACTTCCTCTTAACAAGGCTAAGATAAAAACAGTTGCTGTTATTGGAGAGAATGGTAAGAAGGTTCACTCTAATGGAGGCGGAAGTGCTGAGATTAAGGCATTATATGAGATATGTCCACTTATGGGAATTATGAAAGAGTTAGGTGGAAATACTAAGGTCTACTATGCAGACGGCTACTATGTAACAGAAGAAGCAGAAAAGACAGAAGAGAACTGGCAAGCCCAAAGCGCTATGAAGCAAGAAAAAGAAGAGAATGACATTAATAATGAGATATTGCAAAAGAGAGTAGAGCTTAGAGCAGAAGCAATTAAGTTAGCTAAGACATGTGATGAGGTTATATTTGTTGGAGGACTTAATCATACAATAGATTGCGAAGGTAAGGATAAGGATGAATTGTCTCTACCATATGGTCAAGATGAACTTATAGAAGAGCTTCTTAAAGTAAGACCTGATATGATTATTGTTATGCATGCTGGTTCGCCAGTAGCTATGCCTTGGGCTGATAAAGCAAAAGCTATTCTATGGGCATATTATGCAGGAATGGAAGGTGGAACTGCTATTGCAGAGGTGCTATTTGGCAAGATTAATCCTTCAGGACATTTACCAGAAACATTTCTTAAAGATATAAACGATTGTAAGCCTATTTCAAATGGACAATTTGGACTTGAAGGTTCAGTAGAGTACACAGAAGGAATAATGGTGGGGTACCGTCAATATGATTCTGACAATACAGACGTGTTATATCCATTTGGACATGGACTTTCATATACAACATTTGATTACAGTGATTTAGACATTCAAGTAGTTGAGAATGAAGAAGATGTAGATGTAAATGTATCATTTGACATTGAGAATACAGGTTCTATGGCAGGAGCAACGGTTGCTCAATTATATGTTAAGGATGTTGAGGCTTCCGTTAGTAGACCGTCTCATGAACTCAAAGGTTTCTCTAAAGAATATTTAGAGGCTGGTGAGAAACGCAAAATAACAATGACTCTTAATAAAGATGCATTTGATTTTTACAGTGTTGAAGAAGGCAAGTTTGTCTTAGAGGCTGGTGCATTTGTAATAGAAATCGGACAAAGTTCAAGAGATATATGCTTCAGTAAAGAGATTAATATAACTAAGAACTATGTAAGAGATACATTTTAATAAATATATGGAGGAGGCAGGGCATGTATTATATTGGTATTGATTTGGGAACTTCAGCAGTAAAGCTTTTGCTTATGGATTCTGAAGGAGCAATTGTAAACATTGTTTCAAAAGAATATCCACTAAGTTTTCCGAAGTCAGGTTGGTCTGAGCAAGCACCAGAAGATTGGTATAAGCAAACCATTGCAGGGATTAAGGAATTAATAGCTGATGTTGATAAGAGTGAAATAGCAGGAATAAGCTTTGGTGGTCAAATGCATGGATTAGTAGTACTTGACAGTGAAGACAGAGTAATAAGACCTGCAATATTATGGAATGATGGAAGAACAACTAAAGAATGTGAATATTTAAATAATGTAATTGGTGCAGATAAGCTATCACAGTATACAGCAAATATTGCATTTACAGGATTTACAGCACCTAAGTTATTATGGATGAAAGAAAATGAGCCAGACAAATTTGCTAGTATTAATAAAATAATGCTTCCAAAGGATTATATAGCATACATGCTTACAGGGGTTCATGCGACAGATGTTTCAGATGCATCAGGAATGTTATTGTTTGATGTTAAGAATAGATGTTGGTCTAAGGAAATGTGTGATATATGCAGTGTTAAGGAAGAACAACTTGCTAAGATATTTGAGAGCTATGAGATAATAGGAACTGTTAAGGCTGATATTGCTAGTGAACTTGGAATTAGTGATGATGTAAAAGTGGCAGCAGGTGCAGGAGATAATGCAGCGGCAGCAGTAGGAACAGGCACAGTAGGTGATGGCAGATGTAACATATCACTTGGAACAAGCGGAACTATATTTATATCATCAGACAAATTCGGAGTAGATTCAAACAATGCACTTCACTCATTTGCACATGCAAATGGACACTATCATTTAATGGGATGTATGTTATCGGCAGCATCATGTAATAAATGGTGGATGGATGATATAATTGGAACAACTGATTATGTGACTGAGCAAGCAAATATTGATAAGCTTGGTGAAAACACAGTGTATTTCTTACCATATCTTATGGGTGAGCGTTCTCCTCATAATGATCCTGATGCAAGAGGAACATTTATAGGAATGGCTATGGATACATCAAGAAGTGATATGACACAAGCTGTATTAGAGGGAGTTGCATTTGCACTAAGGGATTCATTTGAAGTAGCCAAATCATTAGGTATACATATTGAAAGAACTAAAATCTGTGGTGGTGGTGCAAAAAGTCCTCTATGGAAGAAGATAATAGCAAATGTACTTAATGTTAAGGTTGATGTAATTGAAAGTGAAGAAGGCCCAGCACTTGGAGGAGCTATGCTTGCAGCAGTAGGTTGTGGCGAATATGCTTCCGTAGAAGAGATTGCAGACAAAATTGTTAAGGTTATAGACACTGTTGAACCTGATGAAGAGATTGCTGCTAAGTATGAAGCTCAGTATGATAAGTTCAAGCAGATATATCCAATCTGCAAACCTATATATAAAATAATTAACTAGTAGAAGGAGTGAAACCATGAAGATAAGTAATGTTACAGATTCAAATTTTAAGAAATATGGAAAGGTAGTTGAAGGTTATGACTTTACTGAATTAATGAAGGTTATGGAAAACGCTCCACTACCAAGTGATGTTATATATGAGCCTTCGATTAAAGAATTAGAGGAATTAGAAGTAGCTACAAAGTTATCACAGGTTGCTTACGGTGAGATGCCTATTCAGATGGGTTATTGTAATGGTAATAATTATATGTTAAATGCAGTTGAATATCACAGGGATTCAGAGATTAATATTGCTGTAACAGATGCAATTTTAATTCTTGGAAGTCAGCAAGATATAGAGGCTGACAACACATATGATACATCTAAGATGGAAGCATTTCTTGTGCCAGCAGGTGTAGGTGTTGAATTATATGGAACAACTCTTCATTATGCACCATGTAATGTGAGTGAAGATGGATTCAAAGTAGTTGTAGTACTTCCAAGAGGAACAAATTATCCTCTTGATACAGAACATAAAGGCAATGAAGATTCTTTATTAGCAGCTAAGAATAAATGGCTTATTGGTCATCCAGAAGGTGGATTGCCAGAGGGTTCATTTATAGGTCTTGTAGGTGAGAATCTAACAATAAAGTAATAATATAAAATATGGAGGTTATAGAACAATGAACAATATGCCAAAGGAAAAAATAGCAATAGTAGCAGTTAGCCGTGACTGTTTCCCAATGAGTTTATCTGAGAACAGAAGAAAGGCAGTAGCAGAGTCTTACACAAAAAAATATGGTGAGATATATGAGTGTCCTGTATGTATTGAAAATGAATTAGATATGAGAAAGGCACTTGCAGATATTAACGAAGCAGGCTGTAATGCATTAGTAGTATACTTAGGTAATTTTGGACCTGAATCAGCAGAAACATTATTAATAAAAGAATTTAATGGTCCAGCTATGGTTATAGCGGCAGCAGAAGAAGCAGGCGATAAGTTATTAGATGATAGAGGCGATGCTTACTGTGGTATGTTAAATGCAAGCTATAACTTAAAGCTTCGTAACTTAACAGCATACATTCCTGAGTATCCAGTGGGAACTGCTGATGAATGTGCAGATATGATTAAGGACTTCTCTCTAATTGCTAGAGGAATTATTGGATTAAGAAACCTTAAGATTATTAGTTTTGGACCAAGACCACAAGATTTCTTAGCATGTAATGCACCAATTAAACAATTATATAATTTAGGTGTAGAAATAGAAGAAAACTCAGAGCTTGATTTATTTGAAGCATTTAACAATCATGCAGAAGATCCTAGAATAGCAGAAGTTGCAGCAGATATGGCAGCAGAGCTAGGAACAGGAAATAAGAAGCCAGAGATACTTAACAAATTAGCTCAGTATGAATTAACATTACTTGATTGGGTTGAGGCTCATAAGGGAAGTCGTGATTTTGTAGCAATAGCAGGAAAATGCTGGCCAGCATTCCAGACTCAATTTGGATTTGTACCATGTTATGTTAACAGTCGTTTAACTAAGATGGGAATACCTGTATCATGTGAAGTTGATATTTATGGTGCATTAAGTGAATTTATTGGAACAGTAATAAGTGAAGATACAGTTACATTATTAGATATAAATAATTCAGTACCAGCAGATATGTACAATGAAGAGATTAAAGGCAAATATAACTATACTCTTAAAGATACATTTATGGGCTTCCATTGTGGAAACACAGCTTCAACAAAATTATCATTCTGTGAGATGAGAAATCAGAAGATAATGGCTAGAAGTCTTCCGGAAGAAGTAACAAATGGAACTTTAGAAGGTGACATTATGCCAGGAGAGATAACATTCTTTAGATTACAAAGCACATCAGATGCTAAGCTTCGTGCATACATAGCAGAAGGTGAAGTATTACCAGTTGCAACACGTTCATTTGGCGCAATTGGAATATTTGCAATAGCCCAGATGGGAAGATTCTATCGTCATGTACTAATCGAGAAGAATTATCCTCATCATGGAGCAGTAACATTCGGACATCACGGAAAGCTTCTATATGAAGTATTCAAATATGTTGGAGTTGCAGCCGATGAGATTGACTTCAATCAACCAAAGGGAATGATGTACCCAACAGAGAATCCATTTAATTAATAACCTTCCTTAATATATAAACTACCTCGCTAGAATGAACTGGCGGGGTAGTTTTTTGTTTAACTGTTTCCAAAATAGAAATAGTTAATTTGAAATAGTATTTACATATATGACAGTTTGTGATATAATAATATTTACAAATTTACGTAAATTCGCATTGAATCTATTTAATCTAAGAAATAATTCTTATTTAATCCCTTAAACAAATTAAAAGACTATATAATCGACAAACAAAGGAGACAGTATAATTATGAGTGGGTATTACGAACGATATATGATGTCAAAAGATAAAATATCATTAGAAAAGATAAATGCTTTAGAAGTTAATCCATTTCTTGATACTTATATAATAGAATTTTTAGAGTTATCCAGTGATTATAAAGAACAAGATCTTCAAAAAGGTTTAGTTCAAAAAATGAAAGAGTTTATTTTAGAATTGGGAAAGGATTTTACATACATTGATAAGGAATATAAAGTACAAGTAGGAAATGAAGATTATGCTATAGATTTGTTGTTTTATCATAGAGGATTACAATGTTTAGTAGCCATAGAATTGAAAATTGGAAAGTTTAAGCCTGAATATATATCTAAGATGGATTTTTATTTAGAGGCAATGGATAGGTAGGTGAAAAAGGAGTATGAAAATCCAAGTGTTGGGTTAATACTATGTGCTGATAAAAATGATGAAGTTGTAGAATATGCAATGAGCAGAACAATGTCGCCTATGTTAGTTTCACAGTACCAGTTAAATTTGCCAGATAAAATGATGTTACAAAGAAAATTACAGGAGTTAATAAGCTTGTCAGAAAGCGAAAATTGAATTGTGTCACCAGTGGTGACACAATTGAAGTAAGAATGATGATATAAGTGAAGATGGAATCATGGTTTTATGTAGGGCTTGTGATAAATACTTGAAACTATTGTCTATTGCAGATACAGACAAAACTTCGGTCAAAAATAATGACCGAAGTTTTGAGCGAACGTGAAGTAAAACGTTATCTGAATAGATTGTGTGAAGTGGGGATTTTGAGAGCGGAAGGAAGTACGAGTGATACGGATTATTTTAAAAATGAATAAATTTAAATATAGCTTATATAGACTATATTCATTAAATATAGCTTGTATAGGCTATATTATTGCCAAATTCCACATTGACAACCAGCCATCCCTCTTGATATAATGGGGCTTGATAGATACAGATGTATCGAATTATATATTATAGTAAAGACTTTGATAGAGACAGTAGATTGTTGCAGAAAGTTATAGAGAGTCAGGGATGGTGGAAGCCTGATACAAGTAAGCAGTTATTGAATATCACTCTGGAGTTGCTATTTGAAATGGTATAACCACAGTAGAATACGCCGTAATCCTACGTTACAGGGAACACATATGATAGTATGATGTAATAGGTGGTATAGCGAGCAAGCCCTTCGTCCTAATTACAGGATGATGGGCTTTATATATTTTAAAGGGGAAGACCCGCAATAAGAACGCAGAAGTGTCCTTGAGCATACTTATTTTAGGAGGAATGAAAATGTACGAGAAAGTATCCGCAAATCTTAACTTTGTCGAGAGAGAAGAAAAGGTTCTTGACTTTTGGAAAGATAATAAGATTTTTGAAGAATCAATTAAAGCAAAAGAAGGTTGTCCAGTATACACTTTTTATGATGGACCTCCAACTGCAAATGGAACACCACATATAGGACATGTATTAACACGTGTTATCAAAGATATGATACCTAGATAT
>JAVBSS010000043.1:0-25481 GCA_031556525.1 Lachnospiraceae bacterium
ATTAATATAGCTTATTTAGCAATATGTAATTCATATGATAAACCAATAATAGATTACAATAAGCAATCTCAAAATAACATTTTAGACAGTGACGTTATTAATAAAATTAATCAAATTGCAAAGAGTGCCCAAGCTATTCAAACAATTCCATCTAGTAAGAAATGATAGATTTAACTGGAAAGGTTCTGCCTAATACTATTACGGTAGAGGGCAGAGCTTACTCCATATACACAGATTATAGAAAATGGCTTAAATTTGCCATTGAATTTGATAGATGGAATAAAAAAGATGGCATTCAGATAGATTATCTTTTTAAAAATGATATTCCAATAATATGTACAGAGGAACAATGGATAGAATTTATGAATTTCTATAGTCCTAGAAATATTGTTCCCAGAAGTAGTGGTGGTAGTTCTAACAGAGTGCTTGATTATGAATTAGATAGTGATCTTATATATAGTGCATTTATGCAATTATATGGAATAGATTTGCTTACAGAAGACATGCATTGGCATAGATTCCTAGCCCTACAAAATGGATTAACTAAAGACACAAAATTGTGTCAGGTTATTGGATATAGATGTTATGAAGGTAAGGATAAAGGAATGTTGTCTTTACAAAATGCTTGGGAGCTTCCTCTGATACAAACAGACGAGGACATAGAACAGGAAAGGGAGTTTAATGAATACTTTGGATAAGTTAAAACAAGTAATCTGCCCTTACTGTAATTATAAAATGCCTATTAAATATAGGGATGATGCGATTTGTAAAGGATTAATAGTCAAATGTAAGGGAAGAAATTGTAAGAAAGAATTTGAAATTAAAATAGTTAAGTAGTGCCATAATGCGCCGATAATTTGGAATTTAAGAAAAGGAGGTGGCATTATGGCAGATGAAAATAAAGAAGATAAAAGTACGAAAGATAAAATATTAGAAGAAGCAAAAAAACTTTCGGATAAAGTGTTAGAGGATGCAAAAAAGAAGGCAAAAGCTACATTAGAGGATGTAAAAAAAACTGCTAAGAAAGTAGCTGGAGAAACAATAGATGCGATGAAAGATCTTTCGTCAGCTACTTATGATGCGGCGTTAAAAGGTGTTTTATATAATTCTACAATTGAAAATTACGCAACATCATTTGAAGTAATGACAGGAAGCGCCCAAGAGGCAACAAGTATAATAGATAGATTAAAAGAAGTAGGAGCAAATACTCCTTTTGAAGTAGCAGGATTAGCAGATGTTACACAAAATCTAATGAGTTATGGACTTACAGCAGATGAAGCAATAGATAGCTTGAATATGTTAGGAGATATTTCACAAGGAAATGCAGATAAATTAAGTACCATTTCTGATGCATATGGGAGAATGAGTGAGTCAGGTAAGGTATCATTGGAAGATATTAAGCAAATGACAGACGCAGGATTTAACCCTCTTCAAGAAATATCTGAGAGAACGGGAGAATCAATTGACAGCTTATCAGCAAGAATATCTGATGGAAGTATGTCAGTTGATGAAATCACAGAATCAATGATTAAAAGTACATCTGAAGGTGGTAAATATTTTGAATGTATGGAAAAACAATCTCAAACCTTTAGTGGATTAATGGACAATATGAAAGATAATGCCAATAGTTTATTAGGCGAGGTTGCACAACCTATATCTGATGCACTAACAAGTACCTTATTACCTGCAGCTTTAGATGCTGTAAATGAATTGTCTACTGCATTTAAAGAAGATGGTATAGAGGGAATGGCAGGAGCTGTAGGGCCTATACTGAGCGGATTAGTAGAAATGATAGCAGAATATGTGCCTCAAGTAGTAGAACAGGCGGTTAATATTATTAATGCATTAGCTGAAGGACTTATTGAAAATGCGCCTGTTATTTTACAGAGTTTGATGGAGGCACTATCAACGGCTATAACAGGAATAATAGAATTATTGCCTACAATACTTGAATTGGGATTAGAGATTATTATTCAATTGGCATTAGGAATTGCAGAAGCTTTGCCAGAGATGATTCCTACTATAGTACAGGTAATTGTCGATATAGTAAATATTTTATTAGACAATATAGATGCGTTAATAGATGCAGCAGTAGTTCTAATGGAGGCATTAGTGGAAGGACTTATTAATGCTATTCCTGTTTTGATAGAAGCAGTACCTATAATAATAGAAAAGTTAGTAATGGCAATATTGGATAGTAATGATTCAGTAGTAGAAGGTATAGTAAATATTGTTGAGGCATTGTTAACAGGCATTTGGGATTTGATATTAACTTACTTGCCAGAAGTAGCAGACTGGTTTATAGAAATTTTTGACGGCTTAGAATTTGATTTTGAAGCAATATGGGATGGCATTGTTGAATTTTTTGGAAATGCCATACAAAATCTGCTTGATTTTGTAACAAAAGTAATTCCTCAATTAGTAATGAATTTCGTAACGTATATTATTGATTTAAGAGAAAAAATCATATCGAAAATATTAGAACTTGTGAGTAGTTTTGTAGGTATGATAGGCAGACTTCAATCTGAAGTAATAGGCATAGCGAGTAAAATTTTAGCAGCAATGATTAGTTGGGTAACTAATCTTAAAGATAAGATTATTAATACAGTTAAAAATCTTGTTAGTGATTTTATGAATTTATTCGGAGGCATTGTAAATGGTATGGCATCAATAGGAACCAATATTGTTGATGGAATAATAAATGGAATTAAAAATGGATGGACAAATTTGACTAATCTTATAAAATCATTGTGCGGTGGAGTAATAGACACAGCAAAGAGTGTACTTGGTATTCACTCACCATCTGTAAAATTTGCATACCTTGGAGAAATGTCAGCAGAAGGTTATATAGAAGGTTGGGAAGATAATAATCCAATTGCAACAATTAAAAACAGTATAGAAGCATCTCTAGATACAATGCAGACAAAAGCACAGGGTACATCATATGGTTATGCAACTACTCAAAATATTAATTTTAATTATCCAATGCAGGCTCCAGATGAGGTGGCTAGAGCATTAAGAAACAATAATAATTATGGATTGGCAGGTGCATGATGATGAATGTAAAGATAAAAATAATAAGAAATGATAGTAAACAGTTAATATTTGAAGGTACCAACTGGGGCATAACAGCCCTAGATGGTATTGGGACACCAGAGATTCAAATATTTACGGAAGATAAAGCATTAGGTGCAGGTGAGATAGTTACAGGTAAAAGATTATCTTCAAGGGAAATAAGTTTTACTGCAAATGTTAAAAATAAGAGATTAAATGATATATTAAGAAATCAAGCTCTAAACTTTTTTAATCCACAATATACATATTCAATATACATAACATATATGAATAATGAGAAATGGATTGATGGAGAATTACTTAAGGTTGATATATCAAGTACAAATATTTATAAACCAGTAAGTATAAATGTATCGTT
This sequence comes from Lachnospiraceae bacterium, assembly GCA_031556525.1. GTDB lineage: Bacteria > Bacillota > Clostridia > Lachnospirales > Lachnospiraceae > JAVBSN01. The sequence continues at coordinate 3,434 of JAVBSS010000043.1, forward strand.
TCTATGTGCAGATACATACTTTAAATCATTAGATGAATATGGAAAGAATATTGCTAGCATTACATCTAATTTCGGTTTCCCATATGTAAGCATAATAAATAGAGGATTTGTATTTAGCAAATATAATTTTGCTCAGGAAGTATTAATTGAAAATGATGGAGATGTTGATACAAATTATTGCAAAATAGTAATTACTGCAAATGGAAATGTGAAGAATCCATACATTACAAAGGATGATTACAAAATAAAAATAAATGATATTTTAGAAGCAAATGATATATATGAAATTGATTTAGTAAAGCACAAAGTATATAAAAATGGTAACAATGCCATGATTAATCTTGATAGAACATCTGATATATATAACGTTATGTTACAAGTAGGAGATAATCAAATATCCTTCAATGCGGATGATGGAAGTAATAATATGGATGTTTCTATATACTTCAATAAATTATATTTGGGGGTATAGATATGAATATAGTAGCTTTAAATAGTAATTTTGAAAACTTAGGAAGCATTGAGTATATAAATCTACAATGGAATAGAAAATATTATGAATGTGGTACATTTGTAATCTATATTCCAGCAGATAGATATAACAATGACACAAAATATATATATTTGAAAGATAGACCTGAACTTGGAATAGTTAATAAAATGTCATTAAAGAGAACTATAAAAGGTATGTTTGTACAGTTAGAAGGCTTTTTCTATGAAAGAATGTTGTATGACAAAATAGTATATCCATTGTTTAGTCAAAAGGGAAATCTTGAAGATGTGGCTACATTAATGGTAAAGCAATATAAAGATGATATACCCAAATTGAATGTTAGCACAAGCAAATCAAGAGGTGAAGAAGTAGCTATTAAAGAATCAGCATCTGAACTTGGAGCAAGATTATACGATATTCTTAAGACTCAGGAATATTCATATAGGACAAATTATGATTATACAACTAATAGTTTTATATTTGAAATATGGCAGGGACTAGATAGAACAAAAGATCAAAGTATTAATAATCAATATGCTTTTTATGATAGTGATATAGATAATATTACCGTTATTAATGATGATAGTGATTATAAGAATCAAGCAGTAGTAGTTGGCAATGGTGAATATGAAGATGGAGCACAAGTATCTGTGGTAGTAGGAGAAGATTATAATGTTCCTTGTATTGATATTGTAAAAATAGTGGGTAAGACATTAGTAAGTGGAAGTGGTACATATGAAGAACCATATTTATTTTCAACTACAGGAAATAATAATATAACATTTACGAATGCAGGAGAAGCTGCTGTTAATGCAGTAGATATAGGAAAGCTAGAACTATATGGCTATAGCAATGTCTTTGATTCCATTGAAAAGAAAAACGGAATATATTACAGCAGAAAATGGTTTAAGAAGAAACGTTTTAATGAAGAGATAGTATCAATATCAGGCTATGCCTATGGGCAAGGTGAGATAGAAGGAAAAGTAGGGGTTCATGTTACAGAGAATTCAAATGATCATAATGATGCTAATGGTGTAATGTTATCCTCATATTCATATTCAAAACATAAATATGGAGATGCTATATATGATAGTGCCATATTTGCAGAATCAGAATCAAGTTTTTATATATCATTAGATTTTCTGCGAAAATATAATAGTTCATTAAGCAGTTCTTCAAGCGAACAGCAATTTTTAAGTGCGGTGAAAGCATTTCTTAAAGATAAACCGTTTTATATTATATATAAATGCAAAAAAATACAAGAAGTAAAGCTTGAAAATCAAGTAGTATTTAGTCAGTTAGATGTATATAACAATATGAATAATATATCTTGCAACTATAATACAAGTGGTATAACTATTGAATTTGATAATAAAAAATATAGCTTTACTAAAAGTATAAGCATACCAGCATCAATATTTATAAATTATGAAAAGCAATTATTTGTTGATGAGAAATCTTCTCACATAGAAGAAGGACAAACAATAGATGCATTTAAAGAATATTTAAGACAAGCTGGACTTGAAGCCCTTAGAGAGCATGTAAACATAAATAATGTAGACTTGGAGATAAAAGCAAATATTGATGAATATATGAAAGATTATGATTTAGGAGACATAGTTGATATTGAAATTAAAACCATTGGTTTGTCATTTAAAGCAAGAATAATAGAAGTTTACGAAGTTTTCAAAAATAATACACATACAATAGAAATAGTTTTAGGGGATAAAATCCCCAGAAAGAGAGTTTAATTATGAGAAGTTTACCTTTTGATAGCCAGATTTCAGGATATGATGATGAAGGCTATCCAATATATGATAGAGCAGCTGATAGTTCCCAACTTGCAGCATTGTTTAAAGAGTATTTTACAAATGGTATATTTACTAATCCGTCAACATCATTTCAAGTTATACCTAGTGATAATAATATGAGTGTTGTTGTAAAAGCAGGAGCAGGAAATATTAATGGATATTTTTGTGATGAGGATACAGATAGAACACTAGTGGTACAAGCATCAGATACCACATATGACCGAATAGATAGAGTTGTATTAAGACTTAATTTAAATGTTTCAGTAAGAAGTATTGATTTATATGTATTACAGGGAATTGGTGCAAGTAGTCCAACAGCACCAGAATTAACGAGAAACAGTAGTATTTATGAATTATGTTTAGCAGAAATATATATTCCTAAAAATACAACTTCAATATCAGTTAGTAGAATTACAGATACAAGACTAGATACAAATAAATGCGGAGTAGTTCAACAAACAATACAAACAATAGATACATCTAGCATATTTACACAATATCAAGCAGCATTAGATGAATATTTAGATATAGTGGCATCAACGTTAGATGAAACTATAGCTGTTAATTTACAAAATCAGATAAATAGTGTAAATGAGGATTTGACAACAAAAATAGATACAGTAAATGCAGATTTGACTAATAGTGTTAATACAATAAATGCAGATTTGACGAATATTTGGGACAAAATGTATCCAGTTGGTTCTATTTACATGTCAGTTAAATCTACAAGTCCATCTGTACTATTTGGGGGCACTTGGAGTTTATGGGGAAGTGGCAGAGTACCTGTGGGAATCAATACATCTGATTCCTCATTTAATACAGTAGAAAAAGCAGGTGGAAGTAAAACACATACACATACTCTTAACGCGGGATATGCCAAAATCGCATATAACGTAAATGGAGATTTGATTATGTTAAGAAATACACCGATAGCATCACCTAAGTATGAGGTTAATATACAGACGCAAATAGGTACAGGTACAGTTCCGACTCAAAGTACAAATGATGGAACCGTACAATTAGGTGGTAATACAGATTCTACAACAGCGTTGCCACCATATATCACATGTTATATGTGGAAACGTACAGCATAAATTAGGAGAAATAAGTATGAGTTATTTAAAAGAATTAATATGTACGTTAATAGGGTTAATGGGTAGTATTATTTCCGTAGCATTAGGTGGTTGGGATAAAGATTTGACAACATTAATTATATTCATGGGAGTTGACTTTGTACTAGGTTTATCCATAGCATCAATATGGAAACGTAGTGGAAAAAGCAAAACAGGAGCTTTAAACAGTATATCTGCATGGCAAGGACTAATGAGAAAAGGAGCATCGTTATTAGTCATACTTATAGCCTATAGGCTAGATGTTACCTTAAATGTCAATTACATAAGAACAGCAGTAATAATTGCATTTATAGCAAATGAGGGGATATCCATAATAGAAAATTTAGGGATAATGGGTATCCCATTTCCACAAATTATAATAAGGGCAATAGATGTCCTTAAAAACAAAGATGTGGGGGAATAGATTATGAAAATAAATAAATTGATATCCAATTATAACTTTAACGTAAGTAAAGAAAATAGAATAAAATATATAGTAATACATTATGTAGGAGCACTTGGAGATGCCAAAGCAAATGCTACATATTATGCTTCAGGAAATAAAAATGCATCAGCTCACTATTTCGTAGGACATGCAGGCGACATATGGCAATCAGTAGAGGATAAAAATATAGCATGGCATTGTGGAGCATCAATATACAAACATTCTGAATGTAGAAATGCTAACAGTATAGGAATAGAAATGTGTGTAAAGAAAACAAACACAAATATTTTAAATGCAACGGATAGAGATTGGTATTTTGAAAAAGCAACAATTGCCTCCACTATAGCATTGGTAAGAGAATTAATGAATAAATATAATATTGATACAGACCATGTTGTTAGGCATTATGATGTAACAGGCAAAATATGTCCCAACCCTTATGTATATGATGAACAAGCTTGGATTGATTTTAAAAATCAATTGTCAAAAAGTAATATAATAGAAGATAAGGTTAATACAACTAATACAGATTATTATAGAGTAAGGAAAACGTGGGAAGATGTCCAAAGTCAAATTGGGGCATATAGAATATTGGATAATGCAATGAAAGCTTGTAAAGCTGGATATACTGTATTTGATAATGAAGGTAATGCGATATATAAAAGTGAAAGTATAAGTCATAAAGTAAAGGTGTTGGGCAAAATTAATAATAAATAATTTATTTAAACCTACTATAAAATCTGTAAATTGATTTTATGGTAGGTTTTGTTATAATAAGATTGTAAACAGTGTTTCATAGGAGGATTAATATTAAAATGCAAATAAACGGAGTACCGGTTCCTATTGATGAAAATACAGAAGAGCTAATTGCTATGTTAAGTGGCAATATGGCTCAATTTGTTGTGGTTTGCGAAGCACTATCTTACAAAACAGATAATTTATCATTTAATACATTAGTATTGCTTCTTAATGACAATGATTATTATAAAAGAAGAATAGCAGTAGAATGCTTGAAAAATCATACTATGTTTGAAAAAGCAATAGATGATATAGAAGCTTGTTTAAATGATAGGTCTTCTTATGTTGTTAATGCGGCAATAAGAACATTAGTAGAATGCCATGTTTCTAAATCACATCAAAAAATTATTGAATTAATACAGGGTAATGATGAAACAATTCGTGAAACAGCATTTTTTGCACTTGAACATATTTTTGAAGAAAGTGATTTTGATTTAGCATTAAGTTTGTATGATGATAACAATGAAAAAATTAGAAAAGAGGTACCATATATTGTGTCTATTACAGCTAATGAAAAAAATTGGCATAAGGCATATTTTATAATGAAAGAAAGTGACAATGAAAAAGCACGACTTGTGGCATGTAAATTACTTGATAAATTTGGTTCGGATGAAGATAAAGAAGATTTTAAAATATTTGCACAGGATGAAAATGGACATATAAGAAAGTTTGCAAAAAAATGCTTGTCTATGCTATACTATTGACATTTAATAGGGATTTATGAAAAGGAGAAGTTATATGTATACTATTTCGCTTACAAAGTTTGTTGAAAAGATGGATCTTCACAGTTATATTCCGGAAATTAACACAGATGATATAATGATATCAGATCCAGATATTAACCGTCCAGCGGTACAGATAGCAGGATTTTTTGAGCATTTTGATGCAACACGTGTTCAAATATGTGGAAATGTTGAACATGCATATATATCTAATATGCATACTGAAGAAGAAAATATTGCTATATTTGATAAATTGTTTTCATATAAGATACCATGTTTGATTTTTTGTAGAGGATTAGAGCCACAACAATTTATATTAGATGTTGCAAAGAAACATGGTATACCAGTGTTTTCTTGTGATAAGACAACATCATCATTTGTACATGAAACAGTTAAATGGCTTCATGTTCAATTGGCACCAAGAATATCAATACATGCAGTATTAGTAGATGTATATGGTGAAGGTGTACTTATAATGGGTGAAAGTGGAATCGGTAAGAGTGAGGCAGCACTTGAGCTTATAAAGAGAGGACATCGTCTTGTATCAGATGACGTTGTTGAGATAACTAAAGTGAGTGATGATACATTGGTAGGTACAGCTCCAGATATTACAAGACATTTTATCGAGCTTAGAGGTATTGGTATAATTGATGTTAAGACGTTATTCGGTGTAGAATGTGTTAAGATGACACAATCAATAGATTTAGTAATAAAATTAGCTGATTGGAATAAAGAAGCTGAGTATGATAGATTAGGTCTAGAAGAGCAATATGCAGAGTTTCTTGGAAATAAGGTGGTAAGTCATGAGATTCCGATTAGACCAGGCCGTAACTTGGCAATTATTGTTGAATCGGCAGCAGTAAACCATAGACAAAAGAAGATGGGTTATAATGCAGCTCAAGAGTTATATAATAGAGTAACAAACAATATGCTTAAATCAGAGTAAGCATACATTTAAATAAACTAATATACACATTTAACGGGAGGACACATAGACATGGCAAAGTATGTATTTGGAATTGATTTAGGAGGCACCACAGTTAAGCTTGGATTATTCACAGTAGAAGGTTCAGTATTAGATAAGTGGGAGATTCCAACAAGAAAAGATGAAGGTGGAAGATACATATTAGGTGATATAGCTGAATCAGTAGAGAAGAAGCTTGTAGAGAAAGCGATTGATAAATCAGAAGTTGCTGGAGCAGGCATGGGCGTTCCAGGACCAGTAAGAGAAGATGGAACAGTATTAAAATGCGTTAATCTAGGTTGGGGAATCTTTAACGTTGCTGATGAATTAAGCAATTTAATAGGTTTACCTGTTAAAGTAGGAAACGATGCAAATATGGCAGCACTTGGCGAAATGTGGCAAGGTGGTGGAAAAGGTTATAAGAATATTGTAATGGTAACCCTTGGAACAGGCGTTGGTGGTGGTATTATTATTAACGGTAAAATGCTTTCAGGTGTAAATGGTGCTGGCGGTGAGATTGGTCACATGCAAGTTAAAGATGATGAAAAAGAAGTATGCGGATGTGGAAAAAAAGGTTGTTTAGAACAATATACATCAGCAACAGGAATAGTTAGATCAGCAACAATTGCATTAAATAATACAGATAAACCTTCAAAACTTAGACAAGTTCAATATGTATCAGCAAAAGAAATATTTGATGCAGCAAAAGAAGGTGATGAATTAGCGATGGAGTTAGTTGAAAACCATGGTAAATGCTTAGGCAGATCATTAGCACAAATAGCTTGTGTAGTAGATCCAGAAGTATTTGTTATTGGTGGTGGTGTATCGAAAGCAGGGGATATGCTAATTAAGGTGACACAAAAACACTATGAAGAAAATGCATTCCACGCATGTAAAAATGCAGGGTTCAAATTAGCAACACTTGGAAATGATGCCGGCATTTATGGTGGAGCAAGAGCGATATTATCAAAATAATAATCATAAAATACAAAAATGGGAAGGTTTCTTCCCGTTTTTTGTTGAATTTATTTATTGTATAAATTCAAATGATAATGTATTATTAGGAAGATAGTGAATATATATAGGAATACATAATAAATTGTAAAGTTAATATAATATGAATATATTGTAATAAGAGGTATATGATGAGCAAGACTATTTTAGAAGCCTTAAGGGATATAATACCAGAAAAATTAATATTAATAGATGAACCTATGAGTAAGCATACGACTTTTAAAATAGGTGGTATCGCTGACATATATGTGAAACCAGAGAGTGTAGAGCAAATAGCAGCAATAATAAAACTGTGTGTAGATAATAAAGAACCTTATTTTATATTAGGTAATGGAAGTAATTTATTAGTATCAGATAAAGGATATAGAGGTGTAGTTATTCAAATATATAATAATATGGAAAGTATTATTATTGATGATACTATGATGAAAGTGTCGGCAGGAATATTGTTATCAAAGATAGCAAATGCTGCAAAAGAGAATGATTTAACAGGAATAGAATTTGCGGCAGGAATACCGGGAACTATTGGCGGTGGAATTGTTATGAATGCCGGAGCATATGGTGGAGAGTTAAGCGACATAATAGATACAGTTACAGTATTAGATCAGGGTGGAAATATAATTACATTGTCTAATGAAGACATGGAATTTGGATATAGAACAAGTATAATAGAAGCAAATAGATATATTGTTATAGAGGCAACTATTAATCTAAAAAAAGGTGATAGGGCGACTATTGTAGCGAGGATGGATGAACTAAGAGAAGCTAGGGTAAGCAAGCAACCATTAGAATATCCTAGTGCGGGTAGTACATTTAAACGTCCAGAAGGATATTTTGCAGGGAAGTTAATTATGGATGCAGGTCTTAGAGGTAAATCAGTAGGTGGTGCTAAGATATCTGATAAGCATTGTGGGTTCGTAATTAATACAGGGGAAGCCACAGCTAAAGATGTAATAGGATTAATAGAAGAAGTTACAAAGGAAGTAGAAAATCAATACGATATTACTTTAGAAACAGAAGTTAAGATGATAGGTGATTTTCAATAGGGTGATTATATGAGATTTGTTATTGTTTCAGGAATGTCAGGAGCTGGAAAGAGTACAGCATTAAAAACATTAGAAGATGCAGGATACTTTTGTGTAGATAATTTACCAGTTCAACTAATTAAAAAATTTGCAGATATTGCTTATGACGAGGATTCCAAAGTTTACGGGGTAGCTATTGGAATAGATATTAGAAGTGGAGCAGAATTAGATAAATTAACAGATGCTTTGGATGAAATTGAATCGGTAGGATACAAATACGAAGTTTTATTCCTTGATGCCACCAACGAAGTGTTAGTAAAAAGGTATAAAGAAACAAGAAGAACTCATCCACTTGCAAGAGATAGTAGAGTTGAAGATGGAATAGAAAAAGAGCGTGATAAAATACAGTTCTTGAAAGAAAGAGCGGGATTTATTATTGATACAAGTAGCCTGCTAACTAGGGAACTAAAAGCTGAGTTGGATAAAATTTTTGTTGAATCAGATAAGGGTAACAACTTTTTTGTAAATATAGTATCATTTGGGTTCAAATACGGAATACCTTTGGATGCTGATCTAGTGTTTGATGTAAGGTTTTTACCAAACCCATATTATGATTTAGCATTAAGACCACTTACAGGTAATGATAAAAGTATCCAAGATTTTGTTATGGATAATAGAGAGTCAGAAATATTTTTGGACAAAATATCAAACTTACTAGAATTTCTTATACCTAATTATATAAAAGAAGGAAGAAATCAATTGGTAGTAGCTATAGGTTGTACAGGTGGAAAGCATCGTTCTGTTACATTGGCAAATTATTTGTATAGTGAAATATCTGATTGGAATTATAACTCAATGATAGAGCATCGAGATATCGAAAAAGATGCTAAGAAGAGGTGATAAAAGTGTCATTTTCAACAGAGGTTAAGGAAGAACTTTCTAAGCACGTTGGAAGTGGGAGGCATTGCCAAATAGCGGAACTTGCTGCTATTATATATATGATTGGGAAAATACGATGTATTGATAATCAAAAAAGGCTTGTGTTGAATACTGAAAATGAATTGTTAGCTAAGAAAAGTTCATATTTGATAAAAAAATTATTAGGCTATGAAGCAAAAATAATAGAAAACAACAAAAGAGTAGTTGCATATAAAGTGGTATTAGAAGATAATGAAGCAGTAGATAAGGTTCTTGTAATGACAAAGTTATCTTTGAAAATGGATGTAAAGGGTGAGATTCAGATACAGCAACTAGACCTGGATACAATAGTTATTCAGAAGGTGTGCTGTAAGAGAGCCTTTTTACGAGGTGTATTTATTACGTCAGGGTCTCTAGCAGATCCAGTAAAGGCTTATCATCTAGAAATAGTTTGTATTACAGAAGAAGCAGCTAAAAGAATACAACAAATCTTAATAGATTTTAATTTGGAAGCAAAAATAGTAGTAAGGAAAAAATACTTTGTTGTATATATAAAAGAAGGTTCAATGATAGTAGATGCCTTGAATATAATGGAAGCCCATGCATCTCTTATGAGCATGGAGAATGTAAGAATTGTTAAGAGTATGAGAAATACTATTAACAGAAGAGTTAACTGTGAAACTGCTAATTTAAATAAAACAGTTAGTGCAGCGGTAAGGCAATTAGAAGATATTAAGTATATCGAAGAAGTAAAAGGATTATCAGAATTATCGATACAACTTAGAGATTTGGCTATGCTTAGAATAGAAGAGCCAGATGCATCTTTAAAGGAATTAGGAGAAATGCTTAATCCACCAGTAAGTAAATCAGGTGTGAATCATAGATTAAGAAAGCTAAGCGAGATAGCGAATGACTTAAGAGAAAAAAATATATATTAATACAAAGGGAGGCCATTAAGATGGTAAGTAAGGAAATAATAGTTAATCTACCAACAGATTTAGAGGAAAGACCAGTTGCTGTTTTAGTACAGATAGCAAGTCAATATAATAGTTCAATATATCTTGAATCTGAGGATAAGAAAATTAATGCAAAGAGTATTATGGGAATGATGAGTTTAGGCTTAAGAATAGGTGAACCAGTTACAGTTTTAGTTGAAGGTGATGATGAAGAAAAAGCATTAGAACACCTTGAAAAATATTTATGCAAGGGTATTCAATAAAGGTTGATTTTAACGATAAATGGTGTTAGAATTAAGGTAACTATAACAATTAAGAACAAGGATGTTCGCGCTTTTTCAAAGGAGTGGTGAGTATGTCAACATTTTATGGCATAAGTTCGGATAATAGTTCATCATATTTTAGCAGTTTTTTCGGAAACAGCAGCACTAGTGGCACTAGTGGCACTAGTGGTTCTAGTAGTATGTTAACAGATTATTATTCGATTAAGAATGGAAGTTATAAGAAATTATTAAGAGCATATTATGCTAAGGAAAATTCAAGTGAATCAACTAGTAAGACTAGTTCAGTTAGTTCAGATGATAAAAAACAATTATCATTAACAAAGAGTAATTCAGAATCATTGGCAAAATCAGCAGCAACATTATTAGACAAAAGTTCTAAGTCAGTATTTAATAAAGTAAGTAAGACTGATGCAGAAACAGGAAAGACTACTAGTGAATATGATGTAGATAAGATATATAGTGCAGTAAAATCATTTGTTGATAATTATAATAAAACTATAGATTCTGCTGAAGATGTGGATACAGATTCTATACTTAAGAAAACACTTTGGATGGTTAATGAAACTAAAGTGTATGAGAATGCTTTAAGTAAAGTTGGTATTAAGATAGGTGATGACAATAAGTTATCTATAGATGAGACTAAGTTTAAGAAAGCAGATATGAGAGATGTTAAAGATTTATTTAATGAATCAGCATCTTTTGGAGCTAAGGTGTTTAAGAAAGCAAGTGATATTAATAGCTTATCAAACACAGCTATTAATGGTAATAGCTTATATAATAGCAGTGCTAAGTATTCTACATTGTCATCAGGACAATTGTTTGATAGTTTGTTGTAATAAGCACATTTAACGAGGCAGGTCAGTAAGATTTGCCTTGTTTTTGTTTGTCTTGCAAGTTAATTACGCATATGATAGAATAAATATAGTTATGCATTAATATAGATTTATAGATGGGTTGGTGAGAGGTAAGTATGAGAAAATTCAATAATTTCCTTGACAAAATACCGTTTATTGGTAATAAAGTTGCAAAGAATTCGCGAGATGAGAATACTAATAATGTTGAGAAACAATACAATAAGGCATTGGAGTTGTTTGATAGAGGTATTCCACTAGAGGCAGTTCCATTATTGGAACAAATTGCTGATACTGGTGCGATGGATCCGACATATAAACAATTAGCTTGTGAATCTTTAAAAACATTGGGAGAATTGTACGAATTAGGGAAGTTTGGTAATTCAAAGGTTAATATAGATATAGACAAAGCTATATTTTATTATGAAAAGTATGCTAAGCTTAATGATGATGGGGATATGCTATTTAAACTTGGAAAGATATTGTTAGATAAGCAAAATTTTTCTAAGGCGATTACATATTTAGAAAGAGCAGCTGCATGTGGAATAAAACCAGCATGTATGACCTTAGGCGGAATATATGAAGAGGGTCTTAACAAAGTTGATCAATTTGGAAATAAGAGCGATTTTATTGTTCCAATAGATTTGGATAAGGCTAAGATATGGTATGAGAGACTTGCGAAGCAAGGAGATAGCTCTGCGCAAGCAGCTATGGATAGAGTGGAATATACAAACACTCATACTGATAGTATACAATTTGAAGAAAAAGATAAAATATATACTCAAATAGCAGAGAAGAGAAAAGCAAAAGGTATAGAATTGCATTTCAAAAGTATTGAAGCATCGAAGCTTCAGTATCAGTACGTTTATGTACATAATCAGGTGGAAGGTTATATGCATAAGCTGCCTAAAGATTGGATAATGAGTATAGATGTTGATACAGAAGAAGAATACTATGCACCGAGTCATACATATACAGATTTTAATATATATGTAAGTTATGATAGTTTGCCAAAGGAATCAACAAGAACATTAGAAGACTATGTTAGATATCAAAATGAAGCATTTGATGAAGATTTCAATTTTAATGCTTATATTACGGAGTATGCAAATGGTATATGTACTACATACTATCATAAGGATATGGAAAAAGGTATTGTAACATTTGGCTTTCAACATAATAAGAGAATAGCATGTTTGAGATTTGTATGTGCTACAATGGATATAATTGAGCAGTATGAAGAGATTATATTTGAGATTGCTAATTCATTTGCATTTGTTAACCCAACACTTGTAAGTACAGAGAGTGCTAATAGAAGAGAGCACCAATATTATAGAGAAGCAGTATATTATTATTATATGGGTGATTATGAGCAGGCAATGAATTTTGCTAGGCAAGCACTCAAAGAAGGTAGTAGGAAAGCGAGTTACTTGCTTATAGAATTGTACTTTGATGAGGACAGCCCTTATAGAAATGTAGACAAAGCCCTTAATTTTGCAAAGCAATTATATAATGCTAATAAAGATTCGGATTTGGCATTCCTTATTGGAAATATATACGATCAACAAATGAGAGATTATACACAAGCTCTTAATTGGTATGAAGAAGCGAATAAACTTAATCACCAAAGAGTACCTTTCTATTTAGGTAGATTATACTATTATGGTGTACTCAAAACGAAGAGAAATGGTGAGTTAGCACTAGAATATTTTAGTAGAGCATTACAAAATGGCATATATGAAGCTGATGCATATGTTAGAGATATAAATGAATTGAACGGTGCAGATCTTCAGTCAACGGTTGATGAGTGGGAGCAAGCTATTAAAGATGGTCTAGGTGATGTAGCACTTAAGGTTGCTAATAAGAAAAAAGATCAAGTGTTTTATTTAGCAACAGATATTCAGATTGAAGATGCATATAAGACCGCATATAGATTGGGAAAAGTCGAAGCAGCATATGAATTAGGATTGTTATATCGTAATAGAGAGGCTGATGAAAATTATAGAGGCGACAGTTTCTCAATGTATTATTTAGAAAAAGCATTTGATGAAGGATTTGAAGAGTTTTCTAAAGATTTATTATTTGATGTAATAACAACAAAGTCAGCTAAGGCTTCAGATGTATCTGAGAAGATACAGTTATATATGAGAGCGGCTAAAGAAGGATATGTAAAAGCTGTTGAAAAGGTAATAGAATATAATCCAGAATTAAATGATACAATTAAGAATCTATATGAGACATTAAGGCGACGTGCTATAGATGGAGATGATGAAGCATTAACTTCTATGTGGAAATTAGAGAAGAAGTTCATGAGTTTACTGGCATTAGATCATGACGATTCTAAGAAAATAATTGAAAATAAATTCTTTAGATTAGCAGTACCAAAGGAATGTACAGCAGTAATTAATGATGAAGGTGGAACTATAAGATTTGCAGATTCAGTAGTAGAATTTGCGGTTGCAGAGATGCCTATACAGACAGACAAAGAAGAAGATTATCTTAAAGTATATAGATTAATTGTAGATGAATATTCAGGAGATGATAATTCGAGGATAATTGTAGCCAATTCAAGAATGGTTGGTTCGGCTATGCTATCATCAAAAGGAAATAATAATACATTTAGCATTTTGCTTATCAGTTCTAAGAATCAGTATTTGTTTAAGCTAAGTTCATTTGATAGAAGAGAATTGATGGTGTTTAAAGATAAGGTAATGGAAATTGCGGAGTCGCTGATTGAAACTGGAGAGATATACATAGCAACAGGTGATAAGGCGAATAAGAATATAGGATTAACATTATTATTATCTGCTAACGAAAACGGTATGTTATCTATTAGTAAAGACGATGAATAATAAATTAAAAGAGCTACGTTACATAGTAGCTCTTTTTTGAAATGTAAAACAGGAGAGAACCTATGTTGACTATTGGAATAGATTATAATAGCAAAGACCCTATATACGAACAGATATATGTATATATAAGAGAGGAAATTAAAAGTGGTAATCTATCTGTTGGAAATAAATTGCCTTCAAGTAGAGGACTTGCTACATATTTGTCAATTAGTAGAAACACTGTTGATATGGCATATGCTCAATTACAGTCAGAGGGATATATAGAATCAATACCTAAACGAGGATATTTTGTTAATGAAATAGAAGATGTAATATATATTCCATCAAATGAATCTAGAATAGTAGTGAATAGAGCTGTTGAAAACAATAAATATCTATTTGATTTCTCACCAATGGGAGTGGATATGTCTAATTTTCCTTATAATAAATGGAGAAAGCTTATGAAGGATTGTATGATAGATGATAATAGTGAGATATTTCAAGCTGGACACAGGCAAGGTGATGAAGATTTTAGAGAAATAGTAAAGACGTATTTACATCAATCTAGAGGGGTAGTATGTGATGCGAGCCAGATAATAATAGGTGCAGGAAGTGATTATTTATTATTACTATTATCTAAGATCTTAGGTGAAAACAAAATAGTTGCTATGGAGAATCCTAGTTATAAGCAGGCATATAAGATATTTGATAGTATTGGATATAAAGTTAATCCGATATCTGTTGGAATCGGTGGTATAGAAATGGATGAGTTGGAAGATAGTGATTCTAATATAGCTTACGTAACGCCTTCGCACCAATTTCCTATGGGAACAGTAATGCCGATTAATAATAGAATAAAGCTGTTAAGATGGGCTAAAGGCAAAGAGGATAGATATATAATAGAAGACGATTATGATAGTGAATTTAGGTATTCAGGAAGACCTATTCCATCATTGCAAAGTAATCAGGGCGAAGATAAAGTGATATATATCGGAACGCTATCTAAAGCAATAGCGCCAGCTATTAGATTGAGCTATATAGTATTACCTGAAAAACTAATGGAAATGTATAGAGAAAAAGCGGATTTTTATTTTTCAACAGTATCTCGAATAGATCAGAGCATAATAGGAAGGTTTATACAGGATGGATATTTTGAGAGACACCTAAATAAAATGAGAGGCATATACAAGGGAAAACATGATATATTACTACAATGCCTCAAAAGTATGGATATAGATTTTGTAGTAAAAGGTGAAAGTGCAGGGCTTCATCTCTTACTAGAATTTGATGAAAGATACAGCGAAGATATATTAGTTAAGGCAGCATATGATGTAGGTGTTAAAGTATATGCTTTATCAGACTATTATATTAGAGAATTGAAGCATAGACCAACTATTATTTTAGGGTTTGCAAGGCTCTCGTTGGAAGATATTCAAGAGGGACTAGAATTGTTGAACAAAGCATGGAAAGATATTTACAAGTAATATGTAAAGTGATATATTGTTGATATGGTTAAAAAAATGTGGGATATGGATGGTGAGATATGTATAGAAATATTATTAATGATCTAGCTAAGTGGTACCAAGAGTCTCAAGAAAAGGTTCTGTTCGTAAAAGGAGCAAGAGGAGTAGGAAAGTCTTGGACTGTTGATGATTTTAGTAGTGCTTTTTTTGAAAGTTCAGTGATGATTGATCTTAGAAATGATGTCATGTTAAGTAAATCTTTAAATAGTGATGGAATTAGATTAGAAGAACATATAATGGATATGACAGGTATTAATATTCCAAAAGAAAAGATTCTGATTATTTTTGATGAGCTTCAAGTTATAGAACATGGGATTGATAAAGTTATGAACTTTAGAAAAGAACATCCTGAATATAGATATTGCATAATTGCGTCTTTTGTTGGGAAATTAGAAGGTGAAGATGATTATAATGATAGTATTGTTACATACACATTGATGCCCATGACATTTGAAGAGTTTTTGACAGCTAATAAAGCACAAAATTTATGTAAATATATAGAGCAACAGAGAATCAAGCCTGTAGAGGCAGCTATAATTGAAAAAATTATGGAATATTTAAAAATATTTTTTGTGGTTGGTGGAATGCCGGCAGTTGTTGCAGAGTATGTTAAAAATGGCAATTTAAGTGTTATAGAAATACTTCAAAAAGAAATATTGGATGAACAGAGAGAATATATTAAGGCAAACGCACCAAAAATAATAGTTAAAAAGATTTTAAAAATATGGGATAGCATACCAGTACAACTTTCTAAGGAGAATAGAAAATTCATGTATGGATATGTTGACCCAAAAGCAAGAGCAAGAGAATATGAGAGTTCAACCCATTGGCTTGTTGATAATGGCTTGTTAAGAAGAGTGTATAGAGTTGAGCAGGGTGTTTCGCCGTTGTCTGATTATGTAGATAAGAAATCTTTTGAGTTATATCATTTGGATCATGGACTATTAAGACAGATGGCAGGTTTTAGTGCGATAAGACTTCTTGACAGGGAAGATATATTCGATGTTATGAAGGGTGCATTAACTGAACAAATGGTACTAGCCGAACTTACATTGAATCAAACTGTAGGTGAATTGTATTTCTGGATATCAGGAGCAACAGCAAGAGTAGATTTCTTATTTGAAGATGATGGAGAAGTAATTCCAGTAGATGTACAATCAACTATAAGAACTAAAGCTCAGAGTATAAAGGTATTCCATCAAAAATATAACAATAGAATGGCAATTAGAATATCGTTGGGAAGTCTAGGCTTTTCTAAGGGAATTCTTAATATACCATTATATGGTTTGTGGAATTTCTAGATAATATTGAATATATTTATATATAATAGAGTAGTAAGAATATAGAATCGGAGACATTTATATGAAGTGGTATAATCATCTAAAAACAATAAATAAGCATAAATGGATGGTATTAAAATACTGTTTTAGATGTGGTCTATATAAACAAGGTTTATTACATGATTTATCTAAATATTCTTATACGGAATTTAGTGTGGGGGCAAAATATTATCAAGGGGATAGCAGTCCCAATAATGCAGAACGTGAAGAAAAAGGATATACGTCAGCATGGCTTCATCACAAAGGGCGTAATAGGCACCATCTAGAATATTGGATTGATTATAACTTAGATAGAGAAGGTCCGCCATTAACGGGGGGGCCTATGCCAACAGAATATGTAGTAGAGATGCTATGTGATAGAATGGCAGCATCCAAGAATTATAATCCAAAAACGTATACAGATAGCGCAGCGTTAGATTATTATCTTAAAGGTAGGGAAAGATATTTATTGCACCCTAAGACTAAAGAACTTTTAGAAATGTTGCTATATAAATTAGCCGAAGAAGGTGAAGATGCAACATTTATATACATTAGGAAAGAGTTATTGAAGAACAAAAGATAGGAGATATTATGGCGTTTACTCATTTGCATGTCCATACTGAATATAGTTTATTAGACGGATCTTCAAAAATAAAAGAATTAGTTGCAAGAGCAAAAGAAGTTGGCATGGATAGCATTGCTATTACAGACCATGGCGTTATGTATGGTGTAGTAGATTTCTATCGTGCGGCAAAGGAAGTTGGAATAAAACCAATAATAGGCTGCGAAGTATATGTTGCTCCTGATTCAAGATTTGATAGAGAAATTGTTAAAGGTGAGGATAGATATTATCACCTTGTTTTATTAGCGGAAAATGATATAGGTTATCATAATCTTGCTAAAATAGTATCCAAAGGATTTACAGAAGGATTCTATTATAAACCAAGAGTGGATAGAGAAGTATTAGCTGAATATAGTGAAGGGATTATTGCACTTAGTGCATGTCTTGCTGGAGAAGTTGCTTCCAACATAAGAAAAGGATTTTATGAGGAAGCCAAGAAGGCAGCTCTTGACCATGTAGAGATATTTGGTAAGGATAATTTTTTCTTGGAACTGCAAGACCATGGAATTAGCGATCAGACAACGGTTAATAATGGTCTTCTTCGTATGTCTAAAGAATTAGGTATACCGCTAGTAGCTACAAATGATATTCATTATGTAAATGATACTGATGTAGAGGCTCATGACATACTACTATGTATTCAGACAAATCGTAAGGTTGCTGATGAAGATAGAATGCGCTATGAAGGAGGACAATATTATCTTAAGTCAGAAGAAGAGATGAAAACATTGTTTCCTTATGCATTAGAAGCATTGGAAAATACCCATAAGATAGCTGAACGATGTAATGTAGAGATAGTATTTGGTGAACAGAAAGTTCCAGAATATACAGTTCCAGAAGGCTATGATGCCTATACTTATTTGACAAAGCTATGTGATGAAGGAATAGCAGATAGATATAGTCCTGTAACAGATGAATTAAAAGAAAGACTTAATTATGAGTTATCAACAATTAATCAAATGGGATATGTAGATTACTTTTTAATTGTATGGGATTTTATTAAATATGCGAGAGATAATGGAATAGCGGTTGGTCCAGGGCGTGGTTCGGCAGCAGGAAGTATTGTATCATATTGTTTAGGAATAACAAATATTGACCCTATAAAATATGGCCTTATTTTTGAACGTTTTCTTAATCCAGAAAGAGTATCTATGCCCGATATAGATATTGATTTTTGCGTTGAACGTAGACAAGAGGTTATAGATTATGTTGTAGAGAAATATGGTAAAGATAAAGTAGTTCAGATAGTTACATTTGGAACTATGGCAGCTAAGAGCGTAATAAGAGATGTTGGTAGAGCATTAGATTTGCCATATGCAACTTGTGATATGGTAGCCAAATTAATACCTACAGATATTGGAATGACTATAGAGAAGGCTTTAGAAGTTAGTAAAGATTTGAGGGCTTTGTGTGAAAATGATGATGACATAGAATATCTTATTGATATGTCAAGAAAATTAGAAGGACTACCTCGACATACAGGTATGCATGCAGCTGGTGTTGTAATTGGTAGAGATTCTATTGATGAATATGTGCCACTATCAAAAGGTTCGGAAGATGCAATTACTACCCAATTTACAATGACTACGATTGAAGAGTTGGGGCTTCTTAAAATGGACTTTTTAGGACTTAGAAACTTAACTGTAATTCAAAATGCAGTATCTTATATAGTTAGAAGAACTGGCGAAGATCTAGATATTGATAATATAGATTATGATGATAAGAAAGTATTTGAACTTATATCATCGGGTAAGACAGATGGAGTATTTCAGCTTGAAAGTTCGGGTATGAAGAGCTTTATGAAGGAGTTAAAACCAGGAAGCTTGGAAGATGTTATAGCGGGAATATCCCTTTATAGACCAGGTCCAATGGATTTTATTCCGTATTATATCAAGGGAAAAGAACATCCTGAAAATGTAACATATGATTGCAAAGAGCTAGAAGATATATTAACACCTACTTATGGTTGTATTGTATATCAAGAACAGGTTATGCAAATAGTTATGGAGTTAGCTGGATATACATTGGGTCGAAGTGATTTGGTTCGTAGAGCTATGTCTAAGAAGAAGGCAGAAGTTATGCTTAGAGAACGAAAAAACTTTGTATATGGTAACGAAGAAGAAGGCGTTCCAGGCTGTATAGCAAAAGGAATTAGTGAGAAAACTGCAAATAAGATATTTGATGATATGGTAGATTTTGCTAAGTATGCATTTAATAAATCTCATGCAGCAGCTTATGCAGTAGTCGCATACCAAACAGCATATTTAAAATGTTATTATCCAGTAGAATTTATGGCAGCATTAATATCTTCGGTTAACGGAAATAGTGGTAAGGTGTCTGAATATATAATGGAATGTAGGCAGATGGGTATTAAAATATTACCGCCAGATATTAATGAAGGTTATGGTGAGTTTTCTGTATCTGATGGAGCTATAAGATATGGTTTATCTGCACTTAAAAATGTTGGATATACAGTTATCAATAGTATAATTGAAGAGAGAACTGAAAGAGGACGATTTAAGGATATTAATGATTTTATTAGTAGATGCAGTGATAAATCCCTTAACAAGCGAAGTATAGAGAATTTTATAAAAGGTGGAGCTCTTGATAGCCTTGGAGCTAATCGTAAACAAATGATGCAAGTATATGCTCAGATTATTGATAATATAAATGATAACAAAAAGCATAATATTGCAGGGCAGATGAATCTGTTTGAAATAGCAAGCGAAGAAGAGAAAGAGCAATTTGAAATAATCTATCCTGATGTTGCGGAATATGATAAATCAGAATTATTAGCAAATGAAAAAGAAGTATTAGGTATATATATAAGTGGTCATCCACTTGAAGAATATATGGATGTTATTAAAAAACATACAAATGTATATACTATAGATTTTGTAATTGATGAAGAAACTAATAAGCCAAAGGTTAGGGATCAACAGGAATATAAGGTTGGAGGAATTATATCTAATAAAACGGTTAAGTTAACAAGAAATAATCAAAATATGGCATTCTTGACAGTAGAAGATCTTGTAGGAAGCGTAGAAGTTATAGTGTTCCCTCGTGATTATGAGAATTGCAAAGCAAAGTTAGAAATAGATAATAAGGTTATAATTAGAGGACGAGCTACAGTTTCAGAAGATGAGTGTAAGATAATAGCAAGTGAGATAAAACTGTTTGATGAGATGAAGCCACAGAAGATTAAGAAATTATTTCTAAAGTATTCAGATAAAGAAACTTATGTCGAGGACGAAAACAACTTATTAGGTATACTTGAGGAACATGCAGGCAATTCATTGATAACTGTATATCTAGAGACTGAGAAGCTAAGAAAAGAGTTAGGTAGAAAATTTGCTGTTAACGTTACAGATGAGTTGATTGGTAAATTATCTGAGAAGTTAGGCGAAGATAATGTAAAAGTTATTGAAAAAGAAGTATAAGAATAAGTTTGATTAATAATTTGTTGGTTTAGAGGAAGGTATCTATGATAACTAGTACAAACAATGGGGAAATTAAAGATATTGTAAAACTTCAAAAAAACACCAAGCTTCGTAAGAAGCAAGGTGTTTTTGTTGTGGAAGGAATAAGGATGTTTAGGGAGATTCCGAACACTCATATGGTTAAAACTTATGTAACAGAAGGATTTTATAATGAGCATAAGGATTTGTTTAAGGATATTAATTACGAATTAGTTGGGGAAAATGTATATAAGACAATGTCTGATACAAAAACTCCGCAAGGAGTAATGGCAATTGTTAAAGTATTTGAATATAGTATTAGTAGTATTATTAATAAAGAAAATCCTCTAATAATAGTTCTTGAGAATCTGCAAGATCCAGGAAATCTTGGAACAATTATAAGAACTGCAGAGGGCGCAGGTGTAGATGGAATAATAATGAGTAGAGATACTGTAGATGTGTATAATTCTAAGGTGGTTAGATCAACAATGGGATCTATATTTAGAGTTCCATTTGTATACTCTGATAATATAGTAGATACGGTAGAAGAATTAAAAAGTAACAATATAAATGTATTTGCAGCTCATTTATCTGGAAAATCTTTTTATGATGAAGACTATTCTGGTGGAAGTGCATTTTTAATTGGTAATGAAGGAAATGGTCTTACAGATGAGTTGTCTGAATGTGCCAATAAGCTTATTAAGATAAAAATGATGGGTCGAGTTGAGTCGCTAAATGCGGCTACAGCGGCTACGGTATTGATGTATGAGGCAATGCGACAACGTAATACGATATAAGTCCATAAACGACTAAAAAAGGTGGTTATATATTTCCTGATTTTGGAATATCATATAGTACAGACAATATATTGATGTTCATACGAGAAAGGGAGAAAAATAATG
>JAVBSS010000039.1:0-17557 GCA_031556525.1 Lachnospiraceae bacterium
CGACCTTCTCTGTTTTCAATAAAAACTGTAAGTTGTTTAATGAACATATACACTCCTCCTTGTAATCTTACTCTAGTTATCTAAGTTACGTTTATCAATTACACGAACTGCTTTACCCATACTTCTCTCAATTGTCTTAGGTTCAACTAATTTAATTCTAGCACCTAAACCAATTGCTTGTTGTACTGTATGAGATATTTTCTTCTTAAGATTCTCAAGTTCTCTTATCTCATCAGAGAAAAATCTCTCTTCAACCTCAACTAATATATCTAATGTATCTTGATGATTTACTCTATCAACAATTATTTGATAGTTCGGAGTAATTCCGTCTACTGTAAGTAATGCTGCTTCAACTTGTGATGGGAATACATTTACACCTCTAATGATTAACATATCATCTGAACGGCCTGTAAATCTTGATATTCTAGCTGTTGTTCTACCACATTCACACTTGTCATAACTGATACTAGTTAAATCCTTAGTTCTGTAACGAATTAAAGGTATACCTTCTTTTGTAAGAGTTGTAAATACTAATTCACCTGTTACACCTTCACCTACAGGTTGTAATGTATTAGGGTCAATTATTTCTGGTAAGAAATGATCTTCAAATACATGTAGTCCCTTATGGTAAATACAATCGTTAGCTACTCCAGGTCCCATAATTTCACTTAAACCATAAATATCATGTGCATGTATGCCTAAACGTTGCTCTATTTGTACTCTCATGTTCTCAGTCCAAGGTTCTGCACCATTTAGAGTTGCTTTTAAATGAATCTGATCTTTAACACCCATCTCCTCTATTACTTCAGCTATATGCATTAAATATGAAGGTGTACACATAAGACCTGTTGCCTTAAAATCTATCATCATATCAATAAGCTTCTGTGTATTACCTGTTGACATAGGAACTACAGTTGCACCTAAATGTTCTGCGCCATAGTGACCACCTAGACCACCAGTAAATAATCCGTAACCATATGCTACTTGAATTATATCATCTCTGCCTAGTTCTGCCATTGCACAACATCTTGCAACACATTCGCTCCAGATTTCAATATCTCTTCTTGTATAACCAACTACAGTAGCTTTTCCTGTAGTTCCAGAAGAAGCATGGACTCTTACTATATCAGTCATAGGAACTGCAAATAATCCGAATGGATAGTTATCTCTTAAATCATCCTTTGTTGTATAAGGAAGTTTATGTAGATCCTCTATTCCGTTAACATCTCCTGGCTCTAAACCTACCTCTTGCATCTTTTTACGATAAGGCTCAACATTGTGGTATACACGATTAACAGCCTTTTTTAATCTTGCACTTTGAAGATGAGTCATCTCGTCACGACTCATACATTCTCTAGCTTCATTCCATATCATATATAATAACCTCCATGCGTTAATTTAAAGATATACCATATACACTAAACTCCTTCAGTGTATATGGTACTCATCATTTCTATACTTAAAACACAACACTAAGCAGTAAGATTATAACCCACTAAAAATGCCTCTTTGTTAATATCTATAGTCTTAGCCGGTACTGTATTTTCAATAACTGTTAGCCAATCTTCCTTGCTAAATTCCATATGCTGTGCAGCCATACCTAATACTATGTTATTGAATACTCTTGTATTACCTAGTTTCTTTGCTTCTTCCATTGCACTAACTGAATACACTTTATATTTATCTTCTAAACCTTCAATTATATTTTCAGGATATGAAGCCATTCCTGTAACTACTGTAATAGGGTCTATTCTTTGATTATTAACGATTAATACACCATCTGGTTTTAAGAAATGAGCATATCTTAACGCTTCTAATCTCTCAAATGCTATTAATACATCTGCCTGACCTTGCTCTACTATAGGCTCTGCAACGCAGTCACCATATCTAACAAAAGTTACTACTGAACCACCACGTTGAGCCATTCCATGTACTTCTGATAATTTAACATCATATCCTGCTTGTAATATAATTCCACCAAGGATACGGCTTGTTAATAATGTTCCTTGTCCACCAACACCAACGATCATAATATTCTTAGTTTCCATTATTTAGCCACCTCCTCGATTGCATCGAATTTACATATCTTCATACATAATCCACAACCGTTACACATTGTCTCATCAATATTAATTGTACCATCTTCATTCTTAGTAAGTGCTGGACAACCTGGTTTCAAACACATACCACATTTCTTACACTTATCTGAAATAGGTTGACATCTATTAGGGAAAGTAACGCCCTTTAGAAGTACACAAGGTGATTTTGTAATTATTACTGATAATTCTTCTCTTTGTGTCTCTTCTTTAACTATTCTCTCAAGTTCTTCTAAGTCAAATGCATTTACTTCAATAACATTGTTAATACCCATTGCTTTACATAGGTGATAGATATTAATCTCTTTAACTGCCTCACCCATTAGTGTCTTACCTGTTGCAGCATTATCTTGATGTCCTGTCATTCCTGTAGTTGAATTATCAAGAATCATAACTGTACCAGTTGCTTGATTGTATACCATGTTCATAAGTGAGTTAACACCTGTATGCATAAATGTTGAATCACCTATAACAGCAACCCAATTCTTAACGTAATCTTTGCCTTTTGCTTTCTCCATTCCATGAAGTGTAGATATTGATGCTCCCATACATACTGTTGTATCAACAACGCTAAGTGGCGCTACAGCTCCTAATGTATAACAACCAATATCACCTGCTGCATGAATCTTAAGCTTATTAAGAACAGAATATACACTTCTATGAGGACATCCTGGGCATAAGATAGGAGGTCTTGCTGGTACTGGTGATGGTGCTTTAACCTCTACAGTCTCGCCCATAGCTGCTCTAAGCATATTTGCACTATATTCACCTTGAAGTGTAAATATTTCCTTACCTGTTGCTTCTATTCCCCAAGCTTTTACTTGCTCTTCGATAACTGGCTCTAATTCTTCAAATATATATAATTTATCAACCTTAGATGCAAATTCTTCAATAAGTTTCTTTGGAAGTGGATGAACTAGACCTAATTTTAATACTGATGCATTTGGCATAGCTTCTTTTACATAAGTGTAAGGTATACCACTTGTAATGAAACCAATCTTAGTATCATTCATCTCCATCTTGTTAATAGCCATTGTTGATGCATCTTCTGCCATATCACTCATTCTCTTCTCAACTACAAGGTGTCTTGCAATTGCATTATTAGGCATCATTACATTTTTAGCAATATTTCTCTCATATGGCTTATCTTCAACTTCTACTCTATCTTCTAACTCAACAACACCTTGTGAATGTGCAAGTCTTGTAGTTGTTCTTACAACTATTGGAGTATCATATTTCTCACTGTATTCATAAGCAAGTTTTACATAGTCCTTTGCCTCTTGACTATCTGATGGCTCAAGTACTGGTACTTGTGCAGCACGACAGATTTGTCTTGTATCTTGCTCATTTTGTGAACTATACATTCCTGGATCATCAGCTACTATCGTAACTAAACCACCATTTGTTCCAATATAAGCAACTGTATACATTGGATCTGCAGCAACGTTAAATCCAACGTGCTTCATACTTGACATAGCTCTTACACCACTCATAGATGCGCCTATAGCAACTTCCATAGCTACTTTCTCATTCGGAGACCACTCACAATATATCTCCTTATAATTTACAATATTCTCACTAATTTCTGTACTTGGTGTTCCAGGATATGCCGCAGACACTTTAACACCTGCTTCATATGCACCACGTGCTATTGCTTCATTTCCAAGCATTATCTTCTTCTCAGCCACGTTTATTACCTCTCTTTTCTTATCATAATAGTATCTATATTCTACTTGTTAATTGTTTTATTCTTAATCTCTGTAGTTATCTTTGTTACAAATTCATCAAGATTCATAGAACCTAAGTCACCGTCTTCACCACGCTGTCTTACTGATACAGTTCCTTGCTCTTCTTCATTTGCTCCAATTATAAGCATATATGGAAGCTTATTAAGTCTTGCTTCTCTTATCTTATATCCAATCTTCTCTGCTCTCTCATCAACAGTAACTTTAACACCTTCTTCTCTTAAAGCTGCTGCTACCTTACTTGCATACTCATGATGCTTCTCAGATATAGGAAGTATCCGAACTTGCTCTGAACATAACCATGTTGGGAACGCTCCCTCGTATTTCTCTATTAACCATGCTAATGTTCTTTCATAACATCCCATAGATGTTCTATGAATAATATATGGTCTCTTCTTCTCGCCATTTTGATCGATATAGTACATATCAAATCTCTCTGCAAGGAACATATCTAATTGAATAGTAATCATAGTATCTTCTTTGCCATATACATTCTTAGCTTGAATGTCTAATTTAGGACCATAAAATGCTGCTTCGCCATCTTCTTCTGTGTAATCAATTTCAAGCTCATCTAACATCTTACGCATCATTTCTTGAACTGTATCCCATTGTTCAGCATTTCCCAAATATTTCTCTTGGTTATTAGGATCCCATTTTGACAAACGATAAGTTATATCATCTTGTACGCCTAATGTAGTCATACAGTATTTTGCTAAATCAACACATCCTCTAAACTCAGCTTCAACTTGCTCAGGTGTTATTACTAGATGTCCCTCTGATATAGTAAATTGACGTACACGAGTAAGTCCGTGCATCTCTCCCGAGTCTTCATTTCTAAATAGAGTTGAAGTCTCACCATATCTAATTGGTAAATCTCTATAACTATGTTGCTCTGCTTTATATACATAGTATTGGAATGGACAAGTCATTGGACGAAGCGCATATACTTCACTATCATCTTTCTCCTCATCTCCTAATACAAACATGCCTTCTTTGTAATGTCCCCAATGGTCTGATATTACATATAAATCTTTCTTAGCCATAAGTGGAGTCTTAGTTCTTACATAACCACGTTTCTCTTCTTCATCTTCTATCCATCTCTGCATAGTCTGAATCATAGCAGCTCCCTTAGGCATTAATAATGGTAATCCCTGTCCTATAACATCAACAGTAGTGAATAGAC
The DNA here is from genome assembly GCA_031556525.1 of Lachnospiraceae bacterium. GTDB lineage: Bacteria > Bacillota > Clostridia > Lachnospirales > Lachnospiraceae > JAVBSN01. Next base: position 5,025 of record JAVBSS010000039.1, read on the forward strand.
CCATCTCTCTACCTAATTTGTTGTGGTCTCTCTTCTTAATATTCTCAAGAAACTCTAATCTTTCTTCTAAATCAGCTTTCTTAGTATAGGCAGTTCCATATATACGAGTAAGCATCTTATTATCTGAATTACCTCTCCAATATGCTCCTGAAGAAGATGTTAACTTGAAGAACTTCACTGGCTTAGTACTCATAAGGTGAGGACCTGCACATAAATCTGTAAAATCACCTTGCTCGTAGAAGCTAATTATTGAATCTTCTGGTAAATCCTTAATAAGTTCAACCTTATATGGCTCGTCCTTATCCTCCATAAATTTAACTGCTTCTTCTCTTGGTAAAGTAAATGATGTTATTGCTACATCTTCCTTTACAACTTTCTTCATTTCACTTTCAATCTTGTCTAAATCTTCTCTTGTAAGAGATGGCATATCAAAATCATAATAGAAACCATTTTCAATAGCTGGTCCTATTGCACATTTTGCATCTGGGTATAATCTCTTAACTGCTTGAGCTAATATATGAGACCCCGTATGTCTAAATGCATCCTTGCCTTTATCATCATTAAATGTAAGGATATTAAGCTCCACATCCTTATCAACTATAGTCCTTAAATCAACTACTTCTCCATTAATTTCTCCTGCACACGCCATACGTGCTAGACCTTCGCTAATGTCTTTTGCAATGTCTAATACTGACATTTGATTCTCATACTCTTTGAAAGAACCATCTTTAAGTGTAATCTTCATTTTTCTTGCTCCTTTTCTAAAATGTAAGTATTATCACAACCAAGTATATTTTCATATAAGAAAAAAGTCCCTAGCGTGATAATCACACGCTAGGGACGATAATATCGCGGTTCCACCCTAGTTCCTGCATTGAGCACTTAGTGAGGTATTCTCGAACTTAGTGCGAAAGCACACTTGGTCACTTAACGAAGTTTTCCTGAGTTTAGTGAACATAGTGTCTCCATGCTGCACTTAGCGAGGTGTTCCCCGAACTTAGTGCGAAAGCACACTTGAGCACTTAACGAGGTATTCTCGAACTTAGTGAACATAATGTCTCATTTGCAGACTCTCTTGGTGATTATAACGTAATCAACGGTCTATTTTGTAGACAGCTTAGAGGTAGTCTTCGGCTAATCATATATAAATTCCTCTCAGCTAGTGTATAACACTATAGAATTCTCTCTGAATATATTTCCTTAGCTTACTCGTCTCATCATTGCTTTTATCTGTATAAAATCTATACCCTGTATGCATTCTTACTAAGCTCGAAAACACCTCGCTAAGTAATAATAGTATGTTTTACATAGTTTTAATTATATAGCTTTATTCTATCTATGTCAACGAGTATACTTATCAAAAATTTTTTCCATTTCATATTCTTTACTTATCTTGTATAGAATAATATTACCTATCAGCAATACTATATACAAAGCACCAAATAAAATCATACATATATTAAAACGATAAAACATTCTTATATATTCCATACTAGGAACGCCCACAAATTTCAGATTAGAATCTACCATAACTACTGTCTTTTCATAAGTATAATCATTATCCATCCTGCCATCTGCTGTTCCTATATAGATTTCTGTCTCTCCCTCTTCTACTGCTTCAAAAACCCATCCTGAAAAGTAAGACGGATTAATACCAAACCTAGTATCCTCCCCTACTTCCAATTGAAAAACTTCCTGTGCGCTATCTCCTTCTGTCTTATATGTATGATAACTAAATTGATCACTCACTGTATATACATAAATGTTGGATTTTGGTATATAGATATAGATTAGATTTACCACAATAATAATTATTAATATCAAGAATACAATTATTCTATTTCTTTTCTTTTTCGCCAATAAAAATAATTTACTTAACAGTGTTGTAGACTTATATATCCTCTTACTATTATGCATAATTACTATAGTGGCAACTATCATAACCGTAACTAAAAACGATAATCCATATTCATAAAACAATAATAATATTATATTATATAACGACATAACAATCACTATAATCCAGCCACTAATAAACATTGCAACAAATCTTTCTTTCATAAATATTGCATATATAGATGTTATTATAAAACATATCTCTATATATCTAAATAACTCTCTAACCACTGATTCTATTACATAATAGTCCATACCTTCATATGTATATTTGTACATCAATGGCGCTATGCTTATATACCCAACCATACATACATCCATCACACATATGATTAGTACGTATATTATCAGACTAACAATAATATATTTTCTATTTTCGTTCCCCATACTATTCCCCTTTTGCACCTATATATATTACTCCCAATCCCCTAAATCTGTACCTTTTCTTGTTCGCATCCAGTGTATTTATTAATTTCAAGCTTATCCTAACTTTGAAATAATCTTTATTATATTATGAATTGTAATGTCATCATAATTTTCCATAACAGTTTGTGTAAATTCTTTTTCATCTACTATATGAAGTAATTGTGATATTTTAAGAATCATCGTTATAACTCCCAAAGAGTCACCACCCAAATCGAAAAAATCATCGCTTATCTGTATATTTTTATTTTCTAGTTTTAAAATATCAGCCCATATATTAATTAAATCTCCCTCCAAACTGTCAATAATTGTTGCACACGTTTCTTTATTGCTTTTAGATAATAAAAAACCTTTCAAATACTCAATGTCAACTTTCCCACCACCATTTGTTCTAAATTCATCTACTTGCACAAAATTATTAGGAATCATATATGAAGGTAATCTTTTTCCCAAATATTCTCTTAGTTGTTTTATATCTATTATCTTATTTGACGTAAAATACGCAACCATCGTTTTATCGTAAATAACAATGCAGTTAGTTATAACATCAAACTTATTAATCTCTGTTTGTATCTCTTCAAGTTCTACACGATATCCACGTATTTTCACTTGACTATCTATACGTCCCAAGTAAATATAGTTTTTATTATCATCTAGTTTGCATAAATCACCCGTTTTGTACATTCTCTGACCAGCAATATATACAAATTTCTTTTGATTCATTTCTTCACTATTGAAATACCCTTTCGCCAAACATTCTCCAGATATATATATTTCTCCTATCCCCCCTTTTTGCACTTCTCTAAAGCTATTATCTAAAAGCATAATAGATGTATTATCTATTGGCTGTCCTATCGGTACAATATCATTCATCTTTTCTGTTCCAAGTGTATAATATATACATCCTACAGTTGCTTCCGCAGGACCATATTCATTCACAATTTTACATGTTTGCCCAAATGTTTCTCTTGCTCTTTTTGCTAAACTTACATCAAACTGCTCACCACCTACTATTACAACTTTTTTATTTTCTACTTTAATTTGAAGCTCATTTATAAGTCTCAAATGTGTAGGCGTGCATTTTAAGTAAGTTACACTATAATCCATTAAAATATCTCTCAATAAAGCATAGCTAGTGTTATCTTTATATAGTTTTATACTACCACCACTAATAAGGGGCAAAAATATAGAAGTAATGGTTAGATCTACTGAGATAGATGTAAATAACGGAAAAACACTACTTTCATCCACATTATATGCTTTCTTTGCCCAGCACAAATAATTTTTCAAGCTTTTATCTTGTATTTGTATTGCTTTTGGAGTCCCTGTAGTTCCTGTTGTATATATTTGATATAGTATATCATCCGAACTATTTTTTTCTATTTCTTGTGCCTCTTTGAATCCAAAGTCTATATCTTCAATATAAAAGACTTTTATGTCTTTTAAGTTTTTAAATTCATCCATATATTTATTGCTAGTTACAATAAAAGATATCGTATTATTTTCCATCATATTCTTTACTCTATCTGTTGAAATATTGGTATCAACGGATATATATATTCCCGCTAATTTTAACGTGGCAACAATGGATATAATAAGTTCAAATTCTCTTTCTAGATACAGTATAACTTTGCTTTGCTTTTTCCAATTATTATTTTTCAACAAATATACAAGTGAATTTGCTTTTTCATCTAATTCTCTATATGTCATCTTGTTCTGATTGTCAATTAGTGCTATCCCCTGAGGATTATTTTTTACACTTTTTAAAAATAAATCTATGACACTATTATCATCATCAATATCTGTTTTTGTCCCAGTAAGCCTAGAGTATTCTGGTTTAACTTCTATCTTGTCTTTTACTTTTTGTAAAATGGCACTAAAACTTTTCTCATCCAATACATTTTTTGTAGTTACAAAAACTATTTCCGTTGTATTATCGTTTTCGGCCGCAACAAGTGACATAGGGGCAAGCGGCTGTTGTACCGGCACAGAGTAAAAGCAAGTAGCCTTAAAATCATCAGTAGACATCTTCTCTAGTTCTATTTTCCCTATATGAGAAATTACGCCACCAACCATATACTTCTTAACTTTTCTTTGCATACCTATCAAACTTTTTATAATAATTTTTCTAACCTTCTTGCATTGTATTGATAAAAGCGAGAGGCTTTTATTTTCCTGATTTAATTCTTCTTTATTTTTTAACTTAAATAGTAAAGAAGCATTTATTTCTTCCCACGATTCTCCTTTTTTTGTTTTTAAGAAAACAGGAAATGTAAGATTAGCATTAGAAATAATATCTTTACCATGACTTCTTATATCAACCGGAATCATAAAACGATTTTCTTCACTCTCAAATTCTTCGGTTAGTACAGATGATATTTTAGCTATTAATCCCGGCACTTTGTTTTTAATGGTAAGTCTTTTCCAGTACACAGAAGTACTATTTGATGTATTTATATCATTATTTAAGATAGAAATATTAAATCCCAACTTATTATTGACCTTAATTTTATCAAGTGTATTCAAAAACTGAATATCATTCATTGAAAAATTAGGTCTAATTAGCTTTTCGCCCCTATATGCTCTAAATATATTTTCTACCCACAGCAATGCACCCCTACCATCCATTACGGCGTGAAATATTCTAAAAAGAATTCTTGTCACATCTCCTTTAAATACATATATTTCTGTTGCCGGCTGTTCTTTATAATCCATTTTTTTCTTGAACAAATCTATCTCATTAAAATTATATCCATCAAACAAACTATCTTCTATATAGTGAACCATAGGTAAACTTGATGCTTGTACCCACTTATTTTTTACTAAAATCGCATATGAGCTAGGACAACATAGAGAAGCCTTTTTTACCGCCTCTTCAAACCCATCTTTCTCTACATCTCCAATACCTTCAACAATAAATTGTATTGCCAAAGAACAATATAAATCTTGCATATCTGTATATACTATCTCATTTGGCGATGCTTTTCTTATAATTCTATTTTCTCTAGTATTCATATGTATACACCCTTAATATTTCATCACTAACGCATTTATTGAAAATCCTGCCGCTGTCCCAAGAAGCATAATAGTATCTCCGCGATCTATTCGCCCCTCTTCTAATGCCCTGCATAATGTATATGGAATAGCTGCCGAAACCATATTTCCATATTCAGCTACATAATCAATGTATTTTTCTGTAGATATATTCATCTTTCTCATTAATAGCCCCAGCGCCTTACTTGCTTGATGAGGAATAATTAAATCTATATTTTCCATTAAAATATTGCTATCTTTCATAAACTTATTTATAAATTTAGGTGCCGTTTTCAATGCAATACCTAACGCTTGTTTACCTTTCATGTCAAACATATACTCTTCTTTTGTTTCTTCAATATATTTTGAAGGATGAAGCAATGAACCCCCTCCTCGTATTTCTGTGTCATGAAGTCCTTCAGACCATGTATTTTGACGGCTAAAAATAATACCACTCTCGCCTTCGGATTTCGTTACTATAAAAGCTACACCTGCTTCACTAAACAACTCATAACTTTCTTTTTGATTTGGATTCAATGAGCAAGATGCCTCATCACCTGAAAATATAAGAACATTTTTATATCTTCCCGCGTCTATTAAATAAGAAATAGTATCAAGTGCAGCAATAAAACTAGTACAACTAGTATTAATGTCCATTACTGGTATATCTAATCCTAATGCTACTTGCTCATGCATAACTGCCGCATTACAAGGAAGTCCTTGCAACGAAGTTGCCATTGCAGCAACAATAAGATCAATATCGCTTATTTTAAGAGATGCACACTCCAGCGCATTATGTATAGCTTTAACTTGTAAGCTTAGTATGTTTTCATCTTCGCTAATCCTATATCTAGTTTGATCTCCAAATTTTAATTTTTTACTAGCAAGTGCCTTACCATATCCTATTATCTTTACATTCCTCATTCGTTTTTACCCCTCTTTTTCTACCCTTTTTAGTTTTCTTTTATTATCAAAGCAATATTTTTCAAATGATATAGTTGGAACAATGCATTCTTTATCTTGTGCTAACTGTTGAAATTGTTTTAAAATTCTTTCTTTTAATACATCATCACAGTTAATATAGACAACTATGCTTTGATCTTCTTTTTGCACTACCCTATACTCACTCACATTATCAACAAAGAGCATACACCTTCTTATAAAGTCAGGAAATACTATTACATCTTTTCCTTCATTAGAAGTAAACATAAAAATATCATCTTGTCTTCCCTCTATTTTTTTAAGTATATTAGATTGATTATTGCATTTACATTTTTTATGTTCCATAACCAAAATATCATTAAGCCTATATTTAATAATTGGCTGTGAGGTTCGAGTAAAATCAGTAATAATTGGTATAAATCTCTTTTCATCTATATATTCTTTATCTATTCTTACTATATCTTCGTTTAGATGTAGTTCTCCATATTCACAAGTATGTGCTAAAAATCCTTCTGTGCACTGATAAACTTGATGAACAATATCCACTTTAAAAGACTCTTTAATAAATTCTTTATCTGTATCTTCTAATACTTCTGCAATGGATATTAATTTTCTAACGCTTACTTTCAAATTACCTCGATTTATATATTTCGATAATATCCTAAGCACAGATGGTTGCCCTATTAAAATAGTCGGATTATATTCTTGTAGTGTTTTAATATTTTCATTTATATCTTCATATATATCAAAGAATTTCAAATCGATTAGTTTAGAATTAACGGACTCATATAAATTGCTATTTGCTCTCATAAAAAATGCTATTCTTTGTTTTTGCTTTAAATCCTTAGGTAGCATTTTTGCTAATATGTATCCTGCCCAGATATTTTTTTCGTGATCGCTTACAAGAAATAATCCTCTATTATTTGACGTTCCTGAAGATAACCCTATTGTAACGTTTTTTAATTTCGAACTAAATTCTCTAGTTTTTTCAGCTTCAATTGCAAATTCCATAGCTTTTTCTTTATCAATACTAACCGTATTAAACTCATTAAAATTGTCCATCATTATTTTTTTATCTACAGTTGGAAACTCATCTAGCGACTTATTCTTATAGTCTTCATAAAATCGGGAATTAGTTGTAACAAAGTCCAAATGTTTTTTCATTTTTTTATTTTGATAATTAATCAACTTTTTTCTCGAGCTAAACTTTACAAAATACCTATATTTTATAAAACAAAAAATCATCTCTAATTTATCAGTCATTCTCAATCACCCCTTCTGCTAAGTATTCATGAGAATATAACACCTTAATTTCAGTATGATCTTCTGACATTCTTTTTATGCTTTGAGTTGTCTTTATATACTCTTTCATATCATTTTGAATCATTTTAGATAAAAACGTCATGTTTTCAGTGTTTTTCAACATATGTGAATTCCAGCTTGCGTCAGCTACAATAAAACAGTTATATTCTTTTATAAATAATCCAATCTGTCCTTTTGCATGCCCAGAAAGTTTTACAGCTAAAATACTATTATCGTTAAAGACATCATATATTTCAGTAAAATACTCAGACAACAAGCTTTTTTGAATATTACTTAATACATTTATTTTACTATAGTTAGTAGGACGCAAATTTTTAAATACAAGCTCTTTTAGTCTTGGCTTTTCAATTGTTTTTAATACTTCCTCAGAAGTAATAAGTTCATAATCTGAAAATGCAGATATCCCCCCTATATGGTCGGGATGTGCATGAGATAGTACAATATATTTTATATCCGAAATACTAATTCCATCTTTTTTTAACTTGTTTTCTATTTCATCATCTTCATTGCAAAATGTTGGATTTAAAAAATTGTACAGTTTAGAAATAAGACCATTTTCGTATACTTTTCTTGAGTATCCGGCATCAAATAAAACATAACCATATTCTTTATGTTTTATCAAAAAAACATTTGCCGGAAACTCATTTATTTCATTATTGCTATTTTTAAGAATATTACTCATCTTATTAGTGCAATATCCGCAATTGTACACCTTAATTTCTTCAATTATTTTCGTTCCACCACTTACCATAGATATCTATCCCCTCTCGTATAGTTTTTATTGGTCTATATCCTAAAAGTGTTTTCGCTTTTGTTATATCTAGAGTTTGACTATACGCTAAAGTACAAGCCGTATACTTTGTAAAAACAGGTTCTTTTGATATATGAAATGCTCTGTATGTATTTTCCAATACACTTGCCACATTATATAATGTTTCAGATTTTAATTTTATGTATTTTGGGCATTGTCCTATGCTCACTAGAAAAGTTTCTAAAATTTCTTTAAATTTCATAGGCTCATCATTCGTAATATTAAAAACTTGTTTATCTATATCTTCCTTTATTGACGATAAATATATAGCATATGCCACATTTTCAACATATGTAATATCCACCATGTTTTCTCCGTTGTTTATAATAGGCATACCTGTTTTCGCATTTGCTCGTAATATTCTAGGAATAATACTTGTGTCCCCCACACCAAATAGTCCTCTCGGTCTTAAAATTACACTATATAAATCTTTAGCATTTTCTACTTCTTTTTCTGCCAGTATTTTTGATTTTATATAAAAATTCAGCTCATTATTTTCATTGTATTCATCTTCTTTGACATTGAATCTATCTCTTTTTTCAGAATAGACACTAGGGGAAGATATATATATTAGTCTTTCTACATTATGATTTTGACAAGCTTTAATAACATTTTGCGTACCTAACACATTTACATTATAAAAGTCTTCCCATCTTCCCCATGCATCAGATAATGCACCTGCATGGATTACAATATCCATATTTTCAAAATATTTGTCGACGTCATCCAGATTTTGAAAATCTGCTTTTATAAAATTGGCTCCGCATTTTTTTAGTTCTTCTCCCTTTTTTTCATTTCTTCCAAGAGCATAGACCTCAAAATTGTTTTCTAAAAATATATCCACCACATACTTGCCTAAAAATCCTGTGGCACCCGTTATAAGAATTTTTTTGTTTTCCATTTGATAATATCAACTTTCTTTATATTCTAGTGTAAAAATGTACCATCTATCTTAATCTACTTTTTACAAAATTATATCACTCTTGCAATTACCTAGCAATGTTTTTAATTTTTTTAAATAACTGTTGACAAATAAAGTTGTCAATGATATTATACATTCATGACAACAATATTTGTCACTTTGCAAAGATACATTGTCACAAAGACAGTTAAATTTGTCATTGCTCTATTTATAACTTAACAACAGTAGAAAATACAGTAATGCACATTAAGAATATTGAAGGGAGCGATATTTTGGAATTAGAAAACAGATTAAAAGAATATCGAGCAAGACTTAACGTTAATCAACAACAATTAGGTCAACTAGTAGGAGCTTCTAGACAAACCATAAGTCTTATTGAACGTGGTGATTATTCACCATCAGTAACGTTAGCTCTTAAAATAGCAAAGGTATGTAACGCGACAGTAGAAGAAATATTTATATTAATGGAGGATAAATAAAATGGAAAATAATAACAATAACATTGATACTACAAAGAATAAGAAGATTACCATAAAATTCGTACTTATAATGATAGGAGCATTTTTTATAGGAGGTGTGTTTGGAATAGTCTTAACCATACTTAAAAAGAGTTTGGGACCTCTCCTTATTAACATCTCTGCAGATACTATCATATCAATAATCTCTTATACATCAACGGCATTAATAGTAGTAGATTCTTTTATACCTATAATAACATCTCTATCATTGATTTCAAAGGCAAAGAAATTAATTGCTGTATGGGACGAAGAGAACGATGAAGAGTATATCAAGATAGATAAAACTCTAAGTAACGCCCTTAACATTAGCAGTATATGTTTTACATTAAACACCATCCTATTCGGATTATCATGCTATAACTTAATCAATAGTAAACACTTAATTCTTATTGTTATTATAATATTGTTTTACGTATCAAATATATTTACCACTACCTTCTTCCAAGGAAAAATAGTTGCCATTACCAAAGAAATTAATCCTGAAAAAGAAGGAAACGTTCTCGATACAAAGTTTCAAAAGTCTTGGTTTAATAGCTGCGACGAAGCAGAACGTCTTATGATTTTTGAAGGCTCTTATAATACTTTTAAATTCATGAGCGGTGTATACAATGCTACAATATTAGTATTAACATGTGTAGGAATGTTTTTCAAGATAGGCATATTCCCTATTATATTAGTAGGCATCTTATATCTTATGCAAGTTATTTCTTACGCAATAAATGTTCAAAAATTAGAAAACAAACGCAATAACAATTAGGAATGGTGATTAATATGGATAAAAAAGATAAAACCGAAAAATATATGACACTTTAGTAACATTGGAAAATAAATAAGATATAAAAATGGCTAAAGCACACTACGCTTTAGCCATTTCATTTATATTAATATACCTTCTACCACATCATGTACAGTCTCTATCTTATCTAGTCTGTACGCTTCACTACCACAGAACACCAATCCCTCATCAGTATTGCCCTTTACTGCATTTATAAGCGCCTTACTTATACAGTATGGCATATCTTGTTGATTACATGTCTTAACACATTGATAACATCTTGATAATGCTGGTTTAATTCCTTTTTCAGAGTCCTCTATAAATCTATTCTTAATAGCTCTTCCTGGCATTCCTACAGGACTCTTAACTATTACAATGTCTTCCTTCTTAGAATTAATATAAGCTTGCTTATATGCATCACTTGCATCACATTCCTCTGTTGCTACAAATCTTGTTGACACTTGCACTCCATCAATTCCGAGTGACATATTATATTCTACATCTTCTTTATCAAATATTCCGCCTGCTACTACTACAGGAATCTTCTTGTCATATTTGTCTGCATATTCAGATACTATTTCCATAATACCCTTTATCTCAGCTTCATATGTTTCTCTTGTGTATGTATCTATTTGTTCTTTTGTAAATCCAAGATGTCCACCAGCTTTAGGACCTTCTATAACTACCATGTCTGGAGCAACATTGTTCTTCTTGTCCCACATCTTACATATAACTTTTGCCGACTTGATTGAAGATACTATTGGAGCAATCTTTGTCTTGCTTCCTTCTACTAATTTAGGTAATTCTATAGGTAAACCAGCTCCTGATATAATTATATCTACGCCTGCTTTAACCGCTGCTACTACGTATCTTTCATAATATTTCGTAGCAACCATTATATTTACACCAATGATTCCACCTTTAGCCATTTCTTTAGCTAATTTTATCTTCTCACCTAATACTCTTAGGTTGGTCTCTACTGGATTCTTTTCATATTCAGGATCTAAATATCCTATCTGAGCAGCAGATAATACTCCTACTCCACCTTCTCGTGCAACTGCTGATGCTAATTTTTCCAAACTAACTCCTACACCCATTCCACCTTGTACAATAGGCTTCTTTGCAACCAAATCTCCTATTACTAACTCTTTATATTTCATTGCGTAAATCTCCTTGCATAGTTATTCAAAACCCTTTAACATAGTTTACTATACTAGATTATACTATTTCAATTAACGTGTCAACCATTATTTATTACAAGATACATATCAATCTCATCTTACACCCAATTTCGCTCATTCACCCAAGTAAAATGTATGTAAGTATACATTTTATTGGCTCATTGTTAGCATAAAAAAGAGACACACAAATGTGTGTCTCTAAATTTGCTTATAATTAAACTAACTTAGCTGTGTTAAGTTTTACACCAGGACCCATAGTTGAAGCGATTACTACGCTCTTTAAATATTGTCCTTTTGCAGCTGAAGGTTTAGCTTTATTAACAGCATCTATTAATGTTTGGAAGTTGTCCGCTAACTGCTCCTCTGAGAAAGAAGCTTTTCCAATTGGCACGTGGATAATGTTAGTCTTATCTAATCTATACTCAATCTTACCTGCTTTAATATCTTGTACAGCTTTTGTAACGTCCATTGATACAGTTCCAGCTTTAGGGTTTGGCATTAATCCTTTTGGTCCAAGAACACGTCCTAAACGACCAACAACACCCATCATGTCTGGTGTAGCTACTACAACATCAAAATCTAACCAACCGTCATTTTGAATCTTTGGTACTAACTCATCACCACCTGCGTAATCAGCACCTGCTGCTAAAGCTTCTTCAACTTTATCGCCTTTAGCAAATACTAATACTTTAACAGTTCTACCAGTACC
>JAVBSS010000023.1:0-23040 GCA_031556525.1 Lachnospiraceae bacterium
GCAGTCTGGAAGCTCGTCGGGCTCATAACCCGAAGGTCATAGGTTCAAATCCTGTCCCCGCTACTTTGCCCAGATAGCTCAGTCGGTAGAGCAGAGGACTGAAAATCCTCGTGTCGCTGGTTCGATTCCGGCTCTGGGCACGCAGAAAACAGTAGTTAGATTATCTAGCTACTGTTTTTATTTACATATAGAAAAATCAAAGAGACTTATCTTGTTTAATCATAATGTGATATGGTATACTATTATTACTTGGAGTGATGTTTTCCAACCTAATGAATTAATAACCTAACGAGGGGGATTTTATATGGATTATATTGAAAATTATATAATGATTGCTAATATTATAATAGCAATTATTTTTGTACTTATCATAGTCATTCAGATAAGGAATAAACCTAAGGATAAATTAACGGGATTACCTGATAAAGAAGATTTCTGTAAATTAGTAGATTTAAGAACAAAGCGAAAAGAAGATATGTATGTAGTGTTAATAGCACTAGATGATTTTAAAATACTTAATCAGGAATTAGGATATAAAAACGGTAATAAGTTTCTTCGTACGATATCAGAATACATTGTAGCAAATTCACCTAAGAAAAGTGTGACAAGATATGGTGGAGATGAGTTTGCTATTATATTAGATAAAGATTCCAATATAGATATAGAAGAATGGTCAAAGAAGATATTTGATAGATTTGAAGAGCCATGGATGATAGATAATCTTAATTATACAATATCAGTAACAATTTGTATTTTAGAAGTTCCACAAATAGCTGATAATACAGAAGATATTTTATCTGTATTAACATATGCCAATTCATATGCAAAGGAACATGGTAAGGAAGTAATTATAAACTGTGATAGTGAATTTAAGGCTAAGATGAATAGAAGAAATAGAATATCATCACGCCTTAGACAGCTAGTTGAAGAAGAGAAGATGGATGTATATTATCAACCTATATTCGATGTAGAAGAGGGTAAATATAATATTGCAGAGGCATTATTCAGACTAGAAGATGAAGAGCTAGGAAATATACCACCTTTTGAATTTTTTCCAATTGCAGAAGCGACAGGATATGTATCAGACATTGGATATATATTGATTGATAAGGTTTGTAAATACATAGATTCATTAAAAGGTCAGCTTGAAGAGTTACCTACAATATCTGTAAACTTTACACGTCAACAGTTTTTACATGACGGAGCATTGGATGAGATATTATCAATAATAAATAAATATGAAATATCACCCAATAATATTGCAATAGAGATTCCAGAAGAAGTCTTTGCACAGAATTACAATAAAGTAGCAGAGAAGATGCGAGAATATGATGCAGCTGGAATAAAGTTATTTCTTGATGGATTCGGTACTGGATTTTCAAATTTACATCATATATTAGAATTACCATTTAAAATTATTAAGATTAATAAGGATATGATATGGGAAGCTGAGAAAAATGATTCGATATTTTTATTGGTAAGTGCACTAACTGCTGTTTTTGGTGAGACTGGAATTAAAATATTAGCATCTGGCGTAGAGAGTGAGAGCATTAAAGGAATAGCGGATTTGTTATTTATGGATTATTTACAGGGATATTATTTCAGTGAACCAATGACAGGAGATAAGGCCATAGAGTACTATTTAAGAGAGCCTATAGAGGATGAGAGACTCAATAATATAGTCGATGATATACTTGATAGCATAGAAGGCTTAGATGATATGGATATATAATATTTATATCTAAGGGGTAGAAAGATGGAATTTAACATAGGAAATATTATTAAATTGAAGAAAGCACATCCGTGTGGTGTTAATAACTGGGAGATTCTAAGAGTTGGCATGGATATTAAATTAAAATGTAATGGATGTGGTCATCAAGTCATGGTAACAAGAAAATTAGTAGAGAAGAATTTTAAAGGTTTTATTGATAAAGAGGGTAATAACGTATAAATATCGAAAAATCAAAGAAATTAGTAATAAAAATACGAATATATTGTAAAAAAAGCTTGATATTATAAGCAACTTATGGTAGAGTAGAAAGCTGTGATATACAATTTTCCTTGTTCTTCTATATAATAGAAGGGCCAGAGACCATAAGGAGGTGCAAAAACTATGAACAAATATGAATTAGCGTTGATTGTTAGTGCAAGAATCGAAGACGACGAGAGAACAGCGACTGTTGAGAAGATCAAAGAGCAAATTACAAAACTTAACGGTACAATTACTAACGTTGATGAATGGGGTAAGAAGAGATTATCTTACGAAATTCAAAAGATGAAAGAAGGATTTTATTACTTCATCCAATTCGATGCAGCGTCTGAAGTTCCAGCTGAGATAGAATCAAAAGTTCGTATCATGGAACCTGTTATCAGATACCTATGCGTAAGACAAGACGCATAACGAATAGGAGGAATCCATATGAATAAAGTTATTTTAATGGGTAGATTAACAAGAGACCCAGAAGTGAGATATTCTCAAAACGAGAATTCACTTGCCATTGCTAGATATACAATGGCTGTAGATAGAAGATTTAAGAGAGATAATGAGCAATCAGCAGATTTTATTTCTTGTGTAGCTTTTGGAAAAACAGCTGAATTTGTAGAGAGATATTTAAAGCAAGGTACAAAAATATGTGTTACAGGTAGAATACAGACAGGTAGCTATACCAATAAAGATGGTGTTAAAGTCTATACAACAGAAGTTGTGGTTGAAGAAGTAGAATTTGCAGAAAGTAAGAATTCTAATGATAGTTTTCAATCAGACAGACCATCACCTAATGCAGCAGCTGGAGACGGGTTTATGAGTATTCCAGAGGGCATTGAGGATGAGCTACCATTCCAGTAAATAGGAGGTTAGCATAATGGCTTTTAATAAAAGTGATAGACCAGATCGTGGCGATTCTCAAATGAAGAGAAGAGGACCAGGACGTAGAAGAAAGAAAGTTTGCGTATTTTGTGCAGACGAGAAGGCAGTTATTGAATATAAAGATGTCAATAAACTAAAGAGATATATCTCTGAAAGAGGTAAGATTCTTCCTAGAAGAATTACTGGTAATTGTGCAAAGCATCAAAGAGCTTTAACAGTTGCAATTAAGAGAGCAAGACATATCTCATTAATGCCATATGTAATAGATTAGATTAGATGCGATGGGGACAAGCTTAATAGGCTTGTCCTCTTTTTTTTAGAAATTAGTTACATTGACAAACAACTTTGTTTGATATAACATATATCATGAACAAAAAATGGAAATTAATACTACGATTTTGTAAAGGAGTATGTACATGAGCAGATATACTAAACAGGATATTATGGATATTGTTAAGGAACAAGATGTAGAATTTATTAGATTACAATTTACTGATATATTTGGAATTTTAAAAAATGTTGCTATAACATCAAGTCAATTAGAAAAAGCGTTGGATAATAAATGTATGTTTGATGGTTCCTCTATAGAAGGGTTTGTAAGAATAGATGAATCTGATATGTATTTGTATCCAGATTTAGATACATTTGAAGTGTTCCCCTGGAGACCACAGCATGGAAAAGTAGCAAGACTTATATGTGATATATATAGACCAGATGGAACTCCTTTTGAAGGCGATCCAAGATATGTTTTAAAGAGAGCTCTTGAGGAAGCAGCTGATCTTGGATATAGTTTTGATGTAGGGCCAGAATGTGAATTCTTTCTATTTCATACAGATGATAATGGTATGCCAACTACTTTATCACATGAGAAGGCAGGATACTTTGATCTAGGGCCATTGGATCTAGGTGAAAATGCAAGAAGAGATATGATTTTAATGTTAGAAGAGATGGGATATGAGATTCAAGCTTCACACCATGAAGCAGCACCAGCTCAGCATGAGATAGATTTTAAACATGATAATGCATTGAAAACAGCTGATAATATAATGACATTTAAGTTAGTAGTTAAGACTGTAGCTAAGCGACACGGCTTATTTGCAAGTTTTATGCCAAAGCCATTACTTGGAGTAAATGGTTCAGGAATGCATATTAATATGGCATTAACTAAAGATGGTGAAAATGTCTTTTCAGATCCAGATGGAAAAAATGGCTTAAGTGAAGACGCATATCACTTTATAGCAGGGTTAATGGCACATGTTAAAGGTATGACTGTTATAACTAATCCAATAGTGAATTCTTATAAACGATTAGTACCAGGTCATGAAGCTCCTATACATATTGCTTGGTCAATGGGTAATAGAAGTCCATTAATAAGAATACCATCAGCTCGTGGAGCTAGTACAAGAATAGAACTTAGATGTCCAGATACAGCAATGAATCCATATTTGGCATTAGCTACATGTTTAGCAGCTGGGCTTGAAGGTATTAAAAATAAGATGATAGTTCCAGAAAGTGTTGACGAGAATATATTTGATATGAGTGAGACTGAATTAAGAGATAAGGGAATAGAATCTATACCAGCATCACTTAATAGAGCTGTAGATGCATTTGAAGAAGATGAGTTTATAATGAACGTAGTAGGAAAACATATATCAGACAAATATATTATGGCAAAACGTGCTGAATGGGATGAATATCGTAAGCAAGTTACACAGTGGGAAATAGATGAATATTTATATAAAATATAGTATTTAGCATACATTTTATAATAGGAACAAAGAGGTGAATTCATTTGATGAATGTAATAGTCCTGTTCCCGAAGATTGAGGAAGCGAAGAGTATTAGAAACTTACTTGTAAGAAGTGGTATTGATGTAAGTCATGTATGCACCACGGGAGATCAAGTAATTATTGCCTTAGAAGATTTGGAAGATGGTTTAGTAGTATGCGGATATAAATATTCTGATATGATGATGTACAGTGAATTATATGAGTATTTGCCAGATGGATTTCAGATGCTACTTATAGCATCTAAGATGTATTATTCGGAATGCTGTGACCATAATATTATGTGTCTTTCTATGCCAATTAGGTCCTATGAATTAATAAACACAGTTAACATTATGTTAGATACATTGTGGAGACAGAGAAAGAAACGAAAACAACAACCTAAAGTACGTAATGAAAAGGAAAAGGCAGTAATAGAAAATGCTAAGCAGTTGCTAATTGATCAAAAGGGATATACAGAAGAAGAGGCACATAAATATTTGCAAAAGCAAAGCATGGATAATGGTACAGGTATAGTAGAAACAGCTTATATGGTATTGGAATTATATTAGACAATTAGGAGGCTATACAATGAAATTTACAAAGATGGAAGGCTTG
This sequence comes from Lachnospiraceae bacterium, assembly GCA_031556525.1. Taxonomy (GTDB): domain Bacteria; phylum Bacillota; class Clostridia; order Lachnospirales; family Lachnospiraceae; genus JAVBSN01. The sequence goes on from JAVBSS010000023.1 coordinate 5,251, forward strand.
GGAAACGATTATTTCTATGTGAATTGTTTTAAGGAAACAATAGATAATCCAAGTGAAGTTGCAATTAAATTAAGTGATAGACATTTTGGAATTGGTTCTGATGGACTTATTATGATTAAACCTTCAGATAAAGCAGATTTCTTTATGGAAATGTATAATGCAGATGGTAGTCAATCAGAAATGTGTGGTAATGGAATTAGATGTGTTGGTAAATATGTATATGACTATAATTTAACAGATAAGACGAGCGTTAGTATAGATACATTAGCAGGAATAAAATATTTAGAATTAGAAGTAGTAGATGGAAAAGTGTCTATGGTAACAGTTGATATGGGGATCCCAGAATTGATAGCATCAAAAGTACCAGTGATGTCAAATAATGAAAAAGTTATTGATGAGATTATTGAAGTAGATAATATAGAATATAAGATGACTTGTATTTCTATGGGTAACCCTCATTCAGTAGTATATGTTGATAATACAGATGAGTTTCCGTTGGAAAAAATAGGACCACTATTTGAGAAACATGATAGATTTCCTAATAGAGTAAATGCAGAATTTATTCAATTAATTGATAGAGATACTATTAAGATGAGAGTGTGGGAACGAGGTTCAGGAGAAACGCTTGCTTGCGGAACAGGAGCATGTGCTAGTGCAGTAGCTAGTATGTTAAATGGATATACTAATAATGAAGTAACAGTAAAATTATTAGGCGGCGATCTTAAGATTAAGTGGGATAGAGATACTAATAAAGTATTTATGACAGGCCCTGCAAGAGTAGTATTCGATGGAGAAACAACAGAAGTATAGTAGTTATAGTTAGGATAGGTGAGGTAAAATGTTTAAAGTTAATGATAATTATTTAAAATTGCCAGGAAGTTATTTGTTTTCAACAATAGGAAGAAAAGTTTCAGATTATGTAGCAGCTAATCCAGATAAATCAATAATAAGATTAGGAATAGGTGATGTTACACAACCATTAGCACCTATAGTTATAGATGGTTTACATTTAGCTGTTGATGAGATGGCTAATGCAGCTACATTTAAAGGTTATGCCCCAGATTTAGGTTATGAATTTTTAAGAAGTGCTATTGCTAAAAATGATTATAAGGCTCGTGGTGTTGAGATAAGTATTGATGAAATATTTGTTAGTGATGGGGCTAAAAGTGACTCTGGAAATATACAAGAGATATTTAGTCAGGATAATAAAATAGCAGTGTGTGATCCTGTATACCCTGTATACGTGGATACAAATGTTATGGCTGGTAGAACTGGTACATATGATGCAAGTACTGAATTATGGAGTGATGTTATATATATGCCATGTAGTGCCGATAATAACTTTGCACCAGAGATACCTAAGGAAACACCAGATATAATATATCTATGTTTTCCTAATAACCCAACAGGCTCAACTATTGGTAAGCAACAACTTCAAGAATGGGTTGATTATGCTAATAGAGTAGGAGCAGTTATTATATATGATGCTGCTTATGAAGCTTATATTAGTGAAGAAGATGTGCCTCATACTATTTATGAGTGTGATGGTGCGAAGACTTGTGCTATAGAACTTAGAAGTTTTTCTAAAAATGCAGGATTTACAGGTACTAGACTTGGATTTGCAGTTGTGCCTAAAGATTTAAAGGATACTTCAGGAACATCTCTTAATGCGTTATGGGCTAGAAGACATGGTACTAAGTTTAATGGAGCTCCTTACATTATACAAAAGGCAGGGGAAGCTGTGTATAGTGAAGAAGGCAAGAGACAAACAAGAGAACAAATTTCATATTATATGAATAATGCCAAGATTATCTTTGATGGATTGAAGTCAGCAGGATATACAGTGTCAGGTGGAGTAAATGCGCCATATATATGGTTGAAGACACCTAACAACATGACTTCATGGGAATTTTTTGATTATTTATTAGAGAATGCAAACGTGGTAGGTACACCAGGTTCTGGATTTGGCCCAAGTGGTGAAGGTTATTTTAGACTTACAGCATTTGGATCATATGAGAATACTGTTGCAGCTATTGAGCGTATTAAGGCATTGTAATAAGTAAATTATACATTAGAGAGGCTTTCTTAGCCTCTCTTTTTTGAACTTAGTACAGATAGTGTAACCGAAGGGGACGGGATTGGATATATAGGAAAGGAAGATGAAAGTGAAAAAGTACATAGGAAGTAAAGAGTTTTATAAGTATGCACTAAAGATAGCATTTCCAATTATGATTCAAAATGGTATTACTAATTTTGTTGGAATGTTGGATAATATTATGGTAGGTAGAATAGGTACAGAGCAGATGACAGGTGTAGCTATTGTTAATCAGCTTATATTTGTATTTAATCTATTTATATTTGGCGGTGTAAGTGGTGCTGGAATATATACAGCACAGTTTTACGGAAAAGGTAATCATGAGGGAGTTAAACATACATTTAGATTTAAAATAATAATAGCAGTTCTAATAACAGCTATTGCACTTGGCATATTTGGAGTGTTCGGTCCGGATTTAATTTCTCTATATCTTAGGGGAGAAGCAGGCTCAGGAGATATAGAAAAGACTTTAATATATGGCACGAAATATTTATATGTAATGATGATTGAGATGCTAGTGTTTGCTATATCACAAGTATATGCAGGTACATTAAGAGAAACAGGAGAGACAGTTATACCAATGAAAGCAGGTATGGCAGCAGTAGTTGTTAATCTAATTCTTAATTATGTTCTAATATATGGTAAGTTTGGGGCACCAAAACTTGGTGTGGTAGGAGCAGCTATTGCAACTTGTATTGCAAGAATAATTGAAATTGGAATAATAATTATATGGACACATAGTCATAAGGAAAAGAATCCATTTATTGTTGGAGTATATAAGAGTCTTGCAATACCGGGCAAGCTTGTAAAGGATATTAGTATTAGAGGATTGCCATTATTATTAAATGAAGGATTATGGGCAGGTGGTGTTGCTATTCTTAATCAATGTTATTCGAAGCGAGGATTAGATATAATTACAGGACTTAATATTTCAGGTACAATATCAAATGTATTTAACATTGTATTTATAGCTATGGGTAGTGCAGTTGCAATTATTGTAGGGCAAAAATTAGGTGCAGGAAAGTATGAAGAAGCAAAAGATACTTCAAGAAAGTTAATAGTATTTTCTGTATTATGTTGCGTTGTAATAGGAAGTATTATGGCATTATTTTCAGGAGTTTTTCCAGAATTTTATAATACATCTAGAGAAGTAAAGGACTATGCAACAACATTTATAATAATATCATCAGTATGTATGCCAATGTATGCATTTTTACATTCAACATATTTTACATTAAGATCTGGAGGAAAGACAGTTATTACTTTCTTGTTTGATAGTGCATATATGTGGGTAGTTGCAATACCGCTTGCATATTGTTTAATTAGATTTACCAAGTTACCAATAATACCACTATTTATAATAGTTCAGTCAATTGACCTTATTAAGTGTATAGTAGGATTTATGTTGCTTAAAAAGGGAAGTTGGATGCAAAATATAGTACAAGAATAGAGGGAAAATTGTAAACAAATTTTACATAGGAGCCGATTTGGCTCCTATTTTTTTACTGAAAATTTACCGTAGTAAGTATATTGATTTGACAAAAAGAAAGTAATATATATATGTACTCGAAAGGGAAGAAAAAAAGGCATGCAGGTAGGCATGTAGATAAAAGGAGAAAGATTATATGAAAAAATTTAGGAAATTAGCTTGTGTAGCTGTAGCAGCTATGTTAATGGCAACAGGATTAGTAGGATGTGGAAAAGGCGGTGATGCTGCAATAACAGTAGTATCAAGAGAAGAAGGTTCAGGAACAAGAGGAGCATTCGTAGAGTTATTCAAGATTGAGCAAAAAAATGAGAGCGGCGAGAAAATCGACCATACAACAGACGAAGCAGAAATTACAAATTCAACATCAGTAATGATGACAACAATATCTGGTAACCCAGATGCAATCGGATACATATCACTTGGTTCGCTAGATGACAGTGTAAAAGCATTACAAGTAGATGGTGTTGACGCAACAGTAGATAATGTATCAAATGGAAGTTATGCAATAGCAAGACCTTTTAATATCGCAACTAACGGTGAAGTAAGTGAAGTAGCACAAGATTTTATCAACTTCATTATGAGTGCTGACGGTCAAGCAGTAGTTACAGATCATGGTTATATTTCAGTATCAGATGCAGCAGCATTTGAGAGCAACGGAGCAGAAGGTAAAATCGTTATCGCAGGTTCATCTTCAGTATCACCAGTAATGGAAAAATTAAAAGAAGCATATTTAGCAATTAATGCTGGTGCAGAAATCGAACTTCAAACAAGTGATTCAACAACAGGTATGACATCAACATTAGAAGGTATTTGCGACATCGGTATGGCATCAAGAGAGTTAAGTGATTCTGAAGTGTCAGGTGGTCTTACATCAACAGTTATAGCAATGGATGGTATTGCAGTAATTGTAAATAAAGAGAACAGTTTATCAAATATTACATCAGAGCAAGTTATGAACATATACATGGGTGAAGTAGCTACATGGAGTGAAATAACAGAGTAACAACTAATTAATAAGTGAGGAAGTAATGTATGAAAAATCTTAGAGAATCCATAATGAAAGTGGTATTTCTATTAGCAGCATGTACTTCAGTATTAGCAGTAGCTCTTATATGTATATTCCTTTTTGCCAATGGTCTACCGGCCATTGGTGAAATTGGTATAATAAAGTTTCTATTCGGAAAAGCATGGAAACCTTCCAATGACATATATGGCATACTACCAATGATACTAGGAAGTATTTATGTAACATTCGGTGCAATAATAATAGGTGTTCCAATTGGACTATTGACTTCAGTGTTTATGACACACTATTGTCCTAAAAAATTATATAAGCCTTTAAAATCAGGCGTTGAATTATTAGCAGGAATTCCATCAGTAGTATACGGATTCTTTGGATTAGTTGTTATGGTACCAATGATAAGAGACTTATTTGGTGGAAGTGGAAGTAGTATGTTAACAGCAGCAATTCTTTTAGGAATTATGATATTACCAACTATAGTAGGAGTAGCAGAGACATCACTCAGAGCAGTACCACTTCATTACTTTGAAGGTTCACTAGCACTTGGTGCTACCAAAGAGAGAAGTATATTCACAGTATTAATACCAGCAGCAAGATCAGGAATTATGGCAGGTGTAGTATTAGGAATAGGTAGAGCAATCGGTGAGACAATGGCAGTTGTTATGGTTGCAGGAAATAAAGCAATTATACCAAATAGTATAACAAATGGAATAAGAACATTGACTTCAAATATAGTATTAGAAATGGGATATGCAACAGATCTACATAGAAAAGCACTTATAGCAACAGCAGTAGTATTGTTCGTATTTATCTTAATAATAAATCTAACAGTATCATTACTAAATAGGGGGGCTAGAAATGCAGAATAAGAAATTTAAGGAACAACTTGAAGTATATAAGGCTAGCCCAGGATCAGCAATATTATTTGGATTGGTTGTAATATCGGCAATAATAACATTTGCAATATTAATAATTATGATAGGTTACATATTAATAAAAGGTGTACCTTACATTAAACCAGATTTATTTGCACTTAAATATACTAGTGAAAATGCATCAGTATTGCCATCACTAATCAATACGCTTCAGCTTACATTTGTGGCATTACTAATTGCAGTACCTTTTGGGATAGCATCAGCAATATATTTAGTAGAATATGCAAAAAAGGGTAACAAATTTGTAGAGATAATTAGAATTACAACAGAGACATTATCAGGAATACCTTCGATAGTATATGGTCTATTCGGTATGTTATTCTTCGTAACAACATTAAAGATGGGATATTCAAAACTTGCAGGTGCACTTACTGTAGCAATAATGATATTACCACTAATTATGAGAACAACAGAAGAAGCATTAAAATCAGTACCAGATACATTTAGAGAAGGAAGTTTCGGATTAGGTGCAGGTAAGCTAAGAACAATTATGAGAGTTGTATTACCTAGTGCAATACCTGGAATATTAGCAGGTGTAATACTTGGAATAGGAAGAATTGTTGGAGAAACAGCAGCACTTATCTATACAGCAGGAACTATAACAGAATACAAAGAAAGTCTTATGGATTCTGGAAGTACACTAGCTGTTCATATGTATAACCTATCTAGAGAAGGATTATATATGAATCAGGCATATGCAACAGCAGTTATATTGCTTATAGTTGTAATTATTATAAATGCATTATCTGGCGCAATTGCGAAAAAATTAACAAATAAGATGACGTAAAGAGGTAAATGAAGATGGGAAAAATTGATGTAAATGATTTGGATTTATATTATGGTGATTTCAAGGCTCTTAAGAATATAAATATAGAAATTCCCGAAAAGGAAATAACAGCTTTTATCGGACCAAGTGGTTGTGGTAAATCAACATTACTTAAATCTATTAATCGTATGAATGATTTAGTAGAAGGCTGTAAAATTGATGGATATATAGGATTAGACGGTGAGAACATTTATGAAGGTATGAATGTAAACTTACTAAGAAAAAGAGTAGGAATGGTATTCCAAAAGCCTAATCCATTTCCAATGAGCATATATGACAATATAGCATATGGACCAAGAACTCATGGTATTAGAAATAAAGCAAAATTAGATGAGATAGTAGAGAAGTCTCTTAGAAATGCAGCTATCTGGGATGAAGTTAAAGATAGACTTAAAAAAAGCGCATTAGGTATGTCTGGTGGACAACAACAGAGGTTATGTATAGCTAGAGCGTTAGCGGTAGAACCAGAAGTATTATTAATGGATGAGCCAACTTCAGCTCTAGATCCTATATCAACAACTAAAATCGAAGACTTAGTATTAGAACTTAAGAAAGATTATACAATTGTTATCGTAACTCATAATATGCAGCAGGCAGCAAGAATATCAGATAATACAGCCTTCTTTCTACTAGGTGAAATAGTAGAATACGACAAGACAGAAACAATATTTGCAACACCTCAGGATAAGCGTACAGAAGACTATATTACAGGAAGGTTCGGTTAAAAATGAGAGAAAAATTTATAGAGGAGCTTCGATTGCTTCATGAAGAATTAGTAGAAATGGGTATGTTATGTGAGAGAGTCATAACAAAAGTTACAGATGCCCTTATTAGTGGAAATAAAGAACTTGCTAAAGAAGTAATCAAAGACGATGAGAAGATTGACCAAAAAGAAAAGGACATTGAAAGAAGATGCCTTAAGTTATTACTTATTCAACAACCAGTTGCAAGTGATTTAAGACAAATATCAGCAGCTCTTAAAATGATTACAGATATGGAACGTATCGGTGATCAGGCAGCAGATATAGCAGAAATAATTAATGTAGCAAATGCAGAAGATCAAAAGAAAGTTGCCAAGATTCAAGAAATGGCAAAAGCAACAATATCTATGGTAGTAGAAAGTGTTAATGCATTTGTAAAGAATGACTTAGTACTTGCAAAAAGAGTAATAGAATATGATGATATAGTTGATAATTTGTTCCTTGAAGTAAGAGGCGAATTAATTGAGTATATCGGACAAAATGCTATAAATAATGGTGGTAAAACTAATGCGGAATACGCAATAGATTTATTAATGATATCTAAGTATTTTGAAAGAATTGGTGATCATGCTACTAACATAGCAGAGTGGGTAGATTATTCTATTACTGGAGAAAGAAAAAATAGTGAAATCGAAGACTAAATAATTTTCGTAAAATTAATTCAATTAAGTATGATAAAGTCCTCACCTTAAAAAAACAAGGTGGGGATTAATTTTGTTTAATATATAAGTAAATTGGTTTATTTTTTTAGGTATTTCTTTGAAATATTGCATATAATAAATGCATGTGATAATATTATAAAATAAAAGCAAAGAAAGAGACTTACAGTATAAGGACTATACAGAGAAGAGGAGCCACCGACTGAGAGCCCTCAGATGACACCATACCAAGTAGGAACACTCTGGAGCTGACTAATTGAAGTAGTAGTAGGTTAGTACGTGAACACGCGTTAAGTGGTTGAGAGTATACTTAATTTTATTAAGTGTAAATGCGGGTGGTACCGCGGATTAATATGATTATCCGTCCCGAAATAGATTAGATTCTATTTCGGGACTTTTTTATGTTTTTATTTAATTTGAAAGGAGAGATTATTATGGAGTTCGTAACAGGTATAAGCAAGAAACAAGATGTACAGATTAGTGAAATTGTAGAAAGTGCTATGTACAATACTGAGATAAAGATAACAGGAATAGTTCATTCGCTAAGAGATATGAGCGATATTGTATTTATTCTACTTAGAAAAAGAGAAGGTGTAGTGCAGAATGTTCTTAATAAAACTAATGTAGATATAGATATCAAAGAAATACACGAAGGAACTAGTGTTGAGATAATAGGCGAAGCAACCATAGAAGATAGAGCTCCTAATGGATTTGAAATAAAAGTAAAGTCAGTTAAGATATTAAGTCAGCCAGCAGATAAGATGCCACTACCAATTGGAAAGTGGAAGATGAAGACATCATTAGAAACTAAATTAGCACTAAGACCGGTATCACTAAGAAATATTAGAGAAAGAGCAGTATTTAAGATACAAGAAGGAATTGTAAAAGGATTTAGAGATTTTCTACATGAAGAAGGATTTACAGAGATCAGAACACCAAAGATTGTAGCAGGTAATGCTGAAGGTGGTGCAAATGTATTTAAGCTTGAGTACTTTGGTAAAAAAGCATTTCTTGCACAATCGCCACAATTTTATAAACAGATGTTAGTTCCTGTATATGATAGAGTGTTTGAAGTTGCACCAGTATTTAGAGCAGAAAAGCATAATACAACAAGACATCTTAATGAATATACATCAATGGATTTTGAAATGGGATTTATTGATAGCTTTGAAGATATTATGGATATGGAAGCTGGTATGCTACAATATGTAATGGCACTTCTAGAGAAAGAATATGCAAAGGAATTAAAGATACTTAACATAGAGATGCCTAACGTAGCAACAATTCCTAGAGTAAGATTTGATGAAGCAAAAGAGCTTGTAGCAAGTAAGTATGATAGACAGATTAAAAATCCTTATGATTTAGAGCCAGAAGAAGAAATATTAATTGGTGAATACTTTAAAGAAGAGTATGACAGTGATTTTGTATTTGTTACTCACTATCCAGCTAAGAAAAGGCCATTTTATGCAATGGATGATCCAGAAAATACTATCTTTACATTGAGTTTTGATTTATTATTTAAAGGTATGGAGATAACAACTGGTGGACAAAGAATACATGATTACAATATGCAAGTAGAGAAGATGAAGGCAAGAGGAATGGAACCAGAAGAATTTACTAACTACTTAAATGCACATAAACATGGTATGCCACCTCACGGAGGATTAGGAATAGGTCTTGAAAGACTTACAATGAAACTGTTAGGAGAGACAAATGTTCGTGAAACAACAATGTTCCCTAGAGATTTATCTAGGTTAGAACCATAGATTATTGAAAGGAATGGTAGAATATGCAGATTACAGATGAGATTATAGAATATGTAGGAATATTGGCAAAGCTTGAATTATCTGATGAAGAAAAGGAACAAGCAAAGAAAGATATGACTAGCATGTTAGATTATATAGGAAAATTAAACGAGTTGGATACAGAAAATGTAGAGGCAATGAGTCATGGATTTTCAGCAAACAATGTATTTAGAGAAGATGTAGTTACAAACGGAGATAGAAGAGAAGATATGCTTTCAAATGCGCCAGAACAAAAAGATGGATGTTATAAGGTTCCAAAAACATTTAATTAGTAAGGTTTATTGAAAGGAGACGCATATGGAAATATTAAAATTAACAGCAGTAGAGCTTGGTAAAAAGATAAAATCAGGAGAAGTAAGTGTATTAGAAGCAGTAAACACATACTTAGATAGAATAGAAAAAATAGATAATGACTATAACTGCTTTATAACAGTAAATAGGGAAAATGCTATGGCAAAGGCAAGCGAAGTTCAAGAACTTATAGATAGGGGAGAATTAACTGGGCCACTTGCAGGAGTACCAGTAGCTATAAAAGATAATATATGTACACAGGGTATATTAACTACTTGTAGCTCACACATACTTGATAATTTTGTTCCGACTTATTCAGCTACAGTAATAACTAAGTTAGAAGAGGCAGGAGCTATAATAATAGGAAAGACAAACATGGATGAATTCGCAATGGGAAGTACAACAGAGACTTCTTATTTTGGAGAAACTAAGAATCCATGGAATGTTAAGCATGTACCGGGAGGCTCATCGGGAGGTTCAGCGGCAGCAGTTGCGGCAGAAGAGATTCCTTATGCACTAGGATCAGATACAGGTGGTTCTATTAGGCAACCAGCATCATTTTGTGGAGTAACAGGAATTAAGCCTACTTATGGAAGAGTATCTAGATATGGACTTGTTGCATATGGCTCATCACTTGACCAAATAGGACCTTTGGCAAAAGACGTAACAGATTGTGCAACTATACTAGAAACAATATCAGCATATGACATTAAGGACTCAACATCTGTTAATCGTGACGATACAGATTTTACAAGTGCTTTGGTAGATGATGTTAAGGGAATGAGAATAGGTATCCCAAGAGATTATCTAGGTGAAGGAATAGAAGCAGAGGTAAAGGATGCAATCCTTGAAGCTGCTAAGAAGTTAGAAGAAAAGGGAGCAATAGTTGAAGAATTTGACCTAAGCCTTGTTGAATATGCAATTCCTACTTATTATATTATTGCCTCAGCAGAAGCTAGTTCTAATCTTGAAAGATTTGAAGGTGTTAAATATGGATATAGAACACCAGAGTATGAAGGACTTCATAATATGTACAAGAAAACTCGTTCAGAAGGTTTTGGTGCTGAGGTAAAGAGAAGAATAATGTTAGGTTCATTTGTATTAAGTTCAGGATATTATGATGCTTATTATGTAAAGGCGCTTAAAGCAAAGGCACTTATTAAGAAAGCATTTGATAAAGCATTTGAAAAATATGATGTAATACTTGGGCCAGTTGCACCAACAACAGCTCTTAAATTGGGAGAGAATCTATCAGATCCTATTAAGATGTATCTAGGTGATATATATACAGTAGCAGTAAATATTGCTGGAATACCAGCTATATCACTTCCTTGTGGAATTGATAGCAAAGGACTTCCTATAGGATTACAAATATTAGGTAAAGAATTTGATGAAAAGACAATAATTAGAGCAGCCTATACATTTGAACAGACAAGAGAATATGTAAGACCAAGTGAACTTACAGAAAGGGGGCTATAATATGAGCAAAACATACGAAACAGTCATTGGATTGGAAGTTCATGTTGAGTTGGCAACAGCAACCAAGATATTTTGCGGATGTACTACAACATTTGGTGGAGCCCCTAATACTCATACTTGTCCAGTGTGTACAGGTATGCCAGGTAGCCTTCCAGTACTAAATAAAGCAGTAGTAGAAAAGGCAATGGCAGTTGGACTTGCGACTAATTGCAATATAACTAAGAATTGTAAGTTTGATAGAAAGAATTATTTTTATCCAGATAATCCACAAAACTATCAAATATCTCAGTTATATTATCCCATATGTAGAGATGGATATATAGAAATAGAAGTAAATGGCGAGAAGAAATCAATTGGAATCCATGAGATTCATATGGAAGAAGATGCAGGAAAGTTAGTGCATGACCCATGGACAGATTCTTCATTAGTTGATTATAATCGTTCAGGTGTACCACTAATTGAAATTGTATCAGAACCAGATATGCGTTCTGCTGATGAAGTAATAGCATACTTAGAAAAGTTAAGACTTATTATACAGTATTTAGGTGCGTCAGACTGTAAGCTTAATGAGGGCTCGATGAGAGCAGATGTTAACTTATCTATAAGAGAGATAGGGGCAGCAGAATACGGTACAAGAACAGAGATGAAGAATCTTAATTCATTTAAAGCTATTGCTAGAGCTATTGAATCTGAGAAAAAGAGACAAATTGAATTATTAGAAGAAGGTAAATCAGTAACTCAAGAGACCAGAAGATGGGATGATAACAAAGAATATTCATATCCTATGCGTTCAAAGGAAGATGCTCAAGATTATAGATATTTCCCAGATCCAGATTTAGTTCCAATTATTATTAGTGATGAATGGATAGAAGATACTAGGAAATTACAACCTGAACTTAGAGATGAGAAAAGAGCTAGATATAAAGTAGAGTATGATATACCAGACTATGATATTGATATAATAACAAGTTCAAAACATATGGCGGATATATTTGAGGATACGATTAAGCAAGGAGCTAATCCTAAAAAGGTATCTAACTGGTTAATGGTTGAGACAATGAGACTTCTAAAGGAGAAAGAAATAGAGCCAGAAGATATTAGATTTTCAGCAACTAACCTAGCTAAGCTTATAAAACTTACAGATTCAAATACAATTAACTCAAATGTGGCAAAAGATGTATTTGAATTAATGTTTACTGATGATATAGATCCAGATGAGTATGTTAAGGAACAGGGACTCGGAACAGTAAATGATGAAGGTACATTAAGAAAAGTTGTAGAAGAGGTAATCACTAATAATCCAGCTTCCGTAGAAGATTATAGAAATGGTAAAGAAAAAGCTATAGGATTTTTAGTAGGTCAAACAATGAAGGCTATGAAGGGTAAAGCAAACCCACAAATGGTTAATGAGATATTGAAAGAAATATTATAGAGCATGTAATAGAGCATCTGTCGATACTGGCAGGTGCTTTTGTGTGTTTAAAAAGTAATAAAGCATTTACATTAAAGCAGTCTAATTTATATAGCATATTAGTTAAAATGACAACAAAGGGAATACGTGTCAAAATAATATTACAATCGACAAATAGAATATTGACAAATAACAACGAAACATGTAAAATTATAAATTAAGTAGCATATTGTGGGATTTATAATAGTAATGTTTGGAAACAAGTAATTAGTAAATATTGTTTATAAAATTATATTGTGATAATTGGGGTGAAGAAATAGTGAAAAAAGTAATATATGCTATTAGTGTATTTGTATTTCTATGTTTAGGTTATATGATAGGACTTCAAGTAGAGCGAAGGCAGCAGGATGCATTGAAGAATCAGCAAGAAAACATTTTAAAAATTGCAATTGTAAATATGGATGATGGTGTAATACAAGAAGAAAACCAAGTTAATTATGCTAGTCAACTTATTAATTTGCTCAATGAAGATTTTGTAATGACTGGATTAAACGATGCTAAAATTGGTATTACTAATGGATTATATGCAGCGTATATAGTAGTACCAGAACAATTTTCAGAATCAGTAACATCTATTGAAAATAATCCTAAAAAAATAACGTTAGAATATAAGATTAATTCTAATTTAAATAACGAAACCGAAATACAAACAGTTAATAATATAAATAGTTTTATAAATGCAATAAATTCTAATATTGCATTTATGTATATGGATGCAATATTAACAGAATTCCATGATGTACAAGATAATTCAACAACTATTTTGAAAAATGATAATACAGAGTTAAGTAGACTAGAAAATATCGATGCTTCACAATTAGTAGTGGTAGCCGAGGCAGTTGAAGAGTTAACAGTTGATTATAATATAGCAACAGTAGATTTAATACCATATACTAATCAAAATAATACCATAATGGAAGCCTTAGTGTTAGCTCATTCGGAGGCTATACAAAAAGGTAAAAGTGAATATTCTAATATACAAGATACTAATAGTGAAGTGAATGAAGCATCAAATAATTTTTTCAATTTATATGATACGGTTATTAATGATATAGATACAAACCAAAGAAGCCTTTTGGAAATAGGAAAAACAAATCTTGGAAATGTAATTAGGTTATACAATCAAAATATATCAGAGAAAAAGAAAACAATGACAAATCAAATTTCAGATATTGTAGGAAAGCAAATAGCAGCAGATAGTGACTCAGCAAATGGACAGTTAAAAAATATTTTGACAAATGTGAATGGAAGTAAAACAGAAGAATTAAAGAATCAAGAAGAAAAATGGAAATCATTTGTTGAAAAATTAAAAATATTTGCAGATGAGGAAATAGATGATATTAAACCTACAATATTAGAGGAATACCAGATTAGTGTAGATAATCAAATTAATAGTATTATAAAAGAGGCATATAAGCAAGGAGTTACAGATGCATTTACTGTAATTGAAAGGGAAATTACTACTGAGGAATCTGAAGAAAAACCTGAAGAAGAATCTGAAGAAGAATTGGAACAAATTATAGACTTGAATGAAAAAAAATTTTCAATTAATAATATTATACAAATACATAATAAGTATACTAGTGAAAAATTAGAAGAGAACGTAAATACATATTTAACAGGTGTTGAAGAGATAACTATATCGGATGATGAAATAGAAGAAATTAAAATTAATTGGGATTCATTTAATATCCCAGTTCCTTCATATACCCAGACGGATAAGAAAGAATCAAATGAAGAAGAATCAAATGAGGAAGATTCAAGCGAAGAAGAATCCAGTGAAGAAGAAAAACCAACTATTACACTTCAGATATGTGAAGAGGCAAAACGAACAAATGTTGAAAGCCTATCAAACTCATTTACAGAATTATTTGCATTAGAAAGTAATGGGAAATTGATTGATAGTGTAATACAAACAGATTTTCATGAAGCATTATTAAATGAAAATATAGTGCAACGAAGTAGATTGGCAAATTCTAAAGATGTGCTTAATCAAAGTATGGATACATATGAAAAAAAATTAACTGAATTTGACCCGTTGCGGTATGTTGAAGAAGCAAATTTAAACAGATATTTAACAGATATAAAATTAAATTCAGAGACCATGTTGGGCACTATAGAGAATAATAATTCAGAGCACATATTGTATTCTTCAAATGTATATTCAACAACATTTGAGAATTCAATGAAATTAAAAAATTCTTTATCAGAGGCAAATAATCAATCAATATCAAATGTAGGAAGTTGTATAGATGATTTGAAAATTTCTAGAGAGAATGTAAATGGTCAGAATTCAGATATGTTAACAGGATTTACAGAGTCACTTAAATATACGAGAGTTAATAGCCAAGGTAATTCAGAGGTATATGATTATATTATAAACCCTGTTAAGTCGTTAAATACAGGAGAAAAGATTATAGGTACAAATACTGAATCATCAAATAGTAAAATATCTTTAAAAGAAATTTTATTGATTATTTTTGGAATTGGAATTGTTGTTTGCATTGGAGAATTCCTTATAAGTGTCAGAAAGAAGTATAAGGCTGACAGAGAAGAAAGTAGTGACATATTTTAATGTAATAATCTAGTCGAAAGACTATTATTAAATATAAAAGAGAAGGGGGAAATAAAATGGGAGCATCAGATAGCTTAAAAATGAGTTATGACGACATGCAAGCTGAAATTGATAAGTTAATACAATATGCTAATGAGTTTGAAATAACTACATCTTCAATGACAACAAGCGTGACTACATTATGTGATGGATGGACATCTGCATCAACAGAAACTTATCGTGATGACTATACTGCATTGTCAGATAATTTTACAAAGACATTAGACGTTGTTAGAGAATTAATAACATCTACTTCTGGTTACATTTCAGATATGCAAGAAGTTGATCAAAGTTACTCAAGTTCAAAAGTTACTGTAGGTTAATGAAACTGTAAGATGGGCAAGGGATAGCTTAGCTATTTCCCTGCTCGTTTTACTATTTGTAAAAAGTATTAAAAGAGGAGGTGTAGAGGGTGGAAACTATTTTAGTATACAAAAGCACAGATACAGAGACTGTTCCAGAAACATCAAGTAGCATGACACTTGATGGAGAATCTTGGAAAAATAGAGAAAATGCAACCTATACATCACTCTTAGATATGTATGGTGCACCAAAATTGTTTTCTTCTGAAAAAACCAATTTATATAGTGAAATAAAGCAGGAAGATATATTAGAACAACAAAACCTGGTTGATTATATTTTTTCAGGACAGATGCAAGTGATAGATGAAGAAGAAAATTTGATTGATTATATATTCTCTAAGGAAATCGAATTATCAAAAGTAAAAAATTATAATAAGGATGAAAATGATTATTTCTTATGTTTTGTTATGGCAGAAATTTTAATAGCTTTAATATTTATAAGATTATTGGTTAAATTTAATGCCAAAAGGAAAAAGAGGAGAGAAGAATATGAAGCTGAGATTAACTTGGAGAGCTAGGGGTCAAAAAGATATAGATTTGATAGTATCTGCAGAACAAAAAATATCAGAGACAATGAACATTTTGGCTGAAAGAGAAATTTTTGAAAAGGATATAGTAGATTCGGCAAAGTATATAAAATCATTAAGAACGAATAATCAAGTTAATATACTTTTAACATATAATGAAGCAAATATTTATGCTGGTGATATTTTAGAATTATAAAATTTAAATAGTAAAGGGGAGTTGACAATGGCAAGTAACGGAACAAGAAATTCAACAAGTGCAGGTCAAAGTACTATGACACCTGAACAAAGGGGAAGGAGAATAGCTTCTATTAGATCAGAAATCTACACTTTAAATACGAGACGTAATAAAGTAAATTCGCAAATAATAAATCTTACAACAGAGCAAACTAATCTAAATACATATCTAGGAAGTTGGAGTACTCAGAAGTCTTTGTATAATAGCAATAATATTATTTCTGAGGTAGTAATCATAAATACATTCGAAGGAATATGTGCAGATAAAATAAAGGAAGATATGGAAGAGTGTATTTCAGATATGGATCAAACATATAATAGCGTTGGTGGATTAAATGGTGATATTCATACACAAATTTCACGGTTAAATCAATATATTTCAAATATAAACAATAAAATTTCATTATTAAATAATGAATTAAATGCTCTTTAGGAGGTAGGAAGATGGCAGAAAATATAAATCTAAGGGAACAGGAATATCAAACGATAGTATCAGAATTATCTACTATGCATACAACACAGTTGCAGAATGTAGCTGATGTTATTGCTACAATGAAAATATTAGCATCAGATAAAAGTGTTTTTTCAGCTAACCTTACATCACAAAAAATTATAGATATGCTAGATACATTATCGAATGAAGTAATGACATTATTAGAACAAGCATTTACGGATAGTGAAGCAGGAGTAGCTAATATGATAACAAGTACAGTAGCTACAGATACATATTGTAATTAAGGAGGTATATATATGAGTGATATTAGTATTAATGCTGGAAGTATTGAAAGTTCAATATCAAGTCTTGTAAGTAATATAGAGAGTAAAATTATAACAGCTAGTGCAACATCAGGAAATACAATTATTGATGCAATTGAACATTCATCAGGAGATTTAATTGCATCATTTAAAGAAGAAATAACTTGTGAAGTGGAAGTTATTAATTCGGTGGGAGAATTACTAATTTCAATGGCAAATTATATAAAATCAGCTAAGGATGCATTTGTATATGTAGATACAGCATATAAATCATCAAAAATTTAGTGGTTTTAATAAAACGTGGATAGATAAACGGAGGATAAGCAAATGGGAGAATACAGTAGCATAACATTAGATAGAGATAGAGCATTTGATATAAATAACCTAAATGAATTACTTACACAAGGAAAGGCAATTCTAACAGAAGCCATATCTATAAGTGAAAAGATGGAAACTAGTATTGGG
>JAVBSS010000049.1:0-20502 GCA_031556525.1 Lachnospiraceae bacterium
AGAGTTTATATTAGTATCAGGAGATATAGATAATAGAACAGGAGCCGGTTCTTTTAAGGATGCAATGAGTGCAGGTAGTAAACTTCACCGTAAGATCCAGAAAAGAATGGGCTCTAATTATCGTAGTGAGGTTTCTTTAAAGATAGATGTTGAGGCTGATGATTTTATATTAACTATAGATGGTAGAGCGGACGGAATAATTACTGATGGCGAAGATATAATTATAGATGAGATAAAGGGTATGTACAAAAATGTAGCCTTAATGGAAGAACCTATATTTATACATAAGGCCCAAGCTATGTGTTACGCATATATATATGCTAGAGAAAATAATTTAGAAAATATATATGTTCAGATGACATATGCTAATCTGGAAACAGAAGAAATAAAGAGATTTAAAGAAGAATTTGAATATGAATACCTTGAAAAATGGTTTAATGACATAATAGATAAATATTTAGTATGGGTTAGATATGATTGTAATAACAAATTACAAGTTAGAGAATCCACCAAAGGTATGGAATTTCCTTATCCTTATAGAGAAGGACAAAGGGATATGGTTGTGTCTACATACGCAGCCATAAGTAGACATCATAATTTGTTTGTACAAGCCCCAACAGGAATAGGAAAAACAATGGCATCTATATTCCCAGCAGTTAAGGCATTGGGTGAAGGCTATGGGGAGAAAATATTTTATCTAACAGCAAAGACAATTACAAGAACTGTGGCAGTAGATGGTTTTGATTATTTAAGAGAAAAGGGTTTACAGTTTAAAAGTGTTGTGATAACTGCAAAAGAAAAAATATGCATGTGTGATGAAATGGAATGTAACCCGGATGGGTGTCCGTATGCCCTAGGTCACTATGACAGAGTAAATGATGCAGTCTTTGATATAGTAACGCACGAAAATTCAATAACTAGAGAAGTTATAATAGAGTATGCCGAGAAACATCAGGTATGCCCTTTTGAGATGAGCTTGGATGTAAGTTTATGGGTAGATGGAATAATATGTGACTATAATTACGTATTTGATCCAAGAGTTTATTTGAAAAGATACTTTGCTGAAGGCGTTAGTGGTCAGTATATATTCCTTGTAGACGAAGCTCATAATCTAGTTGAACGTGCAAGCAGTATGTATAGTGCAGAACTTTATAAAGAAGATTTTCTTAAAATAAAGAAAATTGTTGGGAAATATAATAATAAATTAGCTGGCAAACTAGAAAAGTGCAATAAGGATTTATTAGAACTAAAAAAAGAATGTGACAATTATTCGGAAATAGAAAATATAGGTGGATTCTATTTACACTTACTTAATGCATTAAGTGAATATGAAATGTTTTTAGAAGACTATAAGAATATTTCGGAACGAGAAGAAGTAGTTGATTTTTATTTTCAACTTAATAACTTCTATAATATTTATGATAGATGTGATGATAGTTATGTTATATATACAGAAAATAAAAGTAGTAATTCATTTATGATTAAGTTGTATTGTGTGCATCCTGCAAATAACCTTACAACCTGTATTAATAAAGGAATTTCGACAATATTTTTCTCTGCAACCTTGTTACCAATTAAGTATTATAGGGAGTTGTTAAGCAATAATGAAGAAGATTATGCAATATATATACCATCTCCTTTTGATAAAGCTAATAGGACTATACTTACAGCTAGAGATGTTAGTAGTAAGTATACAAGAAGAGGATTAGAAGAATATGAGAAAATGTATGCATATATAGAAGCAGTGGTTAAGGCAAGAAAAGGAAATTATATGGTATTCTTTCCGTCTTATAAAATGCTTAATGATATATATGAAATTGCTGTTGCCCATGGGCTTGATAATGATGTAATGTTTATAAAACAAGACCAATATATGAATGAAATGAGCAGAGAAGGTTTCCTAAATGCTTTTTATGAATATGATAATATAACCGCATTTTGCATTATGGGAGGTATATTCTCGGAAGGAATAGATCTAACTGATGAAAAATTAATTGGAGCTATTGTAGTCGGAACAGGACTTCCAATGGTATGCAATGAAAGAGAAATATTAACAAACTATTTTAATGAGCGAGAAAATACAGGATACGAGTATGCTTATCTGTATCCAGGAATGAATAAAGTACTTCAGGCAGCAGGTAGAGTTATTAGAACCACTAATGACAAGGGCGTAATAGTTTTATTAGATGAGAGATTTCTAACAAAACAATATGTATCTTTGTTTCCTGTTGAATGGGAAGATTACCGAATAACTAATAATAGAAGTGTAAGTGAGGATATTAGAGAGTTTTGGGATAATATAAATAAAGATAGATAAAATAGTTACAATTCTTAAGATTTTGGCTAGAGTTGGACTATTGGCAAAAATATGATATACTATGAATGCTTAGCGAGGTATTATCGAGCTTAGCATGAATGCATACCTAGCCACTTAATGAGGTATTATCGAATTTAGTGTATATGGTATTACCCGGATGCTTAGCGACTGATAGAGAACTTAGCGAGGTATTATCGAGCTTAGTCGTAATCGTATCTTGAAATTGATTGAGGTATTATCGAAGTCAATGAAAAGATTGTATTATCGAATTTAGTGTATATGGTATTACCCGAATGCTTAGCGACTGATAGAGAACTTAATGAGGTTTTGAGGTGATTAAGCGATATATTTATTGGCTTATCAAGGAGAGTATATATGAAAAATATTACAGTTAAAAATATAATAGAAGCTACAGGTGGTACTCTTTTATGTGGAGATATTAATGTAGAACTATATGATGTATGTATTAATTCAAGAGAGGTTAAAGATGGAGATCTATTTATTCCTATAATAGGAGCTAATGTAGATGCTCATAGATTTATAAAATCCGCACTAGATATAGGCGCAGCAACATTAACTTCTAAGGAAGATATAGATGTGGAGACAGATAAACCTGTAATTTTAGTAAAGGATACTATAGAGGCATTACAACAAATAGGAATGTATATAAGAAATAGATATGATATACCTGTTGTTGGAGTTACAGGAAGTGTAGGTAAAACTACAACAAGAGAGATGATATCAGCAGCACTTAAGACAGGATATAAGACATTTCATACAGAAGGTAATTTTAACAGTCAAATAGGTGTACCTATAACTTTATCAAGAATGACAGATGAATATGAGGTAGCTGTATTAGAATTAGGTATGAGTGAACAAGGTCAAATAGTTAAATTATCTAATATGATTAGACCTACTATAAGTGTTGTTACAACCATAGGATTGGCTCATGTGGAATATTTGGGAAGCCAAGAAAATATTAGAACTGAGAAATTATCTATAATAGAAGGAATGAATAAGGACGGAATATTATTACTTAATGGTGATGATAAGATGCTTGCCCAGATGAGAGGCAAGATGCCATGTACAACTTATTTTTATGGTTGTGAAGATTGGTGCGATTATCGTGCGATGAACATATCATATGAAAAGGGTAAGAGCTATTTTATATTCGTGCATGGAGAAGATAGAATATCTGTAGAGTTGAATGCACTAGGAAAACATAATGTAGCTAACTGCGTAGCAGCAATGGCGATAGCTGATATGCAAGGAATTCCGCTAGAAACTGCAAGAAAAGCTTTTGTAGAATTTGAAGGACAGAGATTACAGATAGTAGAATTAGAGAACAAATATACAATTATTGATGATACGTATAATGCTAGCCCGACTTCAGTAAAAGCAAGTATTGATGTATTGTGTGATATGAATGTTACAGGAAAGAGATATCTAGTATTAGCAGATATGCTAGAGCTAGGAGAGAATTCTCCAAAGTATCATTATGATGTAGGAACATATATTAGTGACAAACATATAGATGAGTTAATAGTTATAGGTGAACTATCTATGAATATTAAGCAGGCTGTAGATGAGGGCAATTCTAATATAAGAACTTGTAGCTTTACTGATAACGAAGAAATAGCAATGTATTTGATGGCACTTATGCAGCCAGAGGATGTGGTATTGCTTAAGGGTTCGAATGGAATGCATCTTTGTGAAACAGTAGAAATATTAAAAGATTAGGTGTGTTAGGACATTATTTATTAATCCATAAGAGATTATTAAATGATGTCCTTTTATAATATAAAATAAAAAAGTTTAATAAAGGTATTGACAAAAAGGAAATAAATGATAAAATGATAATAGTAATTAATACTAATATTAAACGTGTAAAACGGAAGGAGAATATATTATGAAATATGTATGTCAAGTATGTGGTTATGTTCACGAAGGAGATAGTGCGCCAGAGCAATGTCCAATCTGTAAGGTGTCATCAGATAAGTTTACTGAGCAATCAGAAGATAAGGTATGGGCATCAGAGCATGTTGTTGGTGTGGCACAAGGAGTAAGTGAGGATATTATCAGTGATTTAAGAGATAATTTCACTGGAGAGTGTACAGAGGTTGGTATGTATCTTGCAATGGCAAGAGTAGCACATAGAGAAGGATATCCTGAAATTGGTATGTATTATGAGAAGGCAGCTTGGGAAGAGGCAGAGCATGCAGCTAAGTTTGCTGAATTATTAGGAGAGGTAATAACAGATAGTACTAAAAAGAATCTTGAACTAAGAGTAGATGCAGAAAATGGAGCAACTGCTGGTAAGACAGATTTAGCAAAGAGAGCAAAAGCAGCTAACTTAGATGCAATTCATGACACAGTACATGAGATGGCAAGAGATGAAGCTAGACATGGAAAAGCATTCGAAGGATTATTAAAGAGATACTTTGGTTAAGTTACAAGCCATGCAAGGATAAAATAGAAAGTAGCTGAAAGCACTTGTGCTTTTTCAGCTGCTTTCTATTTTAGAGTTATACGGCGACAGCCGTCCAACGAGAAGAAGCGAAGCGAATTCGAGGTGGAGCATGGCGAATATAGAGAATCGAGCTGGCTCGGCTTATTTTAATGGAGCAGTCGAATATAGAGAATCGACAGCCGTCCAACGAGAAGAAGCGAAGCGAATTCGAGGTGGAGCATGGCTATTGTAAAGTAATAGATTCAAATTCTTTAATCCATTTATTTGACACGCCAAGAACATATACATATGGCAATATGTTATAAAAATATTGTGGATCAGACTCTACGAGTTCTTCTAATTTTTCCTTTTCAACAATTTTAAGAAAATTC
This sequence comes from Lachnospiraceae bacterium, assembly GCA_031556525.1. Taxonomy (GTDB): domain Bacteria; phylum Bacillota; class Clostridia; order Lachnospirales; family Lachnospiraceae; genus JAVBSN01. The sequence goes on from JAVBSS010000049.1 coordinate 5,159, forward strand.
TTAAAACCTCTTATCTTTCCTAATGCGTCTATTCCGTATGGTGTTCTTTTTGGCATAAATCTCATCAATATCCGAATAATCAAAATACAAGCTAATCCAATGATATATGTGACCAAATATATTGATGAAAAAGGTAGACTTTGTAATAATTGATAAGCCCACATTATACACCAGTACATTCCTATTGGTATTAATAACACCTTGGAGATTCTTAACTTATCCAAAAAAATCAATAGAGTTACTAATATAGGAAATAAAATAATAGCTGATGACAATTCACTATTATTATCTAAAATAGGTCTAATTGCTATCAATAAAAATATAATCGAAATCATTGCAAATCCCCAAAAGTAAAGACTTTTGTGTAGGGAGCTTTCTTCGAATATGTTCTTCTTGTTTTCATAACTGTTTAAGTCTTCTTTTATATCATCAACAGTAACATAAAAGCTATTTTCCAAATCTTCTTTAGTAACAGCATTGGCTTTATCAAAAAGTCCGTTTAAAAATTTTTGTTCTGCCTCATTATTACCTTTATAAATATTTTCTTTTGTGATTGTAAAACCTTTTCTTGTTTTAACTACAGAGGGAATCCATGTTATACTCCAAAATACTCCTATTATTGCAGTAACTCCTTGAGGTATTCCGAATATAGACGATAAAGGTATTAAAAATATGATAAATAAAATGGTAGTGATAAGGTTTATCTTAAACATATTATTTCTTGTTTTAACTATGTTTACATATTTTTTATCAGCCAAGTATACTAATAACGAAACAATATCTTGATTTCTAACATACCCCTTATATAAAAGACAAACTTCTGCACTGTTTAATCCCTTGGGCGGGTAAAACTCAATTGTTTCAACAACTTTGTCATCTTTTCCGTATTTTATCCAAATTAAAAAATATATTATAAGAAAAATTATAGGTAATGCTAAAACAACTATGTTTACAACCATATATATATCACTACTGACGGTTATATAATTATAATCACAAAACACATTTATGAATATTGAAAGCAGCAATGAAAAAATAAGAATTACAACATGTTTTTTCATTATAGATTCTCCTTGTTAATTTATAGTGAATTACGAAACTCAATTTTTATAAAGTATTCTAGCAGTAATAGTTTCGCGTTATTAATGATAGCATACTCATTTTTTAAAATCTATAGAATTCTATATATCAAATATATTTTTATTAAACTGATTTCTAAGTAGCAAGTGAGGAGAATCTGATTTCATGCGAGTATGGTTAAGAAACTACTATGTTTTATTGTGCAACTTGCCCTCAACACAAAATAAAAAGTCAAATTGCTTGTTCAATACTAGAGAAAATTTGAAGAAGCCTTGCAAATGTTGGAATAATAAGCTACTATTAAACATAGCTATAAAGATAACGACAGAATAAACATATATATTAATTATTACTTTGGAGGGAATGTTATGAGTACAACTAAGAAAACAACAGCAGATCAAGTTGCAGCTGCTATGGAAAAGGTAGAAGCAGCAAAGAAGACTGAGGCAGTTGCAGAGAAAGCACCAGCAAAGAAAGCTCCTGCTAAAAAAGCAGCACCAGCAAAGAAAGCAACAACTACTACAGAGAAAGCACCAGTAAAGAAAGCTCCTGTTAAGAAGGCAGCACCAGCAAAGAAAGCTGAGACAGTTGCAGAGAAGGCACCAGCAAAGAAGGCTCCTGCTAAGACAACAGCAGCAACAACAAAAGCACCAGCAAAGAAAGCTCCTGCTAAGACTACTGCAGCTAAGAAAACAGAAACAGTTTTCATTCAATGGCAAGGTAAAGAAGTTGATACAAAAGATATTGTTAGCAAAGCAATGGAGACAGCAGGTAAGAAGACTATCAAAGAGCTTAACTTATATGTTCAACCAGAGAACAATACAGTTTACTTCACAGCAGATGGTGTTGAAGGTAGATTTGAGATATAATTAAGATTTCAAAAGGTTATTACAATATGTAATAGCCTTTTTTAATGTGCTTATTGACTTTTATAGGCTATAATTATAATATTGAATCTATAGTAAAGATACGAGTGGAGGTATTATATGAAGATAGGATTTATAGGATGCGGTAATATGAGTACAGCATTTGTTAGTGGAATAATTAAGAATAATATATATAAACCCGAAGATATAATTGCATCAGATATTAATGAAGCGCAATTGCAAAAAATCTCAAGTGAGCAAGGAATTAATGTAACGACTAGTAATTTGGAAGTTGCAAAAGCTGAGATAATAGTATTAGCTGTTAAACCACAGTTCTACGAAGAAGCAATTAATGAAATAAAGGATGCTATAGAAGAAAGTCAATTAATAATAACAATTGCTCCAGGAAAAACAATGAAGTGGGTTGCCGATAACTTTGGAAAAAACATTAAATTGGTTAGAACAATGCCTAATACACCAGCGTTAATTGGTGAGGGTGTTACAGGAGTTTGCTATAACCAAAACGTAACAGAAGATGATATGAAGAAAGTATTTAATATATTAAATGGAATAGGAATAGCTGAAGAAGTTTCTGAAAATCTAATGGATGTTGTTGTGTCAGTAAGTGGAAGCGCACCAGCATATGTGTATATGTTTATTGAGGCTATGGCAGATGCAGCAGTTGCGGATGGAATGCCACGAGATAAAGCATATAGGTTTGCAGCACAAACAGTAATGGGAAGTGCGAAGATGGTTTTAGAAACAGGCAAGCATCCAGGTGAACTTAAGGATATGGTATGTAGCCCAGGTGGAACTACAATAGAAGCAGTTCGCGTCCTTGAAGAAAAAGGAATGAGAAGTGCTGTTATTGAGGCTATGAAAGCGTGCGTAAATAAAGCAAAGGGCTTATAGATATGTAAATGAAAAAACAGTGGCTATTTTGCTACTGTTTTTTCGTTTAGTTCTATATACACTTTTTTGTTTCTTTTTTTATTTCCTAATGATTTTTGACTGCGTAAAAATATTGCAGCATCAGGTTTGTCAGTAATTATTCCGGAAACACTGGTATCAAGAAAATAATTAATTGATTTCTTTGAGTTAACAGTCCATACATAAACAGGAATGTTTAGTTGTTGCATTCGTAATAAGAATACGGAATTGCATAATCTATAATTTGGAGCAATAAAATCAGCTTGACAGTGTTTGATTCTTCGTAGGGGAAATAATTCATTGAATCTATCAGAAAGGTTACCGCTATTTCGACCAATTAATAGACCCGCATTAATATGGCTATCATATTTTTTAATTCGTCTAACAACACTATCTAAAAAGGATTTTATCATAAAATCATCATAATCATACATAGATGTAACCATCTCTATTAAGGATTTTTCAAATCCAGATTCTTTTATCTCAATATCTAATTTAATTTTATCTTTGCAAAATATAAGTACATCTTTAAAAAGAGGAACAGTATAACCGTGACTTTGTGATATTTTATTAAGTTCATTATAAGTTATTGAACTAAGTAAAGTACCGTCTATACTATCGTCGTGGAATACAACTAACATATTATCAAATGTTTGTCGTACATCAAATTCAACCATATCGGCATTTATATCAATTGCTAGTTTAAATGCTTCCATTGTATTTTCTTGCTTGGCAAGAGAAGAAGCGCCCCTGTGGGCAATAATATTTATATTCATTTTAATCACCACCTCTTTTAGTATAGCACAGGAAGGGGAATTTATTAATAGAAGAATTAGTTAATAACATATTAATTTAATATGACGGTATATTTAGAAAATTGTAAGAAATGCAATCTTATATATGGTATTGAATATAAAAAATATATGCTGTATAATTTGTTTTGTGGGAAAGTATATGACAAGAAAAGTGTTGTTAGATATTAAGGAGGATATTATAATGCAATATGAAATTATTGGAACTACTGTGCCAGCAGTAGAGGTTACACTTAATTCTGGAGAGGCTATGTATACACAAAGTGGTGGAATGGTGTGGCAAACAGAAGGTATTGAAATGAAGACTAATACTAAGGGTGGTCTTATGAAAGGTTTAGGTAGAATGTTAGCTGGAGAATCATTATTTATGGCTACATATACTGCACAAAGACCAGGAGCTAAGATTGCATTTGGTTCTACTGTACCAGGAGCTATTGTGGCTGTTGATCTAAATGGAACACCAGGTCTTATTGCTCAGAAAACAGCATTTTTATGTGCGGAGCCTAATGTAGATGTTAAGATTACATTGACTAAAAAATTTGGAGCTGGTTTATTTGGTGGAGAAGGATTTATTCTTCAAGATATAACAGGTAATGGTCATGTATTTTTAGAAGTAGATGGAGATCAAGTTGTTAAAGAACTTGCACCAGGTGAAGTTATTAAAGTTGATACAGGTAACGTAGTAGCATTCGAGAAAACTGTTAGATATGAAGTAGAGACTGTTAAAGGACTTGGAAATATATTCTTAGGTGGAGAAGGTTTATTCTTAACTAGATTAGTTGGACCGGGAAAAGTAATACTTCAAACTCAAAACTTTAACGATTTTGCATCAAGAATAATTAAAATGATGCCATCAAGTAACTAGAAATAAAAAATATATATAAAGTAAAGAACTGTCTTCGATAAGTTGTATAATCAACTAACGAGGGCAGTTCTATTTATGTTAAAATACAATTATATTTAAGATAAGGATATTAAGAGTTAGTATCCTCTAGCTCTAAAACACCTCTCATTTCGATTAATGGTAACCCAGAACCGTTAATGTATTCTCCAGTTATGGTTACACGGCCGATATTGTCATCGCGAGGTATCTGATACATAATATCTAACATGAATTCTTCGATGATTGCTCTTAAAGCACGAGCTCCAGTCTTTTTCTCTAATGCCTTATCAGCTATAGCTTCATATGCTGATTGATTGAATCGTAAATCAACTTCATCAAGTTCAAGAAGTTTCGTGTATTGTTTTAAAATAGCATTTTTAGGCTCTTTAAGAATACTGATTAACATATCTCTATCAAGGCTTTGAAGGGAAAATAGAATTGGTAATCGACCTAGAAATTCTGGTATCATTCCAAATTCACGTAAATCTTCAACGGTTATCTTTTGTAATAAGTTAGGTTCATCATCATACTTATCTTTTAAATCGGCTCTGAATCCAATAGAAGATTGCTTGTTAAGACGGGCTTTAATGATATCCTCGATATCAGGGAATGCACCGCCACATATAAATAATATATTACGGGTATTAACTGTAGCTTGAGGAACCATAGCATTTTTGCTGCCAGCACCAACAGGAACTTCTACCTCTGCACCCTCTAATATTTTAAGTAAACCTTGCTGAACTGATTCACCACTTACATCACGACTATTTGTGTTACGCTTTTTGGCTATTTTATCGATTTCGTCAATAAAAATAATTCCGCGTTCAGCACGCTCAACATCATTATCAGCAGCAGCTAATAATTTACTTAGAACGCTTTCAACGTCATCGCCTATATATCCAGCCTCGGTTAAAGTGGTAGCATCAGTAATGGCAAGTGGAACATTTAATAGCTTTGCGATGGTTTTTACAATGTAGGTTTTTCCACTACCAGTTGGTCCTAACATTAAAATATTAGATTTCTCAATTTCGATATCATCCATTGTATTAGTAAGTACTCGCTTGTAATGATTGTACACTGCTACAGAAATTACTTTCTTGGCATGGTCTTGACCGATTACATATTCATCAAGTTGAGCCTTCATAATGTGTGGAGCTGGAATGGTTTTTAAATCTAATTCAGGAACATCAGCTTTAGCTTTTTCTTTTTTCTTCTTCACCTTTTGAGATTTTGGAATGTCATCAACTGGTGTAAATTGTGACATGTTAAGGTTTGGCATCTTCGACATATCAATAAATTGTGTATCGATACCTCCAAAACTATCGAATGTCTTTTGCATACAATCAGGACATACATTTATACTGTTAGGCAAATGTACAAGTTTACCAATTGCGCTTTCAGGACGTCGGCATAGATAACAGTAACTTTCATATTCGTCCTTATCATCATCTTTTATATCTATATTATCTGACATAATAATCCTCCATATGTGTAATGTTGTAAATATATTCAGGTTCTATTATCAAAAGTTATTGATAAAATAGATTATAGCAAAACGCGACACGCATAACAATGTTTAAATTCTTTCAAAAGATTAAATTTGTATAAAGCTGAGAAATGTATTTTAATATATACAAAAAAGGGATATAATATATGAAAAATGAATTAGTACAAATTACAAGGAGTGTGAATTATGGAAAGAGTAAATGCTTGGACGACTTACGATGAAAAAGATATTGAAGAGCTAGAGGTTCTTAACAAAGAATATAGAAATTTTCTAGATGAAGGTAAAACTGAGAGAGAATGTGTGAAATATGCTATAGATGCAGCGGAAAAGGCTGGATATATAGATTTAGCAGATATTATTAGAGATAATAAAAAAATAAAATCAGGTGACAAGGTATATTCGGTATGTATGAATAAATCAATAGTAATGTTTAATATAGGTAAGGAAGATATCGAAAAAGGATTGAATATTCTTGGGGCGCATATTGATTCACCTAGATTAGATATAAAACAAAACCCATTATATGAAGATGGTGGTTTTACTTATCTAGATACACATTATTATGGCGGTGTAAAAAAATATCAATGGGTTACAATGCCATTAGCACTTCATGGGGTTGTAGTTAAGAAAGACGGAACGATAATAAATATTAATATTGGTGAAGATGAAGAAGATCCAGTATTTTGTATAACGGATTTATTAATACATTTAGCTGGAGAACAATTGGAGAAGAAAGCAGCTAAGGTGATAGAGGGCGAAGCTTTAGATATATTATTTGGAAGTAAACCTATAGATGCAGATACTAAAGAATCAGTTAAAGAAGGCATATTAGATATACTCAAGAAAAAATATGATATTGAAGAAGAGGATTTTATTTCGGCAGAGATAGAAGCAGTGCCGGCGGGTAAGGCAAGAAATGCAGGTCTTGATGAAAGTATGATTATGGCATATGGTCAAGATGATAGAGTTTGTGCATTCACATCTCTTAACGCAATGTTATCAGTTAGTAAAGTTAAGAGAACATCATGTTGTTTGTTAGTTGATAAAGAAGAGATAGGTAGTGTTGGTGCAACAGGAATGCAATCTAAGTTTTTTGAAAATACAGTTGCAGAGATAATAGATAGAATGGGCGAATATTCAGAACTAAAACTTAAGAGATGTTTGGCTAATTCCAATATGTTATCATCTGATGTTAATGCGGCATATGATCCCTTGTTCGCATCAAGCTTTGATAAAAAAAATGCATCGTTTTGTGGAAGGGGTCTTGTGTTTAGCAAGTTTACAGGGTCGAGGGGTAAATCTGGTTCAAATGATGCCAATGCAGAATATCTTGGTAAATTAAGAAAAATTATGGATGATAATAAAGTTAACTTCCAAACTGCTGAGCTTGGAAAAGTAGATGTAGGTGGAGGTGGAACAATAGCGTATATACTAGCATTGTATGGAATGAATGTAATTGACAGTGGAGTAGCGGTGCTTAATATGCATGCTCCGTGGGAGGTTACTAGCAAAGCAGATGTATATGAAGCAAATAAAGGATATATTGCTTTCCTAAAGGAAGCATAGATGATATAATTAGAGGCAGGGTTATTACCAATAGAGGAGGGCTTGGAAATATGAAAGTTAGAAAAATGAGTATATCTACAAAATTATTATTGTTAATTACAGTAGTTAATATTTTGTGTACAGTTACATTGGGTGGAGTTATATATAGTAAGCTGAGGACGACATTTATTTCGCAATTCAAATTAAATGCACTTGAGATGGCAGCATGTGCAGCAAATACTATAGATGGCGATATGTTAGATATGATAGAGATTGGTTCAGAGGATACTCCTGAATATAATGCGATATACGATGAACTATCAGTATATAGAGACAATAGTAGTATAATGTATATATATACTATGAAGGGATTAGATGATGGTAGTGTTGTGTTTTTGATTGATACAGATGAGGAAGAACCTGCTGACATATATGAGGAATATGAAGCGCTAGATGAGATATTAGTAGCATTGAATGGTGAGAATTCAGCGGCTAATGAATTTACAGTTGATGAATGGGGAACATATTTTAGTTCTTATAGTCCGGTATACAATAGTAAAGGTGAAGTTGCAGGTGTAGTTGGAGTTGATATAGGTGCAGACTGGATAGATGAACAGTTAGCTGTAATAAGAAATACTATGATAATTATAGGCATAATAGTGGTACTCATGGGAACTATATGTGCAATAGTGATTAGTAGGAGTATAAGAAGGAACCTTAATAAACTTAATGGAAAAGTAATTGATTTGAATAGTGGTAATGGTGATCTAACTAAGGAAGTTGAGATGAATAGTGGTGACGAATTAGAATTGATTGCCGATAATATGAATCGATTTATTGGAGAGATAAGAGGTCTTGTATCTAATGTGTCTGAGACATCGAGTTCTATAGCTCAAAGTGGAAATCTAATGCTTAGTACAGTAGAATATAATGCAAGTAATATAGGTGATATAAATAGTAATATAAGTAACTTATCGGCTAATATGGAAGAATGTACAGCGTCTAGTGAATTAGTGAGCAGTAATTTAGAAAATGTTGTTGCTAATGTAAATATGCTTACACATAAAACAAGAGAAGTAAAAGATTATACATATTCTATTAAATTAAAATCGGATAAGATAGTATCAGATGTAAATGATAATAGAAATAATGCAGAAAACAAGATTAATGTTATTCAAGAAAGAATTGCATTGGCTAGTGAGAATGCTAGAAAAATAGAATTAGTACAAGAGATGGCAAAGAAGATAGAAGACATAGCAAGTCAGACTCAGATACTTAGTCTTAATGCAAGTATAGAGGCAGCGAGAGCTGGTGAAACAGGTAGAGGATTTGCGGTAGTAGCGGAAAGCGTAGGAAGTCTTAGTATAGAGATAGAAAATGCTGTAAGAGAGATTAATAAGACAAGTAATGAAGTTACAGAGGCAGTAAATGAATTGCTTGAAGAAGTTACAGTGTTTAGCGATTTTGTTAATACTAATGTTGTTAGTGATTATGAAGTTATGGTAGATATTAGTAAAGAATATGGTGGTAATGTAAACCATATTAGCAAAGAAATTGCCGATATTGAGAAAGAGACAACAACTATTAATCAAACTATTTCAAATATAAGTCAAAGCATAGGAGAGATAAGTCAAGCGGTATATGATAGTACAGAGAGTATTACGGAGATTAATTCATTAGCGGATATGGTTAATAATAGTATGCAGGAACTTAATTCCTCTGCGGAACAAAATGAGACATATGTTGAACAATTGAACGAAAAAGTAAATAGATATACATTTTAGAAAATGAAGAAATCTCGATGTCAATAATAATTATTAGGCATCGGGATTTTTGGTGTATATGATAAGAAATACTATAATAATGTTATTAAAGAAAGAATTTCTTAAGAAATAATTAGAAATAAATTATACATATAGTGTTGTAAAATGGTATAATAATACAAGATATAGTGTTAGAAATAAATAAGGAGGTATTAGGGTGGAGGATATTTTACAAGCGGTATCGTCTTCTGAAGAGGTAACAGAGAGTAATACTGGACCAGAAGTAACTGTAGACGAGAATCGCAAGATTATTATAGAAGTCGAAGATCTATATAAAATATACAAGGTTGGAAGTAATAAGGTGCCTGCACTTAACGGTGTAAGCTTTAAGGTTTACGAAGGTGAACTTATCGCAATTGTAGGAACATCAGGCTCAGGTAAATCAACATTGTTAAATATGCTTGCAGGGCTAGAAAAACCATCCAAGGGTAAGATACAGATAGATGGTAGAAGAATCGATAAACTTAATGAAAATCAACTAGTTAAATTTCGTGGAGAAAGAGTCGGATTTATATTTCAATCATTTAACTTATTAGGAAATATGAATGCTATGGAAAATGTTGCATTACCACTTACTTTTAAGGGTGTACATAAAGAAGAGAGAAATAAGAAAGCTAAGGAAATGATGAAGCTAGTGGGACTTAGTGAACATAGAAAGCATATGCCGAACCAGATGTCAGGTGGACAGCAACAGAGAGTCGGAGTTGCGAGAGCACTGGTGGTTAATCCAAGTATTGTGTTTGCAGATGAACCTACGGGTAACTTGGATTCTAATACAACGAAAGATATACTGGGTCTTATGAGAAGTGTAGTTAATGAACAAAACAAGACACTAGTTATGGTAACCCATGATAGAAATCTTGCGCAGGTTGCCGATAGAGTTATACATATAAGAGATGGTAAGATAAAAAAAATTGAGGTAAATGAGAGGAAGGAGATTATATTAGATGAAGAGAATTAAGAAAATTATAGCATCAGTTTTATGCTTAACGATGTTATTTTCAAATCAGGTTTTAGCGGCTACAGCAGGGGGAACAACAGGTGAGGGAGAGAACACAGGTGTTGTTATTAGTACAGGAAAGACATCTGATGTTAATTTGCAAGTGCCTAATGCGCCTAGCGGAAAAGCTGGAGAAACAATTGGTTTTAGATTTATATTAACACCAGATGGCGGTGTTAATGTGAATAAGGTATACATAGATGTTGCTAGTGAATTTGGATTTGAGAGCGGTCAAGATGCATACAAAGAAACAGTTCCAGAGAACGGGGCAGCAACATTTGAATGTAATTATAATCTTACAGCAAAATCGACTCTAGAGACAGGATATTATCCAGTTAACTTTATAATTGAATATACAAAGGGTAGTGAGAGTTATATATTAGTAAAACCTATAAGTGCTAGAGTTGAAGGAATTCCAGTAGAAGAACCTACAACAGAGGCTCCAGTAGATAATACACCAGGTACACTATCAACACCAAGACTAATTGTTACTGGATATGAGACTTCACCAGCTACAGTTAAAGCAGGTCAAGATTTTACAATAACAATACATGTAAAGAATACATCTAAGAGAACAGCAGTATCTAATATTAAATTTACAGTGAAATCAGCAGAAAATGAATTTTTGCCAAAATCAGGATCTAGTACAGTATTTGTAGATAAGATTGGAAGTGGTAAGACTGAAGATATAGTTATCGAGATGAAAGCAAAGGGAGACCTTGAACAGAAGCCATACGTATTAAATATAGCAGCAGTGTATGAAGATAGTAGTGCTAATCCATTTGAAGCATCAGAGGATATATCAATACCTGTATCACAAGAAGCAAGATTAACAGTAACAGATATATCGTTATCTTCAGATTTTATAACTGTATATGAGCAAGCCAATGTAATGTTTTCTATTAACAATTTAGGTAAAGGAATACTATACAATGTAAGCGTTTCGTTCAAAGGAAACAGTATAGAGTCAGAGCCTTCATATGTAGGAAATATAGCTGCAGGTGGAACGGGATTTGCTGATTCTATGATAACGGGAATAGCAGCAACAGAGGATGACGGAATAATAAAAGCTATTATATCTTATGAAGATGCAGATGGTGAAGTGAAAGAGTTTGAACAAGACATAACACTATTCGTAGGTGAAGATATGGGTAATGGAGATTTCTACGAAGAAGAGATGTACATAGAAGAAGAGGCTACAGGAATTAGTGCTCTTGCAGTATTAGGTATTATAGCTGGTATATGTATAGCGGTTGCGGTAGTAATAATAGTTGTAGTGATAATTATTAAGAAACGCAAAGGAAAGGAAGAAGTGGACGAGGATGAACTTTCTTGATATTTTAGGGATGAGCGCTAGTAGCTTATGGAGACGTAAGATTCGTACTATCCTTACAGTATTGGGAGTTATTATAGGCACCGCTTCAGTAGTAGTAATGTTATCGCTTGGTCTGGGACTTAAGACAGCAATGATGGAGGAAGCCAGTTCATATGGTGGATTAACAGAAATTGAAGTCTCTACAGGTTATTATGGAGGCACTAGTGCTGATATACAATATTTGAATGATAGTGCAATTAAATCAATTGAAGAATTAGAACATGTAGAATATGCATCGCCACAATTAGCAGTATATGGTAAGTTTATTCAAGGGAAATGGGAATCTTGGATAAGTATAATGGGTGTTTCACAAGATGAATTAGCCAAGATTAATATTGGAGAAGGAACTTTACCATCAGCCAATTCTGGAACATTAGAGCTTGTTGTGGGTAATATGGTAATACAACAATTTTATAATTCATCAACCTATTCTTATCCTTATTATGAAACAGGAGAATTGGCAGATGTAGATTTAATGAATAAAACAGTATTTACTCAATTTGATTCAGAGTGGATAGATGATGGGGCTGGTAATTATACAGAGATTCCTGCCAAGAAAAATATGTTTCCTATAGTAGGTAAGGTTGCAGGTGATGAGAATACTTGGAGTAAATATAGTTACAATATATATACAGACATAGATTCGTTAAAAGCATATCTTAAGAAAACCTATAAAGGAAGAGCAATACCTAATCAACCAACAGATAAAAATGGTAAACCACTTAAAGAATTAATATATGATTCGGCAGTAGTTAGTGTAGATGATGCTGATAATGTAGATGCAGTAATGACTACTATTCAAGATATGGGATTTCAAGCTTATAGTAATCAAGAATGGCTATCACAGATAGAGAGCCAGTTTAAGATAATTCAAGCTGTTCTTGGTGGTATAGGAGCAATTTCCTTGTTAGTAGCAGCCATAGGTATAACTAATACAATGACAATGTCTACTTATGAAAGAACAAAGGAAATTGGAGTTATGAAAGTAATTGGTTGTAGCTTAAATAATATTAGAGCATTGTTTTTGTCAGAAGCAGCATTTATTGGATTTTTAGGAGGAATAGCAGGAGTGCTTCTAAGCTATCTGCTATCATTGCTGGTAAATGTTTTTGCAGCGCCGTTAGTGAATATGGGTGAGGGAGTTAAAATATCTGTAATACCAGCTTGGCTAGTCCTTCTTGCAATAATATTCGCAACTTTAATAGGAACTGTGTCAGGTTTCTTCCCAGCTCAAAGGGCAACAAAACTTAGTCCTTTAGCAGCAATTAGAAATGAGTAGATAAGAATTAGTAGATAAAAATTAATAAATAAAAAATAAGAGAGTGTGCCGATAGTAGAACAAAACTATTTGCACACTCTTATTTTAAATCAGAGAGAAGCTTCTATATTATCAAGTATTCGTTTGTGAATCATAAGACCACCACGACCACTACCTATATTAATATCTGGTTTGTTTGCTCCATGAAAATCAGAACCGCCAGATATTAAAAGATTGTATTTTAGGGCAAGACTTCGTAATTTATCGCTTTCATACCAATTGTTTGATGAATGATAGGCTTCAAGACCTTTTAATCCAAGGGGCATAAGCGTAGTAATCATTTCTTCGATTTGGTTATAGCCTAACTTATATAGTAGAGGGTGAGCAAGCATAGCAATGCCACCGGCATCTGTTATAAGTTGGAGAGCATATTCAGGAGTAATGGAGGGCTTGGGAATGTAATAGGGACAGTTAATACCTATGTAGCGATTAAAAGCCTGCTCTTTAGTTCTAACAACACCTTCCTCTAATAATACTCTTGCAAAGTGAGCTCGGGTTAATACACTGTTAGGATTGCCAGCTTGTAATTTTTCAAGAGTCATGTCTATGCCATCAGCTTGAAAGCGATTAATCATTTCAATATTTCTATGTGCACGAGCTTTCTTGAGGACAATTAATTCCTTCTTGAAAGATGTATTCGTATGATCTACAAAAAGTCCTAAAATGTGAATTTCCCTATTCTTATAATAACAAGATAGTTCTATGCCAGGAATAACCCTAAGATTAGTAGAACTAGCGGCTTCTATAGCTTCCTCGATACCGTCTATAGTATCGTGATCGGTTAAACTTATTGCGCATAAGTTTTTTTCTAAGGCAGCAGATACAACTTCACTGGGTGTCATTGTTCCGTCAGATGCATTTGAATGTACGTGTAAATCTATAAAATTCATGTTAAGCCTCCAAGTAGTTTGTATTAATTGATTCAAAGATATTGTATCAAAGTGAAAAAATATTTACAAGAGTGTTAAGAATAATTACAAATATGTTAAAAAATGGTAGAAAAAATATTTGAATTGTGATATTATCTAAAAGGTACACATTTAAATGTATATAGTTTCATTAATTATTGGAGGAGTTTTTATATGAAGAAAATAATTTCTATGATAATGGCTGTAATATGTGTAGTAGGAATTACGGCCTGTACAAAAGATGAAACTAAGAGCAATACAATAGATACGCTTGTAGAGATAAGAGAAGAGATAACAGAGGAAATAACAGAAGAGACGACAGAGGAAGCTAATAAATATCTTGCGAATTTTGATATAGGGGATTGGGAAAACGATAGATATGTTAATAGATATATTGATATGAGTTTTCCAATGCTATCAGGGTGGGACAAGATGACAGATGAGGAATTATCGGAATATGGCGGATTGACAGAGGAAGAAATATTGGCGCTTAGGGATGGGGAGATATCCCCTGAAGATGCAGTTATGTATTATTGCTTTGCACTCAAAAAGGATAACGGTCTTGGCAATATTATATTTGGGTTTGAGAATATAAGTAATAGTACAAGCATAGGATTGGGAAAGATTATAAATGAAGAAGAGTATATTAAAGCAGTAGCAGATAATCTTGGAAAATCAGAAGAGACGGAATATAAGATTGAAAAAATAGCTCCTATAATGATAGCAGATACAATGTTTTACGAATTAACAGTTAGTAGTATGAAAGGGGCGCTGATTCAAAAATATTATGTACATAAAATTGATTGTATGATGTGTTTTATTATGGTTACGGCATATAAAGGATATGAAGATGACGTTGAAAAATTCATAAATGGAATAACAACCATAAGTGGAGTAAATATAACCACTGTAGAAACAGAATAAAATCTATAAAAGCTAAAAAAGGGCTAGACTATTTAGTCGTTTTGTGAGAAAATGTATCGGTAAGGTGTGCCTAGGGTATATCTTACCGATTTTGTTTTTATTTTTATTTTTATATATTGAAAGGAGTTTCAACATGATTTATTCACACGAAGTAGAAAACATGTGCTCAGTTGCTCAAGGTGTAAACCATGGTGCTGCACCAATACCAGAAGAAGCAAAGTGGGTAAAAGCGAAAGAAGTAAAAGATATTTCAGGTTTAACACACGGTGTAGGCTGGTGTGCTCCTCAACAGGGTGCTTGTAAGTTAACACTTAACGTTAAAGAGGGAATTATTCAAGAGGCATTAGTTGAGACAATTGGTTGTTCAGGTATG